>JBIIOK010000045.1:0-17987 GCA_044336985.1 Pirellulales bacterium | reverse complement strand
CTACCCGCGGGCCCGGAGCTCGGCGAGCGTGGCCTGGCCCTTGACGCGCTTTTCCTCGAGCTCCGCCAACTGGACCCGCTCCTTCTCCACGACGGCCGGCGGGGCCTTCGCCGCGAACGTGCCGTCGGCGAGTTTCGCCCGCTTGGCGGCGATGAAGCCGGTCAGTTTCTCGTTTTCCTTCGTCAGCCGCGCGATCTCCGCGCCCACATCGATCAGGTCGGCCAGATCGACGAAGACGTCGCAGCCCAGCACGTTGGCCGTTGCCGCGGCCGCCGCGCCGCTCGCCTCCGGCCCGGCCGCCGTGATCTCCGCCACCACCATCGAGGCGATCGCGGCCTGCATCGGCTCGAGCAGGGCGGCCGTCTCGCGGGGCGCGCGGATGGCCACCTTCACGCGGGTCTTCGGCGGCACGTTCTGCCGGGCGCGGATCTCGCGGATCGCGCCGACGACGGCGAGGAACGTGCCAAACTGCGTCTCGGTGCGGTCGTCCACCCACGAGGCCGGCGGCGCGGGCCACGCGGCCACCATGATCGACGGCGCCGGCGATGCGCTGTCCCAGGGCATCCGTCGACCGCCCGCCGCAGTGGCGAGGTGCTGCCAGATCTCCTCCGTCACGAACGGCATGATCGGGTGGAGCAGCCGCAGGATCGTATCGAGGCCGAGCAGCAGCATCGATTGGGCCTGCTTCCGCGTCGCCGGGTCGGCGAGGCGGCTCTTGCAGAGCTCGAGATAGGCGCTGCAGTATTCGTCCCAGGCGAAGGCGTAGAGGATCCGCGCCGCCTCTGCGAAGCGGTATTCATCGATCGCGTTCGTGGCATCGCGGGTCACGCTCGCCAGGCGGCTCAGGAGCCAGCGGTCCTCGAGCGAGTCCACCGCCGGGCCGCGGCCGGCCTGCCAGCCGGAGAGATCCTCGCCCGCGAAGCCCTCGAGGTTCATGAGGACGAACCGCGTGGCGTTCCAGAGCTTGTTGGAGAAGTTTCGCCCCGACTCAAACCGCTCCGAAAGCGCCGGGCCGCGGGGCAGGGCGATGTCCTCCGGCTTCGCCGCCCACTGCGTGCGGAAGGGCTTCTTGCACTTGGGGCAGTCGATCCGCGGCAGCATCCGGTTTTGCACGGTCTGCTCGATCCGCGCCTCGCAGTGCGGGCACTGGAATTCGACCGGCATCCGCACGTCCTGCGTCTCGGTCGCCATGCTCACCATGCCGAACCGCAGCGCGTCGGCCCCGAGCGCCTCGATCACGTCGACGGGATCGACGCCGTTCCCCTTGCTCTTGCTCATCGTCTCGCCGTAGCGATCGAGGATCTTCGGGTGAATGGCGACGTCGGTGAACGGGATCTTCCCCGTGTCGAAGATGCCCATGATCACCATCCGCGCCACCCAGAGTGTGATGATGTCGCGGCTGGTGACGAGCGTGGTCGTGGGGTAGAAGCAAGCGAGCTCCGGCGTCGCCGCCGGCCAGCCGAGCGTCGAGTGCGGCCAGAGCGCCGACGAGAACCAGGTGTCGAGCACGTCGGCATCCCGCACGAGCGGCTGCCCGTTCACGCTATCGATGCCGAGCGATTCGTCCGACGAGCAAACGTGCCAGCCGTCGGCGCCGTCGGTCTTCCAGGCGACGGTCGCCCGGCCGGCGAAGGCCTTCGCGAGATCGGCCTCGGCCACGCCTTCCACGTGCCAGATCGGAATCCGGTGCCCCCACCAGAGCTGCCGGCTCACCGGCCAGTCGCGCTTCTCGCCGAGCCAGTCGAGATAGCTCTTCGCATACCGCTCCGGCACGATCCTCACGTCGCCCTTCGTCACGGCGTCGAGCGCCGGCTGGGCGAGCTCGTCCATCCGGATGAACCACTGGTCGGCGAGGTAGGGCTCGATCGGCGTCTTCGACCGGTCGGAGTGGGCCAGATCGATGACGCGATCCTCCACCTGCACGAGCTGGCCGGCCGCCTCGAGGTCGGCCACCACCTTCGTGCGGGCTTTCTGGATCGTGAGACCGGCGTAGGGGCCGGCCTCCGCGTTGAGCGTGCCGTCGGGCTTCAAGATGTTGACCATCGGCAGCTTCTGCCGCAGGCCCACGTCGTAATCGTTGGGATCGTGGGCGGGCGTGATCTTCACGCAGCCGGAGCCCATCTCCGGCTTCGCCCATTCGTCGGCGACGAGCGGGATCGCCCGGCCGAGCAGCGGCAACCTCACCTGTCGCCCGGCGCGGGCCATCGCCGCCAGCCGCTCGAGGCCGGGCAGAAGCTGCGCGCGACGCGCGGCAAGCTCCTCGAGTGCCTTGTCGATCTCAGCGTGCTCCTTCGAGGAAGCCGCCGCACGCTTCTCGCGGAGCGTCTGTTCGGCGGCATCGAGCGCAGCCGCGGGCGCGGGATGCACCGCCACGGCCGTGTCGCCGAGGAGCGTCTCGGGCCGCGTGGTCGCCACGACCACGCTCGTGGGCTCGCCCGGCTGGGGGGCGATCACGTCGTAGCGGATGTGCCAGAAGTGGCCCTTCACGGTTTCGTGAAAGACCTCGTCGTCGCTCACGGCCGTCTGCAGGAAGGTGTCCCAGTTGACGAGCCGCTTACCGCGGCGGACCAAGCCCTTCTGGAAGAGCCGGAAGAAGGCCTCGCGGACGGCGGCGGCGCACCGATCGTCGAGCGTGAACCGGGTGCGGTCCCAATCGCAGCTGGCGCCCAGGTCGCGAAGCTGCCCGAGAATCCGCTTCTCATACTGCTCCTTCCAGGCCCAGATCCGTTCGACCAGCTTCTCGCGGCCGAGGTCGTGCCGCGAGAGTTTTTCCTCTTCCAGGAGCCGCCGCTCGACGACCGCCTGCGTGGCGATGCCGGCGTGGTCGGTGCCGGGCATCCAGAGCGTGAGGAAACCCTGCATCCGCCGCGTGCGGACGAGCACGTCCTGCAGCGTGTTATTGAGCGCGTGGCCGAGGTGGAGCGCGCCGGTGACATTCGGGGGCGGGATCACGATCGAAAAGACGTCGCGGCCGGTCTCCGGCTCGGCGTGCCAGTAGCGGCCGGCGTCCCAGAGGCCGCGGCAGCGGGCCTGCGCCGCCTTGTGATCGTATTGCTTGGGCAATTCGTGCATGAAGACTCCTTGGCACCAAAATATCGGGGGCCGTGGCCGGCTCTTTCCGCAGGCAGCTAGAGCTCGTCTCGGCTGCGCGGCTCGACGCGCCACGGGGGCGACTCGTCGGCCGCCGCCGCGATTCTTTTTTTCGCCAGTTCGGCCTCGATCGGATCAGAGAGTTTGTCGAGAATTCGCTCGTAGATGCCTGCGGCGTGGTTCTTCACGATTGCAGCTGCGCCCGCCGGCATGTCGCTCGACCGTCTCGGCGCGTCGGCGAGGGCCCACCAGTCGCCGGCCAAAATAAAGACCTTGGCTGGATCCGCCCCGCTATCCAAGAGCAGCGTCAGCTCCCGCTCGGCGAGCGAGCGCAAGGCCCCTTCTTGGCCGTCGGCGAGGGACCGCAGGCCGTCCTTCCAGTCTCCCTTCACGAAACAAAGATACTTGCCGACGATCTCGAGCGATTTCTCGTCACCGGGCGTTTTCTCGAGCTCCGCGCGGGCCTGATCGTATTTCTGGTGCAGTTTCTTGCACTCCGACACGGCGAGTTTTAGCTGCTTGGCGAACTCTGATTTGCGCGGGATGTCCGCCGCCCCGGCAGCCTTCGCCGGCGGCGCCGACTGCCCCGGCCCACCGGCATTCGGATTGAACGGGCTCCGGACCGCCTTCGCCAGCGACTGCTGATCAAGCATTGCGGCCACGTGTCCGGCGAGGCCAGCGGCCTTGGTCGCCACCTCGAACCGCTCGGATTCGATCGCATCCGCCGCCACCTTCACGGTGAGTTCGTAGATCTCGTCATTGGCGTCTGCTGCAGTCTTCGACGCCTCGCGCAGCATGTCGAGCCTCCCCTGCAGGGCATCGACTTCGAACATCTCGGACCGCGCGTCGATCACGTCGATCGCCTCGCCGAAATCCCTCGCCTGCACGGCCTTCTGCTCCGCCGCAACGAGCAGGGCGTATTTGCTGGCCGGCTTCGCCGACTTCCGCGCCGCCGAGAGCAGCTTCGAGAGCGTCGGCCCGAGCGGCCGCGAATCGGCGAGTTCTTCTGCGTAGACCTCCTTGATGCTCTCGAGCGCCGCCGCGACATCGGCCTCGTCGGGCAATGCGAGCCTTTTGGCCACGTTGTTCTGGGAGCCGGCGGCCTGGGAGTCCTCGCTCTTGGAGTCTTGGAGCGATTCGTCCTTTTCTTGAACTGGATCGTCGGGCTGCTCTCGGCGCCGATCCTTTTTTGACAGGCTCTCCTCGAGGAGATCGGAGAACTTCCGCTCCGGTTCGGTGGATTCTCCGGCGTCTGCCGAGTCGGCGAAATCTTGGTCTTCCGGCGTCGATTTTGCTGGCCGACCGGAGCCGCGCGCGGCCTGCGACCTCTCCGTGGAGCGCGGCTTCGGCCGCGTGGCATCAGCGAGCAGCGGATCGCCATCCGCATCACCGCCCGCCAGACCGGTCTCTTCCAAAGCGACGGAATCGGCCTCTCGCTCCGGCTGGGATTCGGACTGATCCTCGGCTGCGACAACTTCGCGTTCGCCGGCATCCGGCTCAGGCTCGCTGCGTTTGACCGCCGCGGCATTCACCCGGCCGGCCTGCTGTGCCACCGCCTCGGGCGGCTCCGTCCTGGGGCGGCGCGACCACACCATCGCGATGAAGAACGCGGACGCAACGAGCACCGCCGCCGTCAGCGCGGAAGCGACCTGAAAAAATGGCGTGGCATGTGCCCACCTGCCAAGAAGCCCTTGGGGCGTGGTCAGTGCGGCTGGTGCCGCCGCCACGGCTGGCTGGTCGGGGACGGCACATGGCTCGTAAGGATGGGAGGGCCCGGCGGACATACTCGCCGCCGTCGCCGGCATGGTCGCTGACTGCGACTCGTCGTCGATCTCGAATCGCATCCGAGTTCCGCCCAACTGGACGACGTCGCCGCCAATGAGCTCGACCTCGCCATGAACTCGCTCGCCGTTGACGAGCACGCCGTTGGTGCTGCCGAGATCCCGCAGCACGAATCCATCGTCGACGCGGCTGATCTCCATGTGCCTGCGGGAGCACCGCTGGTCGTCGAGGACCACGTCGCACTCTTCGCCCCGGCCGAAGACCGTCACGACGCGGGTGAGCCGGACGGATCCGGCGGGCGGTCCGCCCGCCTCGAACCACAGCGTGGCGTCGGGCAGATCGTCAAGCATGGCGACCACCGGCTGGCCGCGCACCGTCTCGTCGTCCACGCCCGCCACTTCCGTATCCTGCGCATGGAAGAGGATCGTGAAGCCGCCGATCCGGATGCTCTCACCTCCGCGGAGCGGCTTCTTGTCGACGGCCTCTCCATCGATCCAGACCTGCTGCGCCGCCTTGTGCCGCACGAGCGCCCAGCTGCCATCCGCCTGCTGCGTGAGCGCGGCATGGAGCCTGCTCACCGTCGGATCATTGAGCTGGACCGTGCACTTCGGCGAGCGGCCGATGTAGACGATCTTCCCTTCGACGCGCATGACGCGATCCGGACTGGTCGCATCCGCACTCTGAATGATGAGCGTCGCCATGGCTGGGTTCTCGGCCGACCGTCATTCGGACTTCAGTTCGCGGATCTTCAGGTCGCGAAACCAGACCTTGTCGCCGTGATCCTGGAGACAGATCATTCCTTGCGGCGCTCCGGCGAATTGCGTCCAGTCCTTGAACTTGCTGCCGGCGATCATCGCTCGCCAGGCATCCGTGCCGATGTCGGTCTCGACCACCTTCCGGCCGTTGAGCCAGTGCTCGATGTGGTTGCCGTTGACGACGATCTTTCCGGTATTCCATTCGCCCACGGGCTTGAGCTCTTTGTCGGCGCCGGCGATCAGGCCATAGAGTGCGGCCGCCGAAGTCTTCGGGTTGCCGCCGTCTCGATGCCGGGAGTCATCGAGCACCTGGTATTCCGGGCCGCTGAGGTAGGGCGCCTGGTCGCCGGGCCGCACCCGATACATCACGCCGCTGTTGGCGCCCGGGGCCACCTTCCACTGAAACTGGAATTCGAAGTTCCGAAACTCCTTCTCCGTGACGATGTCGCCGCCGCCGCCCGCGGCAAGGTGGATCGCCCCGTCCTCCACCACCCACTGGCTGCCGATCGGCTTGCCCGTGTAGCTCTTCCAGCCGGCGAGCGTCTTGCCGTCGAACAGGCTCGTCCATCCGGCCTCGTCGGCCGACGCGGAGGTGGTCAGGAACAGGCCGCAGAGGAGCAGGGCAGCGGGGCATCGCATCGTGTCGCCTCGGATGTGGAAAACGGCAGGAAGGAGGTGAAAGGGGGCAGCGGAAACGACTCATAATTTAGCGGCATCGCACAAACTTGTCCCCCCTCCGCGAAAACCCTGCAACTCCGGCGGCCGCGGCCTGAGTAGGACAGGCTTCAGCCCTTCGGTACTTCCGGACAGGCTGAAGCCTGTCCTACTTCGAGAGGAAGTAGTGAAACGAGTCGGCGAGCGCCAGCCAACTCGCCTCGATCACGTTTTCGCTCACGCCCACAGTGCCCCAGACGCTTTCGCCGTCGGTGCTCTCGATCGACACGCGGACCTTCGCCGCCGTGCCCTCTTGGGCGTTGATGACACGAACCTTATAGTCGAGCAGGTGCATCCGCGAGAGGGCGGGATAGGTCGAGTCGAGGGCCTTGCGGATTGCTGCGTCGAGGGCATTCACGGGGCCATCCCCCTCGGCCACCTCGTGCCGCTGCACGCCGTCCACGACCAGCTTCACGGTGGCCTCCGTCCGCACGTCCTGCCCGTCGCGGCTCTCCACGGCGACGTTGTAGCTCTGCTTCTCGAAGCGGGGCTTGAACGTGCCGGCGCAGCGGTCGACGAGCAGGTCGAACGACGCCCCGGCCGCCTCGAACTGCCAGCCCTCGTTCTCGAGGCGGCAGACTTCGGCGAGCACCCGGTCGAGCAGGGCGCGGTCGTTCTTCACGTCGGGCCGCGTGACGAGCGCGGCGATGTTGGACCGGCCGGAGAGCTCGCTCACGAGAATCCGCCGCGAATTGCCCACGGCCTCAGGCGGGATGTGCTCGTAGGATTCCGTCGCCTTCGCGACCGCGTGCACGTGCATGCCGCCCTTGTGGGCGAAGGCGCTCGCGCCGACGAACGGCTGCCCGGGGCGGTAGGTCATGTTCGCCGTCTCGTAGACGAATCGCGAGAGCTCCGTGAGGTGGGCCGCGCCGGCCCCTTCGCCGCGGTCGAGCACCCGGTAGCCGGGCAGCTTCAGGGCGAGGTTCGCGATGACGGAGATCAGGTCGGCGTTGCCGCACCGCTCACCGATGCCATTGATCGTGCCCTGCACCTGCGCGGCGCCGGCCGCCACGGCCGCGAGCGAATTGGCGACGGCGAGATCGCAATCGTTGTGGCAGTGGATCGCCAGCGGCCGCTCGCAGCCGGCCGCCTTCAGGGCCGCGGCCGCCTCGCCGAGGATGCGGGCGATCTCGTCGGGGAGCGTGCCGCCGTTGGTGTCGCAGCAGACGATCCGCGTGGCGCCGGCCTTCGCCGCGGCGACGATCGTGGCGGCGGAATAGTCACGGTCGAGCTTCCAGCCGTCGAAAAAGTGCTCCGCATCGTAGAAGATCTCGCGGCCAGATTGCGTGAGGTGCGCAACCGTGTCCGCGATCATGGCGAGGTTTTCCTCGCGGGAGACGCCGAGCACTTCGCTCACGTGGAAGGCGGAGGTCTTGCCCACGATCGTGACCACGCTCGTGCCGGCGTCGAGGAGGGCCTTCATGCCGGGATCCTCGGCGGCCGTCATGCCGCGGCGGCGGGTCATGCCGAAGGCGCAGACCTTCGAGTGGCGAAGCGCGAGCTTGCTCGCCCGCTCGAAATACTGCGCGTCTTTGGGGTTCGAGAGCGGATAGCCCCCCTCGATGTAATCGACGCCCGCCTCGTCGAGCCGGCGGGTGATCGCCAGTTTGTCTTCGAGAGAGAAGTTGACGCCTTCCCCCTGGCTGCCGTCGCGGAGCGTGGTGTCGTAGATTTCGATCGTGCGCATCCTGCTAGCCTAGTCAGAATCGCCGTCCGGAAAAGGTGTCAGGACTCTTTTGCGACGCGTCACCCCGCCGGCTTCCGCCGGGGGCTTTTGGGGGAACGCTCCGGAAGCCCCTCGCGGAAGCGAGTGGGATGCCGCCCTCCATCACCATCCGAGCATTTGAGCCTGAAAAGAGCTGCGTCCCACTCCTGTTCGGCACGCCGTGTGCCGAAAGTAGGGTAGGCTTCAGCCTGCCTTGCCTCTCCTGCGGGCGGCGTCTGCTGCCGCAAGCCACATTGGTTCACCGGCTGCAGCGCGCACCTCGGGATCGAGCTCGAAAGTCGGGAATCGCAAGTTCCGCGCAGCAGCGATCCATCATGTACATGCGGTCTGGTTCGACCGTGCGGGCCAGCACCGCCCGCTCGTCGTCTTCGCCTTTGGGCTTGGCAGGGGTCACGTCGATCCGGGATGGCACGCCCCGCAGCGCCTTGAAATACTTCAGGCCGTGAATGTCTTCGGGGGGAATCTTGCGGTGCGTGGCTGTCATGCCTCACACTATGGCAACTTCACACTCAGGGCGCAACTCCGCCTACACTACCTGGATTTGCTGGGCTCGCTGGCGCAAATGTTGTGCCGAACGCTAGTGGGACGCAGCCTTTTTCGCGGCCGCCCGCAGGAGAGGCGAGGCAGGCTGAAGCCTGCCCTACTTTCGGCAAACGGCGTGCCGAACGCTAGTGACTGCGTCCCCTTTTGGCGACCGAGCATGCCCCGACGGCTCTTCATCGCGATCGACCTGCCGAAGCCCATCTGCTGGCGGCTCGGCCAGCTGCTCCTTCAGCCGCCGCGGGGCGTGCGACCGGTGCGGCCGGCGCAGCTGCATCTCACGCTCCATTTCCTGGGCGACATCGAGGACGCCGCGTGTGCCGGCCTGCCGGAGGCGCTCGCGGGAGTGACGCACGACGCCTTTTCGATCGCGATCCGGGGCACGGGCGTGTTTCCACCCCGCGGCCGGCCGACCGTGCTCTGGGCGGGCGTGGCCGAGTCGACGGCCCTTGTCGAACTGCATGCTGCCATCGGCGCGGCGCTCGCGTCATGCGGCCTCGACGTGGAGCACCGACCCTACGTGCCGCACGTCACGCTCGCGCGGTTCACGCCGGCCGTGCCGCGCGCGTGGACGGCCAGGTTTCTCGCCGACACCGCCGGCCTCGCGATCGACGCGATCCCCGTCGATCGATTCCACCTCTATCGCAGCCGCAAGCTCGACGGGGCGACCGAGCACTCTGTCGAGGCCTCGTTCCCGCCGGGCAGTTGATCAAATGCGTCGATGGTGATCGCGGCGCGTCATCCCGCCGGCTTCCGCCGGGGGCTTGCGTTCGACAGGCTGAAGCCTTCTGGGGGACAGGCTGAAGCCTGTCCTACTGGGGGCGATCACTCGTCGTCGGCGTTGTCGTACGAGTCGTCATCCTCGTACTCGGCGTCGTCATCCGAATCGTCGTCGGCATCCTCGTCCGACTCGAAGTCGGCAAACGCCTCTTCGCGATCGATCTCATCCTCGGGATCGAGCACGGCCGGGGCGGCCGCCGGCGCCGCATGCGGCTGGATCTTCAGCTTGCGGGGCGCGGGATCGGGGGGCAGGGGAGCCGAACCGCTGCGCTCGGCCCACTGTTCCATCGTGATCAGAACCTCACGGGCCTGGCTGCCGGCGTATTGGCCGACGACGCCATCCTCGGCCATGAAGTCGATGAGGCGGGCCCCGCGGCCGTAGCCCACGCCGAGCGCCCGCTGCAGGAGCGACACGCTGCCGCGACCCTCGCGGATCACCACCTCGACGGCCGCCTCGTAGAGCTCGTCCTTGTCCTTCGGGCTGGGCCCGCCCTTGGCCGCGTCGCCCGATGGCGCCGGCTGGAGGTTCACGAGTTCGGCGGCATACTGCGGCTCGCTCGTGCCGATCGCCGCCATCACGCGGTTGATCTCGTCGTCGGAGAGGAACGTGCCCTGGCCACGCAGGATCTGGCTCGTGCCCGGCGAGAGGAAGAGCATGTCGCCGTTGCCGAGGAGCCGCTCGGCCCCCATCTCGTCGAGCACCACGCGGCTGTCGGTGCGGCTGGCCACCTGGAAGGCGATTCGCGCCGGCAGGTTGCTCTTGATCAGGCCGGTGATCACGTCCACCGTCGGCTTCTGCGTGGCGAGGATCAGGTGGATGCCCACGGCCCGGCTCTTCTGGGCGAGGCGGATGATGTGGGCCTCGATCTCCTTGCCCGCCGTCATCATCATGTCGGCGATCTCGTCGGCGATCATCACGATGAATGGCATCGTGGTGGGGATGGCTGCCGCCATCTCCTCCGTCTCGGGATTCATCCGCTTGAGGATCTCCTCGCGGCCGAGCGCGTTGTATTGCGTGAGGTGTCGCACGCCGACCTTCGCCAGGAGCGTATACCGCTCCTCCATCTTGTCGACGGCCCAGGCGAGGATCGCCTCGGCCTTCTTCATGTCGGTGACCACCGGATGCATGAGGTGGGGCAGCGACTTGTAGGGCGTGAGCTCGACCATCTTCGGGTCGATCATCAGCATCCGCACCTCGTCGGGCCGGCGGGTCATGAGCATCGAGACGATGATCGAGTTCAAGCAGACCGATTTTCCGGTGCCGGTGCGGCCGGCGATCAGGAGGTGGGGCATGCTCGCCATGTCGACCACCATCGGATTGCCCGCCACGTCTTTGCCGAGGAAGATCGGGATCTTCATCGTGCGGCTCTTCGACTGCGTCTCTTCGATCACCTCGCGGAGGCGAACCATCTGCCGGGTGGTGTTGGGCACCTCGATGCCGACGGAGTTCTTGCCCGGGATCGGGGCCACGATGCGGACGCTCGGCACGCGGAGCGCGATGGCGAGGTCGTCGGCGAGGTTCGTGATCTTCGAGAGCCGCAGGCCCGCTTCCAGCTCGATCTCGTATTGCGAGATCACGGGGCCGGTCTCGATCTCGACCACCTTCACCTTGAAGCCAAACTCGCCGAACGTCTTCTCGAGCACTCGCGCCCGGTCGCGGACTTCCTGCTCCTGCTGCTCGCTCTCGAGGTATTCGGTGGGCAGGAGCAGGTCCATGCTCGGCAGCTCGTAGTCGGCCGCCGGATCCGGCGCGAGATCGAGCAGCTCGGGCTTCCTCCGCCGCATCGACAGCGACTTGATCGGCACCACGGGCTCCGGCTCGCCCTCAGCCTCGCTCTCCTCGTCGTCTTCCACGGCCTCGTCGGCAACGTCGGCGCCCACGGCTTCAGCCTCGAACTCCTCGGTTTCGACGCTGGGCTTCTCGCGGCGGCGGACGCGGATCGTCGGCTCGGCATCGTCGCCTTCTTCCTCGAGTCCATCTTCGTCGTCGGCATCCTGCTGGCCGGCGAGGCGGGCCCGCAGACCGGGGAACGTCGCGAGCGAATCGGCCGCTTCCGGAGCCACAGCCGACCGGGCCGCGAGCCTGCGACCGAGCGAGCCGCCGGCCGCACCCACGATCGCCGCGAGGCCAGCGGCGGCGGCGGCAGCCCTGACCAGCACCGCGTCACACGCCAGGAAGAGCCCGGCGCCCGTGATCGCCGTCACGATGATGGCGGCGCCGGCGGTGGCGAAATAGGCCTCGGCAAAGAGCCGGCCGGTGGCGCCAGTGGCCCCGCCGGGGCCCCAGATCGGCCGCACGATCCAGGCCGGGCAAAACATCGCCAGGAGCGTGCAGCCGCCGACCGTCGCCAGCACGGCGCCAACGGCGCGGAGCGGCAGATCCGGCAGCGCGCGGCGGCGGAGCAGGGCGACATCGAGACCGGCGAGGAGCGCAACGACGAACCACGCGCCGAGGCCGAAGCTTTCGGTGAGCGCCGTCGCGACCGTCGAGCCGAGGAGCCCGCAGGCGTTGGTCGCGCGGGCATGGGGCGGAAACTCCCGCGATGCCGGCGGGTCGGCCGGATCGAACGTCGCCAGGGCCGCGATCAGAAACGCGCAGACCGCCAGGAGCACGAGCGCCGTCAGATCGCGGACGCGGTCGCGCGGGGCGGCCTCCGGAATCTCGAGGGCGGGGGCGACCTTGGCGGCGCCGAAGCGGCCTCCAAAGGGGCTGCTCGGCGAGAGCGATGCGGGCAGAGAGCGATCGATGGTTGCCATATGGGGAGTCCTTTCCATCCAAACTCTACAGGCCAGTTTCGGCCGCGGCGGCGGGCTCGCAGGCATCCCGCGCGGCCAACCGCTCCGGTCGTGCGGGTTGCATCAGCTGGATGGGTTGGATAGTCGACCGCTTCCCGTAGACCGCTTCGTCCCGAAGCGGATCTGGATCCGCTTGCGGAGCAAGCGGTCTACTTATCGCGGTCTACTTACAATCATTCGCATGCCCACCCACCGACATCCCAGCCAGTTCTCACGCCAGGTCGTCGAGACCGTCGTCATTCTCGTCGTCGCGGCGATCGTGCACGAGGTCTGGCGGGCGGGGGTCGTGTCGCCGTCGGCCATCTGCTGGATCGTGACGGCGCTGGCCCTGGCGAAAACCGCCTTCTTCTTCGTCGAAAATCTGCAGCACATTCTGCTTGCCACGTCGCACGAGATTCCCTATCACCGGTTTCTCACGCTGATGGGGGTGAACATGGCGCAGATCACGGTCTCCTTCGCGCTCGACTTCTTTCTGCTCGAGGCGGCGGAACCGGAGAGCTTCGCGGGATTCGCGGCAGGGCTGGGCGAGCCGCGGATTCTCTTCGACTGTTTCTTCTACAGCCTGCTCAACTTCACGTTCTTCGGCTTCGGCGACATCACGCCGCAATCGATCGCCGCGAAGCTCGTCACGCTGATGGAGGTGACGCTCGCCTTCTTCACCGTGATCTTCCTGCTTTCAGATTTCATCAGCCTGAAAGATTCGCTGCGGGGAAAGTAAGCCGCTCAAGTAGACCGCTTCGTCCAACGTAGACCGCTTCGTCCCGAAGCGGATCTGGATCCGCTTGCGGAGCAAGCGGTCTACTTTGCAAGCGGTCTACTTTGTCGCACGTCAGGCGAGGATGCCCTTCACGATCTTGCCGTGCACGTCGGTGAGCCGGTAGCGGCGGCCCTGAAACTTATACGTGAGCCGCTCGTGGTCGATGCCGAGGAGGTGGAGCATCGTGGCATGGAAGTCGTGCACGTGTACGCCGTCCTTCACGATGTTGTAGCCGTATTCGTCGGTCTCGCCGTAGGTCGTGCCGGGCTTGATGCCGCCGCCGGCCATCCAGATCGTGAAGCACCGCGGGTGGTGGTCGCGACCGAAATCCATGCCCGGCTTGTAGAGGCCCTGGCAGTAATTGGTGCGGCCAAACTCGCCGCCCCAGACGACGAGCGTGTCGTCGAGCATGCCGCGCTGGGCGAGATCCTGCACGAGCGCCGCGGCCGGCTGGTCGGTCTGCTTGCACTCCGACCGGATGCCTCCTTTGAGCCCGCCGTGATGGTCCCAGTCTTGATGGTAAAGCTGGATGAATCGCACGCCTCGCTCGGCGAGCCGCCGGGCGAGCACGCAGTTGGCCGCAAACGTGCCAGCGTCCTTCGCGTCGGGGCCATACATCTCGAGCACGCTCGCGGGCTCGTCGGAGAAGTCGGTCACCTCCGGCACGCTCGACTGCATGCGGAAGGCCATTTCGTAGTTGGCGATCCGCGCCGTGATCTCGGCATCGGGCGTGCCGGCGAACTGGTGCTCGTGCAAGTCGCGTAGGCCGTCGAGCAGCTGGCGGCGGTTTTCCGGCGCCACGCCGGGGGGATTGTTGACGTAGAGCACCGGGTCGCCGCCGGAGCGAAAACGCACGGCTTGATGCTTCGTCGGCAGGAAGCCCGCGCCCCAGAGGTGGCTCATCAGCGGCTGGCCGCCCTTGTTTTTCGTGATCAGCACGACGAACGAGGGGAGATCCTCGTGAGCGTTGCCGAGGCCGTAGTCGAGCCAGGCGCCGATGCTCGGCCGGCCCGGAATCTGGTTTCCGCTCTGCATGAACGTCACGCCGGGCCCGTGGTTGATGCTCTCGGTGTGCATCGTGCGGATGAAGCAGAGCCGATCGGCGATCTTCGCCGTGTGGGGCAGGAGCTCCGAGAGCCAGGCGCCGCTGTCGCCATACTGCGCGAACTTGAACGGCGAGCCCACGAGCGGAATCGAGCTCTGGTTGCCCGACATGCCCGTGAGCCGCTGCCCACCGCGGACGCTGTCTGGCAGCTGCATGCCGGTCTTTTCGACGAGCAATGGCTTGTGGTCATAGAGATCGATCTGCGAGGGACCGCCCGACTGGAAGAGGTAGATCACCCGCTTCGCCTTGGGCGGAAAGTGAAACCCGCCGAGCACGCCGCCGGTACCTTCCTGCGCGGTCTCCCCGGCCGCGGCCGCGTTCGCGAGCATCTCCGCGAGCGCGACGCCACCGAGCCCCATGCCAAACGAGCCCAGCCATTGGCGGCGGTTGAAAGGCAGCTGCGTCATCGTTTCACCACGCATCCGTCGTAGTTCAAGAGTGCGTTGATCACGCCGGCCACGGCGGCCACGTCGGCGGCCGCGAGCGATTCGTTCGGCTTCGTGTCGCCGACCGCAACGAACATCGCGGCGTCGTCGGGGTGGCAGCGATACCAGTCGAGCTGCCCGGCGTGCATCCGCGCCATGATCCGCCGTTCTACATCGTCCGGCTGCCGCGTGGTCAGCAGGTAAAACGCCCGGTCGAGCACCTTTTCCGCCTGACCGTCATATTCGGCCAGCAGCCGCTCGGCGAGCACGCGGGCCGACTCGACGAACTGCGGCCCGTTCATCAGCACGAAGGCGTGGAGCGGGGTGTTGGTCGCGTCGCGCTTCGCCGAGCAGACCACCCGCTTCGGCACATCAAAGCTCTCGAGCACGGGCGCTGGGCCGGTTCGCCGCCAGAAGGTATAGAGGCTGCGGCGGTAGAGCGCTTCGCCGGTGTCGGCCGCCGACGGCTTGAACGATTCCTGGATGTCGTAGGTCTTCACGGGCGGGCCGCCGGTCTTTTCCACGAGGAGGCCGCAGGCAGCGAGTGCCCCGTCGCGGATCATCTCGGCCGGCAGGCGATGCCGCGGGCCCCGCGCGAGCCAGAGGTTGAGCGGATCGTCGGCCATCGTCTTCTCGTCGGCGATGCTCCGCTGCCGGTAGGTCTTCGACATCATGATCGCCTTGACGAGCGCCTTCATGCTCCACGCCAGGCCTCCGTCGGCCGCCGGATGCGAAAACTTCCAGGCGAGCGAATCGAGCACCTCGGGATGCTCGGGCCGCGTCGACTGGCTGCCGAGATCCTCCGGGCTCTTCACGAGGCCGAGACCGAAGAGCGATTGCCAGAGCCGGTTGACGGTCACCCGTGCGAGGAGCGGGTGGTCGGGATCGACGAGCCAGCGCGCGAGTCCCAGCCGATTCTTCGGCTGATCGGCGGGGAAGGGGGGCAGCACGGCGGGTGTGCCGGGCTCGACGGGCTCGCCGCGCTTGTCGTAGTCGCCGCGATTGAGCACGAAGGCCATCTTCGGCTGCGGCAATTCCCGCATCACCATGATCTCGAGCGGCTTCTCGGCCAGGTCGTCGCGGGCCCGCCGCGCCTCCTCGAGAATTCGTCGCTTGATCGCGGCGTCAGCGTCGAAGGCCGACGCGAGATAGTCGCCGAGCGGCTCCGCAGCCTGTTTCGCCGCGATCGCGGCCACGATCGCGCCCGGCTCGAAAGTCTCCCGCACCTCGAGTGGCGAGAGCGCCCGGTCAAACACGCGGAAGTCGTCGACGAGGCCGTCCTTGAAGCCGCTGTCGCGCATCCGCTCGCCGATCCGGATCGTGCGGCCGGCCGCGATCGTCTTTTCATCCGCCTGTACGAGATCGTTGCGGCCATCGTTCAAGATGTCGCGAGTGAGGCTGTCGCTCACGATCTCCGTCGCCGCCGGGTGGCCGTTGACGAAGATCTTCAGCCCCGCGGCGCTGCCCGAGCCATCGCTGGACACGGCCATGTGCACCCACTCCCCCACGGGTAGCGGCTCCGCACACCGCACGCTCGCGGCATCGCCCGGCCAGAAATGCACGAGCGACCAGCGGAGATGTCCATCGGCGATGAGCAGTTCGTAGCCACGGCTGCCGGCGTCGGTCCAGGCGGTGGAGCGGTGAAACACGACCGCCCGCTCTTTCGCGTTGGGCGATTTGAGCCAGAGCGACACGGTGAAGGGATGGCTCTTGCGGAAGTTTCCGACGGGCGTGGCGACTGCATGATCGCCGGTGAGCCGGATCGCGCTGCCAAACCTTCCCTCGACGAGCGTGTTTTCTTCAGGAGACGTCGCCGGCTCGAGGTTGCCCAGGCTGCTGGCAAACTTGCCATCCGCGCCGCGGGCGTCGAACGGATAGCGAACGATCTCACCCGGAATCGTGCCGCCGGCCGCGTCGAGCGCGATCGGCGTCTCGGCCTTGCCTGCGATCCAGTGGGCCACGGCCTTTCGCGCCGCCCCCTCGGCGATCCCGAGCTCGGCCACGGCCTCGCCGCAGGCTTCATCGGCCTTGGCAAGCGCGAGCGCGGTCTTGTCGTCGAGCAACCGCATCTTCGGTGTCGGCACGGCCTGCGTGTAAAACGAGTAGAGCCCCGCTTCGTCGACGTCGTCGAAGAAGGCGAAGAACTGGTAAAAATCCTTCTGCGAGAACGGGTCGAACTTGTGGTCGTGGCAGCGGCAGCATTCAAGCGTGAGCCCGAGAAACGCGGTGCCAAACGTGGTCACGCGGTCGTTGATCGAGTTGACCCGATATTCCTCCTCCACCGAGCCGCCCTCGCATTCCTGCTGGTGGAGCCGGTTGAAGGCCGTGGCGAGCAGCTGCTCGTCGGAGGCATTGGGCAAGAGGTCGCCCGCCAGCTGCCAGAGCGTGAACTGGTCCCAGGGCAGGTTTTCATTGAAGGCCTTGATCACCCAGTCGCGCCAGGGCCACATCGTGGGCCGCTCGCGATCGACCTGAAAGCCGTAGCTGTCGGAATAGCGGGCGAGGTCCATCCATTCGGCCGCCATCCGCTCGCCGTATCGCGGGCTCGCCAGGAGGCGGTCGAGGAGTTTTTCGTAGGCATCGGGGGAAGTGTCGGCGACGAAGGCCTCCACCTCGTCCGGCGTCGGCGGCAGGCCGGTGATGTCAAACGTGGCGCGGCGGATGAGCGTGGGGCGGTCGGCCTCCGGCTGCTGCGCGAGCCCGCGCTTCGCGAGCCTGGCAGCCACGGCCCCGTCGATGGCGGCCGTGGCGTCGTTGGCCTCCGGCTTCAGGGGGGCGACGAATGCCCAGTGCGGCTCATACTGCGCCCCTTCCGCGATCCACCGCCTGACGAGCTCGACCTGCTCGTCGGTCAGCCGGCCGATCTTGGCTTCGGGGGGCGGCATCACGCTGTCGGGATCGTCGGAGATGATCCGGGCAACGAGCTCGCTGGCGGCGATATCTTCCGGCACGATCGCGCGGGAGCCGCTCTCGAGTTCTGCCGTCGCCTGCTCGGCGGTGTCGAGCCGGAGGCCGGCCTGGCGGTTGGCGCTGTCGGGGCCGTGGCAGGCGAAGCAGTTGTCGGAGAGGATCGGCCGGATGTCGTTGTTGAACGAGATCCGGGTCTGGGGCTTGTCGGGCGCGGCGGCGAACGCGGGGCCGGCCGTCATGAGGGCCACCGCCGCGAGACGAATCAGCCACGGAATTCGCTTGGCGCTCGAGCAACCCATGCAACGCAGATCCTGTCAGGGGTTACCCGCGTCGCCGACCCAGGGCGGAGGCCCCGAATCGCGGACCGGCAAGGGTCGATCGGCGGGACCTTTAATTTACACGCGTTGAAGCGAGCCCGCCAAAAGCCCCTGCGGGGGCCGGCGGGATGCCGGGCCGGCCTCGTCGATCCACGGTGGTGAAACTAGGCTCTGTCTGAGAACGGTCTGGCGGCTGGACGAGTCGTTCTGTAGTTGGTCTCCCGCCAAGGAGGCCGACTGCCATGAAACGACACGAAGTCACGGACGAACAGTGGGAAGTGATTCAACCC
>JBIIOK010000114.1:0-7902 GCA_044336985.1 Pirellulales bacterium | reverse complement strand
GGCAACACGCTCATGTTCCAGCAGCGGCCGCCCAAGTCTGGCTGCAACAAGTATCGCCTGCAGGCCAATCACGATGTCTTGAATGTCGCGATGTGCGATGGATCGGTGCGGGGCATCTCTCCGCGCGTGACCCGCCGCGAGCAATGTGATCCCGACGTCGCCGGCCGGGAGTACGGCCGAGACACTTACAACCCCATGGGGCTGGGGGGCACTCCGGCGCTTGTCATTAGCGGCACGTCATATCCGTATCTCGACGGCATCTGGGACATGCTCATGGTGCCCGCCGACCCGCCCGGCAACGTGCTCGCCAATACCGGCGAGATCGGCAAGGAAAAATAGCCTCTCACGCCGCGGCGGTCTACGGCGGCGTCACCGACAGGCCGTCATCGATCCACGCGAGCCGCTGCCAGGTGCCATATGGGCTCGTGGTGCGCGAATCGATCGCGTCGTCGATGAACTGCACGCGGCCGTCGCAGAAGAGCACGTTCACGCCACCGCGGTGCCGGCTTCGCGAGGTGGCAACGCCGTCTAAACCTGCCGAGTCAACCGTACCGTTGGTGCCGGGCGTGCAGGGCAGGTTCAAATCGATGCGATTATTCGGGGACGTGGCACTAAAGCAACCCCAATCGATCGCCAGCTGTGTGAGGCTTACTCGACCCTGATGAAGCCTGTCGGGCGTATTGGCATTTGGCGATCGTGTCGCATGCAGCATTTGCATCCCGGCGTCATTCACCCAAAAGGCGCCTCGACCGTCGCGGTCGGACACGCCGCGGAGATATTCCGCAACCGCCATCGTGTTGGCGAGACCATCCTTGATCGCTTGCGTCGTCGTTCCCTGGGCAAACCCGAAAACGGCACGCCGGTCCATGACCGATTTCGGCGGGAGCGGCCGCACCGGCTGATTGCGAAAGACACTGACGAGTACGCGTGAGACGCTTTCCTCGACGTTCGTGCCAGAAAAGATTCCGAGGTAATTCGACTTCGCCAGTTTCACCCCCCCGCTGTTTCTCCACTCGATAGGCGTTGTGCCCGACGTCCACAGGGCTGAAGTCTGGCCATCCGACGGGCACAACAGCGGCCGGAGCGAAACCCCGTTGACGCGGGCATAGTCGGACGTGCTGGAAACGACCGTGCGGTCAGCTGCATTCAGCGCCTGGATTCGAAACAGCGGTCCGCGGATTCCGTCGTAGTAGGCCTGCTCGTCGAGCCGCGGCAGTAATTCATGGAGAAAATACGACCAGTAATAAAAGCCAAACTTCGCCACGGGGCCGGTGAGGGCGGTGCTGCTGGGTTCCGCCTCCCCCGACCGCCACGCGCTCGCCAGGATCCCCGGCGGAAACGCCCCGGCCGACGATTCATGACCGGCGAGTGCGACTCCGATCTGCTTGAGGTTATTGGAGCAACTCGTCCGCCGGGCACTCTCGCGGGCCGACTGGATCGCCGGCAGGAGCATTGCCATGAGGATCCCGATGATCCCGATCACCACGAGCATCTCGATCAGCGTGAAGCCGCGGGGCTGCCCGCCCGAGGCCGTATCGCGAGAAGCCGTCCGCTGCGCACTCATTGGTCTCATGACAGCATCCTGCCGAAACGAAGTGTGAATAGGCGGTTCACAACACGCCACCCTGATCATATTCTACGAACGGCGTTGGCTGGCCACCAAATGTGATTGGGTCTCCCAGTAGACCATCGCGGCAGCGGCGGGATGGCGAGTGATGAATGCGGCTCTGCCGCATCCCTGGAAGGTCGTGGGCGAGCCCGATTGGAAAGTCGTCGCTGGGGCGGGACTACCCGGAATCGCTCCCATCGGTGATATTTTGCCGCGGGCGTGGCCGACTTCCCCACGCCGTTTCCCCGAAGGACCGAGCCATGGCCGAAAGTTCGCCGCAGAAGCGTTTTGAATCCCTGAATCTCACGCTGCCCCCCGCGCCCAAGCCCGTGGGTGTCTACAAGCCGGCCCTCGTCGTGGGCCAGCACCTTTACGTATCGGGCCACGGCCCGCTCCTCCCAGACAACACGCTCATGCGCGGCAGGGTCGGCCGCGACTTCGACGCTGACGGCGGCAAGAAGGGTGCCCGGCAGGTGGGCCTCACGATGCTCGCCACGCTCCTCGCCACGCTCGGCAGCCTCGACAAGGTGAAGCGGGTGATCAAGGTGCTCGGCATGGTCAACTGCACGAGCGACTTCGAGAAGCACCCCTACGTGATCAACGGCGCAAGCGAGCTCTTCGCCGAGATCTGGGGGCCGGATAACGGTATCGGCGCGCGGAGCGCCGTCGGGATGGGCTCGCTCCCCGACGACATGCCCGTTGAGATCGAGGCCCTTTTCGAGCTGGCCTGACCATGGAGCCATTCAGCAAGGACGAGATCTCACAGGCGCTCGCGCGACAGCGTGCGCTGCCGCTCTTCAACTGCGGCGACGCGGCCACCGGCATGCAGGTGCTCGACGAGGCCAATCTCAAGGCCTGGTTCGCCGCCGGTGTGCACTGCGTGGGGATGGGCTCGCACCTTGTCGATGCGAAGACGCTCGCCGACGGCAACTTCGCCGACCTCGCCGATCGGGCGCGGCGGCTCACGGCGATCCTCGCCACGGTGTAGACCATGCTGCCGCTTGTCGTCATCGCCGTCGCGATCGCCGCCCTCGTGGTGCTCGTCGCGTGGGCGAAGGTGCATCCATTCCTCGCGTTCATCCTCGTCTCGGCGGCCGCGGCCCTGGCGCTCGGCATCCCGCTTGCCGACGTGCCCGGGGTCGTGCGGAAGGGGATCGGCGACATCCTCGGGGCGCTTTCGATCGTGATCGTCTCCGGGGCGATGCTCGGCAAGCTCGTGGTCGAAAGCGGTGCTGCCCAGCGGATCGCCGACACGCTCGTCAAGGCGTTCGGCGAGAGGCGGATGGCCTGGGCGATGGCGCTCACCGGCTTCATCGTCGGCATCCCGCTCTTCTATGGCGTGGGCTTCGTGCTGCTCGTACCGATCATCTTCGCCGTGGTGGAGCGGTATCGGCTGCCGCCGCTCGTGGTGGCATTGCCGGCGCTCGCGGCCCTGAGCGTGGCCCACGGCCTGCTTCCGCCCCACCCGGCCCCGACGGCGCTTGTCTCGACATTCAACGCGAGCCTCGGGCTTACGCTCCTCTACGGCCTGGCGGTCGCCGTGCCGGCGCTCGTGCTCGCCGGCCCGGTCTTCGCACGGGCGATGGCAAAGATCCCCGCGCGGCCGCTCGCCGGCCTCGCGACCACCTCGCGGCCGGAGCACGAGCTGCCTGGCGCCGGCGTGAGCATCCTCACGGCGCTCTTGCCCGCCGTGCTCTTGCTTGTGACAGCCGTCGGCGGAGCGGTCGTGCCTGCCGATTCGGTCACGGCCACGGCCATGAAATTCGTCGCCGACCCCGACGTCGTGATGCTCACGGCGCTCCTCTTCGCCACCGTCACGCTCGGCCTCGCCCGCGGCCGCTCGCTGCCGTCGGTGATGAACACGTTCACCGCCGCGATCGGCGACGTGGCCTCGATCCTGCTCGTCATCGGCGGCTCGGGGGCGTTCAAGCAGGTGCTCGTCGCCAGCGGCGTGAACACTCGCATCGGTGAGGCGATGCAGGGCCTGCCGCTCGATCCACTCGTGCTCGCCTGGCTCGTGACGGCCGTGATCCGGGTGTGCGTGGGCTCCGCCACGGTAGCCGGGCTCACGGCCGCGGGCATCCTCGCGCCGATCGTGACGGCCGGAGGCACCGACCCAAACCTGATGGTGCTCGCGATCGGGGCCGGCAGCCTCGCACTCTCGCACGTCAACGACGCGGGCTTCTGGCTCTTCAAGGAATACTTCAGCCTGAGCCTCACCGATACACTCAAGAGCTGGACCGTCATGGAGACGATCGTCTCGGTCGTGGGCCTCGCTGGGGTGCTCGTGCTCGCCCGCATCATCTGAGGGAGGGGAGATCATGTTTACCGTCGACGCGCACCTCGACCTCTCGATGAACGCGATGGAGTGGAACCGCGATCTGCGGATTCCCGCGTCGGAGCTCAACGCCCGCGAGCGGGCCCGCCGCCTCATCGACAAGCCCGACCGCGGCAATGCCGTCGTCTCGTTCCCGGACCTGCGCCGCGGCCATGACGGCCTCGTCGTGGCCACGCAGATCGCCCGCTACGTCGCCCCCGACAATCCGCTCCCCGGCTGGGCCTCGCCCGAACAGGCCTGGTCGCAGACGCAGGCGCAGGTGCAGTGGTATCGCACCATGGAAGAGGCCGGGGAGATGGTGCAGATCGTCGATCGCGACGGGCTCGACGCCCACGTGGCGCGGTGGCTGGCGGCGATTGCGGCGGACGGCGACACCTCGCGGCTGCCGATCGGCTACATCCTCTCGCTCGAAGGCGCTGATTCGCTGATCACGCCCGCGCACCTCGAGCGGGCCCACCGCTACGGCCTCCGCGCTGTGGGGCCGGCCCACTACGGACCCGGCCGCTACGCCCACGGCACCGACGCCTCCGCCTCGCTCAACGCCGCCGGCCGCGAGCTGCTCGGCGAAATGGACCGCCTCGGCATGATCCTCGACGCCACGCACCTCTGCGACGCCGCCTTCTGGGACGCGCTCGAGATTTTCCAGGGGCCGGTCTGGGCGAGCCACAACAACTGCCGCGCGCTCGTCGACCATAACCGGCAGTTTTCCGACGAGATGATCAAGGCGCTCGTGGCCCGCGGCGCCGTGATCGGCGGCGCGCTCGACGCCTGGATGATGGTGCCCGGCTGGGTGCGCGGGAAATCGACGCCGCTGGGGATGGACTGCGATCTCGAGGTGATGATCGACCACCTCGACCACATCTGCCAGATCGCGGGCAACGCCGACCACATCGGCATCGGCTCCGATCTCGACGGTGCCTTCGGCCGCGAGCAGGCCCCGCACGACCTCGAGACGATCGCCGACCTGGGCCGCGTGCCTGGCATGCTCGCCAAGCGCGGCTACTCAGCCGCAGACATCGAGAAGGTGATGCACGGCAACTGGCTCACGTTCCTGCGGAAGGCCTGGCCCTGAGCGTCAGGCGGGTTCGCACACGCTCCGCTGGCTGCCGACGGGAGATACCGGGCATCGCGGCTGATCACGAGGCCGAGTTCCACCTCCCAGTCGGTCTTCTCGCTGCCCCGCGGAATCAGGATCGGATCGTGCGGGCCGCAGACGGCTCCGGTCGACTTCATGAAGAGGATCGGCTCGGCGGGAACCGCTGCGCCCGTCTCCTTGGCATGGTCGGAATAGTTGAGGCCGATCGCAAAGACATTCCGCGGGCGGGGCGCCGATCCGAACGCGGGCCGGCGCGTCGGGGAGCGACTCTGGACTAGCGGCTATCGCACGCAGCGCCTCGAGGCCGCCGCTGGAGAAGAAGGCGTGGTCGTAGTCACGCACATGGGCCGACACATCCTTGATGCGACCGTCGGCGGTGACGATGCCCGGCCTTTCCTGGCCACGGTTTCCAAAGCGAACAAGCTTCATGGCGATTTCTTTTCGTGATGACCCGCGGTGGCTTCGAGGAGGCCGAGGGCCTTGGTGAGCGACGTCAATTGCATGATGCGGAAAGTATCGTCTCGCTGCGCAGAAGCTCAACCGCCTACCCCGCAAATGGGCGAAGCGGCCGGTGGGGATCCGCCTACTCCCCCGGGGCCCCGCCCGCGCTGACGTCTTGTGATTGGCGATGGTAGAATCGGTCGCCTCTTCAGCATGAGAACCCGCGTGCGACTTATGGCGATCCTTCCCTATCCTCGACGCAGTGATCGCGAGTCGATTGCGAACGATGCCAAACACGTCGTCGCAATGACGCCGGAGGAGCGTGCGGAGGTTTTTATCGGCTTGGATCGCACGATGGAGGCCATCCTGGCGGGCCTGCCGGCCGCGGAACGCCGTCGCCGTCGGGATGCGGCTCGGCTCCTCGACCCTCGTCCTACGCCGTGGTGGAAAAACCTGCGGCGCTCCGCGTGGCCTCGAGAGCCCTGGACTGATGAAGATGCAACGTCATGACCTGCCGGCCTTGGCGGACGTCGTCCTCCGCCTGGCAGACGTGTTTGAAGAGATCGCCGTTCCGTATGCGATCGGTGGAGCCGTCGCCACGAGTTTCTGGGGCGTGCCCCGCACGACGCAGGACGCCGACTGCCTTGTCGCCGTTCCCTCGGTCGTCTATCAGCGGCTGTCCGATGCCTTGAACGCCGAGGGCTTCGAGGTCGAGCAGCCTTCGGGACCGCAGCCCGTGACGGTCGTCGCATTGCTCGAGCAGGTGCGTCGCGACAAGTACATGACACTGTCATGTCGGGCGACGAGCGTGGAACTGTTCGTCCCGATCGTGCCCTTGCAGGAATCGATCCTGAAGCGGGCCGTCGGGCGGCTGTTTCACGGCCGTACGATCCAAGTCACGACCGCCGAGGACCTGATTCTGTTGAAAATGGCCTTCCACCGGCAGAAGGATCTCCTGGACATCAAGGGTATCCTGCATATTCAGAAGGGGCGCCTCGACATGCCGTATTTACGGCGATGGAGCGCCGAGATGCTGGAACCAACCGCCATTCGTGAGCTCGACGAGCTCATTGCGACCTACGAGGCTGACAGCCCTGCCGATCCAATGGAATGAAAGCCCCTCGCGGAAGCGATGGGGATGACGCTGGCCATGACCATCCGGGCGTTTGACCGAATGCGCCGATCATGATCGCGTTGCGTCACCCCGCCTGCTGCCGCAGGGGGCTTCTGGTACAGCCTTTATTCCACGTGGACTCCGGCACTTCGCGGCGATGTACCAGCTGCTCAAGCGACTCGGCTTCGACCGGGTGATGAACTGGCCGATGTTCGAGTCGATCCCGGCGCCGCTCTCCGAGACCGACGCCCAGGCACTCCGCGACTACCGCCGCACGATCGACGATGCCCATGCGGCCGGCCTCGAATTCTGGCTCGCCCAGACCGCGAACCTCACGCCGCCGCCGTCGATCGCCGCGAAGCCGTGGAAGGAACGCAATTCCTATCCCGTCTGGAAGCACGTGCGGCTCGACGACCCCGCCGCGGCCGCGGCCTCGAAGCAGCCGCTCATCCCCTGGGTATGGTGCGGCTGGGGCACCGAAAAGGTCTGGGGCGGCAATCCAAACACCCCGCCGGAGCAGATCGCGCCGTTCGTGAGGGCGTCGCTCGAGACGCTCGCGGCCGGCATGCCCGAGCCGTGGCAGATGCTGCCTGAGCGGTCGAACCGGGAGAACTGGGCCAATGGCCGCGTGAACGTCGCGCTGGCGGAGGAGACGGGACTCATGCCGCGCTCGACGCTTTTTCTTTACGAGGCGATCGAATACGAGCCCTCGATCCCGGGATCGAACCTGCAGTTCGCCGACATCCGCCGGATGCTGCGCGACGAGGCGAAATATGCGGCCACCGCCGACGGCGTCTTCGGCAATGCCCAGCAGCCGGTGATGGTGCTCCCGAACCTTTACTTCTTCGCGCGGGCGGCGGCCGACCTCGCCTATCTCGACACGCCCGACGAGGAGGTACTCGGCGACCTGGCCGACCTTCTCGGTGGGCCGCGGGATCTGCTCGTGCCGGCATGGCGGTGCCTGCAGCTCCCCCTCGATCGCCTCCCCGCCGATCTTCCCGACCGGCTGCGGAAGGCCACGCTCACTGGCGAAGCGGGCCGGTTCATCCCGGGTGGAGAGCGGCAGTATCTCGACATCCTCGCGGCCGAGGTGGAGAGCCGCCGCGGGTTTCTGGAGGCGATCGCCACGCCCGCCGGATCAAACGACGAGGCCGCGGCCAAGTCGCTGGCAGCCTCGGGCACGCTCGGCGCAGAGGAGGCCGCCAAGCGGCTCGCCGAGGTGATGCCGACCCCCACAAGCCCCCTGCGGTAGCAGGCGGGATGACGCGTCGCGATCATCAGCGGCGCGGTTGAGCAAATGCCCG
>JBIIOK010000040.1:0-19588 GCA_044336985.1 Pirellulales bacterium | reverse complement strand
CTCGCCGGACGCTCGCTGCGTACGCTACGGAAGCCCGACGCGCAAGCGAGGGGAGTGGAGGCGTTTCTCGCGGGTCGGGTGGGAGCGTCGCTGGTGGGAGTGGAGGGCGGATGGACCTTGCTTGCGCTGCGGGCTTCCGTGGCTTTTGCCGAAGCCTCCCGAACCGTAGGCCGGTCTGAAGTAGGACAGGCTTCAGCCTGTCTGGAACAGGCTGAAGCCTGTCCTACGAGAACGGGAGGCTTCGGGTGACCCGTGCCCCGCTCGCCGGCGTTGCTGACAAGCGCAGCCAGGATGGCCAAGCGGAGGCGCTCTGGCTGGCGCAGTCAGCACCGAGCGAGCGAAGGGCATGGATGCCAGTAGCGAGCGCCCGGCGACGGGGTACGGGTCACCCGAAGCCGGGCCACTCCAGTTGACGAGCCGCGCCGTCAGATCTGGTAGTCGAAGTCCGGTGTGGGCGCCTCGCCGCGCATCCGGAGCTTCGGCCGCTCCAGGACGACCGTCGTGTGGGGCTCGATGGACCGCGTGAGCCAGACGTTCGAGCCGATCACCGAGTCGTGCCCGATCCGCGTGGCGCCGCCGAGGACGGTCGCGTTCGCGTAGATCACGACGCGATCTTCGATCGTCGGATGACGCTTCGTGCCGCGGACGAGGTTGCCGTCGCCGTCGGTCTGGAAGGAGAGCGCGCCGAGCGTGACGCCCTGGTAGAGCTTCACGCGGCTGCCGATCTCGCAGGTCTCGCCGATCACCACGCCCGTGCCGTGATCGATGAAGAAGTGGTCACCGATCGTGGCGCCGGGATGGATGTCGATCCCGGTGCGCGAGTGCGCCCATTCGGCCATCATGCGCGGGATGAGCGGCACCTCCAGCTTGTGCAGGAGGTGCGCGAGCCGGTGGATCGTGACCGCTTCCAGGCCGGGATAGCAGAAGATCACCTCGTCGAGCGTGCGCACGGCCGGGTCGCCGTCGTAGGCGGCCTGCACGTCGGTGGCGAGTACGCGGCGCAGCTCCGGAATCCGCTCCAGGAACTCGACCGCCTTGGCCTGGCCGAGCGCCTCGAAATCGGCCTCCTCGGTGCACTGCTGGACGCCGGAGGGTAGGGCGGGCGCGTCGACGCCGTGCTCCACGGCGGCCCGCTGCGCGGCCACGCTGTGCCGCAGGGCCCGACCGATCTGCGTGGTGAGCTTGTCGTGGAGACCGTCGATGAGGTCACCCACGTGGTAAGTCACGTTGCCGAGATGCAGGTTCTCGCGGCGTCGATAGCCAGGATAGAGAATCTCCTTGAGATCCTCGCAGGCCGCGATGATCGAGTCGTAGTTTGGCAGCGAGCAGTGGCCGAGGTACTGAATCGTCGGGACGTCTTGGTAGGTCTCGACGATCCGACGGGTCAGGTCGGGCAGCTGCTCTTTGAGACGAACGTCGGTGGCCATGAATCTTCGATCGTACGAGCGGCCTATGGTAGTCGGCAACGTGGGGGGGTCGGCAACGTGCCGGTTCGCCGGCCTTCCCATCCCCGTGAAGACACCCCGTACGGTCGGCCCCTGGAGCGGTCGAAATTGAGGCTTCTTCGGGTTTTCCAGGGGAAAACCCGAATCGCGTCATACTCTCGGGAAGCCTGGCAGACTCTGCCGGGCGCCGGCGTCTGCGCTCATGGCTCGCCGCAGGCAGCGGCCGCCTCGGCGAGAGAGAGCCCGCCGTCGTAGAGCGCGCGGCCCACGATGCAGCCAGCGGCCCCGATCCGCGCCACCTGCCGGAGGTCCTCGGCCTTCGCGATGCCGCCCGACGCGACCACCGGCAACTTCACGGCGCGGATCATCTCCTCGAGGGCCGCGAGATTCGGTCCCGCGAGCATCCCGTCGGTGGCGATGTCGGTGTAGACGATTCCCGCCAACGGCAGGCCTTCGTGCCGCTGTGCGACGGCGACGGCCGTGAGAGGGCTCGTCTCGAGCCAGCCGCGGACGGCGACGCGACCGTCGCGGGCATCAAGGCCGAGCACGATGCGTCCCGGGAGGGCGGTGGCCAGTTCTTCAAGCAGCGCCGGCTGCTCGATCGCGACGCTGCCCACCACGAGACGGGCCACTCCGGCCGCGGCATAGGCCCGGGCGGTCTCGAGCGAGCGGATGCCGCCACCGAGCTGGCAGGGCACGCCGGCCGCGGCCACCATCCGCGCGATCAGATCGGCCTGCACCGGCTGACCGGCCTTTGCGCCGTCGAGATCGACGATGTGGAGCCGCTTCGCCCCCTGGGCTACGAAACGCCTCACCATCGCCACGGGGTCGTCGCCGAACACCGTCTCGCGGTCATAGTCGCCCTGCAGGAGCCGCACGCATTTTCCGCCACGCAGATCGATCGCCGGCCAGAGTTCCACTCGCAGTCTCCTTGGGTTGTCCTGATTCGTGCCCGCTCAGCCGAGAAATTCCCGTAGCAGCGTGAGTCCAACCGCCTGGCTCTTCTCCGGATGGAATTGCGTGGCGAAGAGCCGGCCACGTCTCACGGCGGCACAGAACGGGCCACCATAGTCGCTCGTCGCCGCCACGACCGACGCATCGGCCGGCCGGGCGTGATAGGAATGCACGAAGTAAAAATACTCGCCATCTCCGATCGCCGCGCCGGGCCCGTCGCCACCGCGCCAGGTGACGGTGTTCCAGCCCATGTGGGGCACCTTCATCCCGGCAGGCAGATCGAACCGCGCGACGTCGCCGGAGAGCACGCCCAGGCCGGCATGGCGGCCGCCCTCCCATCCGGTCTCGAAGAGCAGCTGCAGGCCCATGCAGATCCCGAAGAACGGCCGGTCGGCCCGCAGGTGATCGACGATCGGAGCCACGAGGCCGCGGGCCCCGAGCTCCCGCATGGCGTCGCCAAAAGCGCCCACGCCGGGCAGGACGAGCCGCTCGGCGTCGGCCACGACCTGTGGATCGTCGGTGATCGCGGCCGCCGCGCCGAGCCGCTCGAATGCTTTTTGGACGCTGCGCAGGTTGCCGCTGCCGTAATCGACGATCGTCACCATGCACCGAGTGTAAGTCGGCCGCACGCAAAGACAATTCGAGCCGCTCCGCCGCCTATTCGTCAGCGGGGCGCGGCGGCCGGATGGTCGCCGGCAGCCGCCTGCTCGGGATAGATGACGATCTCGACCCGCCGGTTGCGGGCCCGGCCCGCGGCGGTGGCATTCGAGACGACCGGATGGTTCGGGCCGTGGGCGACGAGGAAGAGCTGGCCCTGCTTGAGCGGCGTGCGGCTGGTGAAGAAGTCGAACACGGCCGAGGCTCTGGCCGCGCTCAACTGGTGCGGCGAGCCCCACGAGGCATTGTGCAAAGGCTCGGTGTCGGTGTGCCCCTCGATGCCGAGAAAGTGCCCCGGGTAGACCCGCTCGACCTCCGTCGAGATCTGCGTGAGGATCGCAGCGCCGCCGGGCAGCAGGTTGGCGCTGCCAGATTCGAAGAGGCGGTCGGCGGGAATCTCGAGCCGCACGACGTTGCCGTCGATCCGGGCCTCGGCCCCGGCCACCGAGAGTTGCGTCATCATGGCCTCCATCTCGGCCGGCGACATCCCCGCGGCGGCCGGTGCCGCGGCGGCGGTCTGCGCGGGTGCGTTGGCCGGCATGCCGGTGGAGCGTGCCTGGGCCAGCTGCGACGACGTGCTGGCGAGCTGTTCGCGCAGGGCCGCGATCTCGTCCTGCATGAGATCCGCCTCCTGGCGGCTGCGGGCGAGCCCCACTTCGAGCTGCTTCGGATCGGTGGTCGCATACGACGGCGTGAGCGAGACCGTCTGCTGCGGCAGCGTGTGCGCCGGAGCGGCCACGCCGGGTGGGGGCGTGAGGTTCACCGGCGTCGTCGATGCGGGCCTGGCAAACGGGTTGCTCGCGCAGCCGGCCGCGCCCGCGACGATCATCACGGCAAGGAGGATCCGGGCTCTCTCATCGACACGCATCGCTGCCACTCCGTCTGCCGCATGCCCCGCGGCAGGGGGCGGGATGGTAGGAGACGTCGGCAAGCCGGGCAAGGCCGGCGACAGGCCGCTTTCACGGTGAAAACAGGGGATCCGCTTCCGGAGGAAGCGGTCTACTTACTCCCCCGATGCTGAGGAGCCGGTCGGCTGAAGCTCGACGAGCGTATGAAATCTCGACCTGTTGGGGAATGAATCGCCGCAGGTCGTCAAAGGAGAGATTTCAGCGCGAAGGAGACTTCTGCCGCCGGCGAACCAATGCGGGTTGCGATCTGAGTCAACCACTGGCCAGCCGGTCGCGGATGAGCCGCCAGGCAAAGAGCGTGATGGCGGTGAGCAGCACGACGGCGATGACGACGGCCGCCAGCCGCAGGGAATCCTCGAAATGGATGGCCACGGCCTGCCAGAGCGGCCGCCAGCATACGACGACGAGCGCCGCCGCGAGGCAGAGGCTCGGCCCGAAGGGAAGTTCGCTCTCCCGATGCCTGAGCAGCTGAAAGAGTCCGTGGGTGAGCCCGATAAACGTCGCCAGGAAGAAGGTGAGCACGCATGCCTGCCAGCCGAGCCATGCGCCCACCATCGCCATGAGCGTCACATCACCTAGCCCCATCGCCTCACGGCCCAGCGCCCGCGAGGCGCCCGCCCGCGTCGCCCAGACGATGCCGCCCGACACGGCCATCCCCACGAGCGCCGACTCGAGCGATCGAAACCGATCGCCGCCGACGAGCCATGCGCCGAGGAGGGCGGCCAACCCGACGACGAGGAGCATCGTCCGCGGGCCGGGCCAGCGGGCCGTTTGGAGATCGGGCTCCGTGCAAATGCTCCACCAGGCCGCAAACAGCCCGGTGACGAGCAGGAGCCCCGGCAGGTGCGGCGCGGCGCCGAGCCATTCCGGGCCGCTCGCGGTCCGCAACCCGCCGAGAAAACCAAGCACGTCGGGCTCGAGCGCGGGCGTTGCAAACGACCGTGGCACCTCGACAGCCACCGGCAACAGCGCATCCGGAAAACCCCAGACGACGAGAAGCCCCGCGAGCACGCCGGGGATCGTGATCCAGTCGGGGATGACCCGTTGCCGCATGTCGATCCACGTCGCCGCCGCAAGCAGCCAGAAGAGCACCATGTGCGCAAGGCACCTCCAGGCGATCGCGGTGCCAGACGCGGAGCCCGCCGCTGCTTCTAGTCCATCCGAAATCTGACCGGTGAGACGCACTTCCCACCACCAGAGGGCCACGGCCACGACGATGCCGGCAGCCACGCCAGAGGGACCGGCGGAAGCCCCGGCCGGCTCGTCGGTCGCGGCGAACCAGCGCCGCACTGCCGCCGACAAGAATCCGCCGAGCACAGCCCCCGCGACCGCCGCGGTAGCGGCTCCCCAGAGGCTCCCGGCCAATGCGTGAGTCATGCCGGCGCCCTTTCGCCTTCGCCGTGCGCGCCGTGCTCGTCGAGCCACGCCATGATCCGGGCGACGATCGTCTCGACGTCGAGGGCGCCGGTGTCGAAGGCGACGTCGGCGCACTGGCGATAGAGTGGCTCCCGCGCCGCGAGCGCGGGCGCCACTTCGGCAAGCGGATCGGCGCCGGAGAGCGCCGGGCGGCGGTCGCCGGTCGTGGGATCGGATGCCAGCCGGCCGCGAATCACGTCGGCCGACGCGGTGAGCCAGACGACAGGCCGCCCGTGCGCCCGCAGCAGGTCGCGGTTCTGGGATTTCAGCACGACGCCGCCACCGGTGGCGAGCACGCCGTCGAATTCGGCGAGCAGCCGCGTGAGCACCGCCGACTCCTCGTCACGAAAGAAGGGCTCGCCGCGCTCGCGCACGAGCCCGGCGATCGAAGTGCCGACCCTTTCCTCGAGCACGGTGTCGGCATCCCGCCAGTCGCAGCCAAGACGCCGGGCGAGTGCGGCCGCCACCGTCGATTTTCCCGTGCCGCGGTAGCCGATCAGCGTGAGTCTGGGCATGGCGATGAATCCGCGGCGATCCGCAGCCGCTCGAAGGAAGTCGGTCACACCGGCTGCTTGGCGGAGGCCGTCGCCCGCTTGAGCGCGTCGCGCATCGCGTCGCGCGGCGCCTCGGAGCCGTGCCAGAGTTTGTATTGGTTGGCCGCCTGCCGGACGAACATCTCGACGCCCGTCACGATGCGGCAGCCGATCGACCGGGCCTCCTTCACGAGCAGGGTGTTCTCCGGGTTGTACACGGTGTCGAAGACGGTCATGTAGCTGCGCAGGTGCTCCTTGTCGAACGGGGTCTCGTCGACATTCGGGTGCATGCCCACGGGGGTCGCGTTCACGAGGCAGTCATAGGGCAGCCGGTAGCGGGCCTGCCAGTCGATGGCCTTGCAGCCCACGTCGGCGGCGATCCGTTTCGACCGCTCGAGCGTCCGCGACGCGACGGTCACGTCGACGCCCCGTTGCCGCAGGCCAAACGCCACGGCGCGGGCGGCGCCGCCCGCGCCGAGCACGAGCGCCGTCTTCAGCCCGATCGTCCCTTCGGCCGGCGGGGCGTCCTGCTCGCGGAGCGCCGCCTCGATGCTCTCCACGGCCGCGGTGGCGTCGGTGTTGAAGGCCGCAATCCCCTCGGGCCGAAACACAAGCGTGTTGGCCGCGCCGATCGCCTTCACGAGGTCATCCTGCATCTTCGCATGCTTGAGCACGGACTCCTTGTGCGGGATCGTCACGCTCAGGCCGGCCAGGGGCCAGCGGCTCGCCGCCGAAAGAAACTCGTCGATCTGCTCCGCAGGCACGCGGAATGGGAGATAGACGGCGTCGATGCGAGCCTGTTGAATCGCCGCATTGTGGACGGCGGGGCTCAGGCTGTGGGCCACCGGGTCGGCAACCACGCCGTAGACCTTCGTGGCCGGGGAGAGGGAGTCGTAGCGGTAAAGGTCGCGCATCTGCCGCCAGCCGATCTGCCCGGGCGCGAGCACGCGGTCGTCGTGAAACGTGGCGAAGGTGAAGGGGGCGCCGGCGCGGCCGGCCAGCACGCGGGTGGGCATGCCGATGTCGCCCATGCAGATGCCCACGGTGGGAACCTTGCTCGCCTTCACCATTTCGAGCATCCGCAGGTTGTCGGTGGGATGGTTCGCCATCGTGGCGATCTTCACGATGTCGGCATCCATTCCTGCCAGCTTCTTGTGGAGCGCCGCCAGGTCGGGGGGCGTCTTGTGGAAATCATGGTGGCTGACGATCCGCTTCGTCTTTCCATAGCGCGGCACCTTGGCGGCGATGTCGTCCTCGAGATCGACATAGTCGGCCCCCTCGACGATCGCGGTCCGCAGCAGGAGGAGCCGCTCGTCCTCCCCCTTCTCCCAGCGGCCGCCGTCGGCGGCCCGCCGGCAGGTGATGATCGCCGGGCAGGGATGATCCTTGAGCAGCCGCTTCACCTGGACCGCGCCCTGGATGTAGTCGAGCCGCAACTCCACCAGTTCGATGCCGTTGTCGGCCAGGTGCTTGTGCTCGGCGATGACGTGCCGGTGGCGCCCCCGGCCGATGCTCACGCAGATCATGTCTTTCTTCCTCCGATTCGTGCGCCGTGTGGGCTGGTCATGTCCTGCGAAACTGCCGATCGAGCTCCTGCCGCGAAAGCGTCAGGGATGTCGGCCTGCCGTGCGGGCAGTGGTGTGACTCGCGCACCCGGCGACGATCGCGCACGAGCGCGTCCACTTCGGCCTGCGACAACGGATCTCCCGCCTTGATCGCGGCCTTGCAGGCCAGTCCGTGCAGCACCTCGTCGACGATCATGCCGGCCTCGGCCCCCGCCGACGTCGAAGCCAGCCGGTCGATCACCTCGCGGAGGAGGAGGGCGGCCGGCGCAGAACCCACGAGCGCGGGCTTCGACGTGACGATCACCGTCGCCCCCCCGAACGGCTCCACCCGCATGCCGGCGCCGGCGAGCGCCTCCGCGTGCTCGGTGACGATCTCGATCTCGGCCGGCGCGAGGTCGATCCGCTCGGGGATGAGCAGTGGCTGCACCTCGAGGGCGCCGTTTGCGACCGCCTCCTTCAGACCCTCGTAGAGCACCCGCTCGTGCAGGGCATGCTGGTCGATCACCTCGATGCCCTCGCTGCTTTCGACCACGATGAAGCGGTCGTGCATCTGCACCGCCAATTCATCGGCTTGATCGGCGGCGGCCGCGGCCCGCGACTCGTCGCGCTCCCAGGCGGGCTCCGTCGCCGCCACGGCACTGCCCGCTCCGGAGGCACGCGCCTCCGGCGAGCCAAACCACGGGGCCACTCCGCCGCCGGACGGCCGTGCGAACGCCCCGCGCGAGGCGGCCGGCTCGGGCGGGCCGCCCGACGGAGCGTCTCCCCGCTGGTCCCAGGGAAAGACCGGGGGCGGCGCGAGCGGCGCCCGCATATCGCTCGCGAGGAACTTCGTGCGCAGGGCGGACAACACGAGCCGATAGAGCCGCGAGGGCTCGCGAAACCGCACCTCCATCTTGGCGGGGTGCACGTTCACGTCGACCGTGTCGGGAGGCAGTTCGAATCTGAGAAACACGATCGGCTGCCGGCCGGAGAGCAGCACGCCGCGATACGCCTCCTGGACGGCGTGGAGGATCGGGCGGTCGCGGAAGGGCCGGCCGGCCACGAAGAGGTGCTGCAGGCGGGTGCTCGCCATGTCGTCTTCGGGGCGGCCCACGAAACCGCGCAGGGCGATGTCGCCGTCGCGGGCCTCCACCTCGATGAGCCGGTCGGCCAGGGACTGCCCGAAGAGCCCGCCGATCCGGCTGCGCCAGGATGCCGTGGCCGGCAGGTCGTGCACCCGGCGGCCGTTGTGGACGAGCGACAGCGCCACGCCCGGATGGGCGAGCGCCGTGCGGACAAAAGCCTCCGATGCATGCGACCATTCCGTCGATGCGGCGCGGAGGAAGGCCCGGCGGGCCGGCACGTTGCCGAAGAGCTGGTGCACCTCCACCGTGGTGCCCACGCCGCACCCTTCCGGCACGACCTCCCGCATGCGGCCGCCATCGACCTCGAGCGAGGCCCCGGCGGCCGCCGTCGGCGGCCGCGACCGGATCACGAGACGGGAGACCTCGCCGATCGAGGCCAGCGCCTCGCCGCGGAACCCGAGCGTATTGATCCGCTCGAGGTCGTCGGCCGTGCGCAGCTTGCTCGTGGCATGGGGCGCGACGGCGAGCGGCAGATCGTCCGGCTCGATACCGCCGCCATCATCGACGACCCGCACCAGCGCGATGCCACCCTGCTCGAGGGCGACGTCGATCCGCGTCGGCCCGGCATCGAGGGCGTTCTCGAGCAGCTCCTTCACGACGCTCGCCGGCCGCTCCACCACCTCGCCGGCAGCGATGCGGTTGACGACCGACATGGGAAGTTGGTGGATGCGTGCCATGCGTTCCGTCACTCGGTGGCCCGGCATCCTATCTGGAATTCCTTGATCTTGCGGTAGAGCGTCCGCTCGCCGATGCCCAGGAGCTCCGCCGCCTGCTCACGGTTGCCGCCGGTGAGCTTGAGCGTCTCGGCGATGAACAGCCGCTCCACCTCCTCGAGCGGCCGGCCCACGAGCGCCGTCAGGCTCGACTGCGGCTCCGCGGCGATCGTCGGCGCCGCCGCCACGGCCGGCTCGAGCTCCAGAGGCAGGTCGTCCACGTCGAGCATCTCGTCGCAGTCGACGACGACCATGCTCTCGATCACGTTCCTCAGCTGCCGCACGTTGCCGGGCCAGGCGAACGACACGAGCTTCGACCGTGCCGGCAGCGACATGCCCTTGATCGCCTTGTGGTGCCGCTTTGCGAACAGCTTGACGAAGTGCTCGATCAGGAGCGGGATGTCGGCGGCCCGCTCCCGCAGGGTCGGGATCGCGATCGTGACCACCTTGAGCCGGTGGTAGAGGTCGCTGCGGAACGTGCCGGCAACGATCGCCTCCTCGAGGTTTCGATTGGTGGCCGAGAGGATCCGCACGTTGACCCGCACGGGCGTGTTCGAACCCACGCGGGTGATTTCCCCCGACTCGAGCACGCGCAGAAGCTTGATCTGCGTCGCCATCGGCATGTCGCCGACCTCGTCGAGAAACAGCGTGCCGCCATTGGCGTATTCGAATTTGCCGACCCGGTCGCTCGAGGCGTCGGTGAAGGCGCCGCGAATGTGCCCGAAGAGTTCGCTCTCGAGAATGTTCTCGCTCAGCGCGGCGCAGTTGAGGGCGACGAACGGGCGACTCTTGCGCGGGCTGTTCTGGTGGATGGCCTGCGCCACCAGCTCCTTGCCGGTGCCCGTCTCCCCCTGGATGAGCACCGTGGCGTCGGTCGGCGCGATCCGCTTCAGCCGCTCGATCAGGGCGAGCATCAGGGGACTCGATCCCACCACCCCCTCGAACCCGAATTTCTCGTCGAGCCGGCGGTTGAGCTCGACATTCTGCCGCTTGAGCCGGATCGCCTCTGAGGCCCTCTCCACGGCGGCCCGGAGTTGACCCAGGTCGAGCGGCTTCTGGAGGTAGGTGTAGGCGCCCTGCTGCATCGCCGCCACCGCCGATGGCACGGTGCCGTGGCCCGTCACCACGATGACCTGCGTCTCCGGCGCTGCCTTCTTCACCCGTGCGAGGATCTCGAGCCCCCCGATGTCGTTCATCATCAGGTCGGTGACGACGATGTCGAAGGAATCCTGCTCGATCTTCCGCGCCCCCTCGGCCCCGCTGCCGGCCACCGTGCACTGGTAGCCGGGGCGGCCCAGCCCCTCGCCCATGGTGCGGGCGTGGACGATGTCGTTATCGACGACCAGCACGCGGATGAGCTCCTGGGAGCCCGGCTCCGAGGCGGCTTCGCTGGCAGGCTGGGTGTCTTTGGGCTGCGGCATGCCCACGATGGTACGAATCGGCGGAGCGCCCCGTCCAGTTCCTCCCCGTCTAGTCCCCCCGAGGAGCGCCGCGGTCAGCGGGGAGGCTTTCCGCCCGTCGGCAGCCGCGGGGGCGCGGGCAGCCAGATGGAGACCTTCGTGCCGCGGCCGGGAGCGCTTTCGATGTCGATCGTGCCGCCGTGCGCCTCGACGATCTTGCGTGCGGTGGGAAGGCCGAGGCCGGAGCCGCCCTGCTTGGTGGTGTAAAAGGCGCGAAACGCCTTGGCGAGCGTCTCCTCGTCCATCCCTGGGCCGGTGTCGATCAGCTCGATCGCCACGCCAAGCCCCGACGAGCGGGTGCGGACCATGAGCTGACCGCCCCCCTCCATCGCCTGGATCGCGTTGATGAGGAGGTTGAGGATCGCGGAACGAAACGTCTCCCGGTCGAGCCGCACCTTCGGCAGCTCGGGGTCGAGATAGCGGACCACCTCGACCCCCGCCTCCTTCGCCTGCGGGGCGAAGAAGTCGAGCAGCTGCGACAGTTCGTCGTTGAGGCTGCCGGGCTCCAGCGTGAGCGATTCCTGGCGGGCGAAGTCGAGGAAGTCTCCGAGCAGCTTCTGGAGCCGGTCGCACTCCTGCCTCACCAGCTCGATCTTGGCCTTCGCCCGGCGGTCGCGCTGCTTCGTGGGCGAAGCCGGATCGGTGCTCTCGAAATCCTCGGCGAGCAGCTCCATGTTGAGCCGGATCGTCGAGAGCGGGTTGCGGATCTCGTGGGCGAGTGCGCCCACGAGCGCCGCAAACTCCGCATAGGTCTCCGCCCGCGCACGAGACCCCTGATCGATGTCTGACATGGCCAGATTCACCCACATTCGCGTTTGGGGTGTCGCCGGCTCAGGGACGGCAGAAGTCGCCTCGCAAAGAAACTTTCTCCTTTTACGACCTACGGAGCTTCATTCCCCAGAAGGTCGAAAGTTCCTAACGCTCGTCGAGCTTCAGCCGATCCCTTCGCCTTCAATCAATCATGCCGACGGGGGCTGGTTGCCGCCCTCGGCGAGCTCGCGCATCGCCACCTTGCGGCTGAGCTTCACGCGGTCTTGGTCGTCGACCGCGATCACCTTCACCCGCATGACGTCGCCCACGCGGCAGACATCCGCGACGCTCGAGACATAGTCGTCCGAGAGCTCGCTGATGTGGCAGAGGCCGTCCTTGCCGGGAACCAGCTCGACGAACGCGCCGAAGTCCTTGATGCTCGTGACCCGGCCTTCGTAGATCCGGCCGACCTGGATCGAGGCGGTGAGCGCCTCGACCTTGGCCATCGCCGCCATCGCCCCTTCGGCGTCGTGGCTGGCGACCGTCACGGTGCCGTCGTCCTCGACCTCGATACTCGCACCGGTCGATTCCTGGATGGCGCGGATCGTCTTGCCGCCCGGGCCGATCAGGAGGCCGATCTTCTCCGGATTGATCTGCGTCCGCAGGAGCCGCGGCGCCCAGGTCGAAATCTCCGACCGCGGCCGGCGGATCGCCGACAGCATGGAGCGGAGGATCTCGAGCCGCGCCTCGCGCGACTGCCGGAGCGTCGCCTCGATGATCGCCGGCGAGATGCCGTTGATCTTGAGATCGAGCTGGATGCCCGTGATGCCGTTCTGCGAGCCGGCGATCTTGAAATCCATGTCGCCGTAGTGGTCTTCATCGCCGATGATGTCGGTGAGGAGCACCCACTTGTCTTCCGACTGCTTCACCAGACCGACCGAGATTCCAGCCACGGGGTTGGAGATCGGCACGCCGGCGGCCATCAGGCCGAGCGTGGCACCGCAGACCGAAGCCATCGAGCTCGAGCCGTTCGACTCGAGGATGTCGGAGATCACGCGGATCGTGTAGGGGAAGACATCGGGCTCGGGCAGCACCGGCTTCACGCTGCGCTCGGCGAGCGCACCGTGGCCGATCTCCCGGCGGCCGGGGCCGCGGATGGGACGAACCTCGCCGACGGAGAACGAGGGGAAGTAGTAGTCAAGCATGAATTTCTTCGAATACTCGTCGATCAGGCCGTCGACCCGCTGCTCGTCCTTGCCGGTGCCGAGCGTGACGGTGATCAGGGCCTGCGTCTCGCCGCGCTGAAAGAGCGACGAACCGTGGACTCGCGGCAGCAGGTCGACCTCGCAGTGGATCGCCCGCAGCGTCTTGTGGTCGCGGCCGTCGGGCCGGCGACCCTCGAGGATCAGCTCCCGCACCGCCCGCTCCTCGAGACCGTGCCAGACGTGGGCGAAATCAGCGTCGCTCACGCCGCCGGCCTCGCCCGGCTTGAAGCCAAACGCCGGCTCGGTCGGCGCGACCTGGGCCTTGGCCCGCTCGCGCAGAGCCTTCACGGCCTGGCCGCGGTCCTGCTTGACGGCGATCGACTTCGCGGCCTTGAGATCATTGAGGTAGTCGCGGGTGAGGCTGTCGCGGAGGTGCGAGTAGTCGGCGAGCACGTATTCCTTCTTCGGCTTGCCCGCCTTCTGCACGAGCTCGTGCTGCATCGCGCAGAGCTCGCGCACGATGCGGTGGGCCTCGGCGATCGCCTCGAGCATGCGGTCCTCGGGCATCTCGCGGGCGAAGCCCTCTATCATCAAGACCGCCGTCTCGCTGCCCGAGATGATCAGATCGAGATCGCTCTCCTCGAGCTGGTCCTGGGTGGGGAACGGCACGAACCGGCCGTCGATCTGGGCGAGACGCACGCTGCCGAGCGGACCCTGGAAGGGGAGCGGGGAAATGCACAGCGCCGCGGAGGCACCGTTCATCGCGAGGACGTCGCCGTCGTTTTGCTTGTCGCTGGAGAGCACCGAGGCCTGAACCTGCACCTCGTCGTAGAAGCCTTCCGGAAAGAGCGGCCGGATCGGCCGGTCGATGAGACGGCTGGTGAGCGTCTCCTTCATGGTCGGACGGCCTTCCCGCTTCAGGAAGCCGCCGGGGAACTTGCCGGCCGCGGCCGAACGCTCGCGGTAATCGCAGGTGAGCGGGAAAAAGTCGATGCCCGCCCGCGGTGCGCCCGTGGCGGCGGCCACGATCACGCTCGTGTCGCCGTACTGCACGAGCACGGCGCCCGCCGCCTGCTTGGCCAAGAGGCCCGTTTCGATGCTGAGAATCTGGTCGCCGATCTGCCGTTCAACACGTACTTTCATGATTGCTTCTCTTCTTTCCTTCCCTTGCCTTCCCGGAGCGAAAGAGCGCCCGGGCCCGCCAAGAACTTCACCCACCAAAACGTCATTGCGAACGATGACGGATCGCCAAACGACACGAATGGCCATCCAGCGGGCTTTTGCCGGGCACCGGAAAAAGTCCGGCCGGCGTAGACGCCCGCACCAACCTGGCCGCGCACTACTTGCGGATCTCCAGCCGCTTGATGATGTCGAGATACCGCTGCGGCGTGACGCGCTTGAGGTAATCGAGAAGGCGGCGGCGACGACTCACCATCATGAGCAGACCACGCCGACTGGCATGGTCCTTGGAATGCTTCTTGAAGTGGTCCGTCAGGTGCGAGATCCGCCCGGAGAGCAGCGCGATCTGGATCTCCGCAGAACCGGTGTCGGCAGTCCCTCGCCGGTAGGCACCGATCAATTCCTTCTTTCGATCTTTCGTAAGCGACATCAGCCGAAATCCGCCCAACAAAGGGGCGGCCTGGTAAGTGACAGGCGGTGCGAAGCGCGGTGACTGCGGATGCCCGGTGCATCCAAATCCATTTTCAGCCGGCACGCACGCCACAAAGGGCTCGAGCCGCCGGGGAGTGCCCGGCATAAGTGGAAAGTCTATCTGCGGAGGGCTTGATTGCAACAGACCCGCCGCAAAACAGGCTGCTACACCATATCCTTTGCGGGAGCGGTCAGCCGTTGGCGGCGACGGGCTGCCGGCGGTTCTGTGCCGCGACCTTCGCCCGCCGACCAGGCCGACCAGGGCCGGTCGGCTCGTGGACCACGTTCCAGGCCAGGCCGAGCCGCTCCATGGCGACGATGCCCCAGTAGGTGACGTCGACCTCCCACCAGCGATGGCCGTGCTTCGCCATCCGCTGAAACGCATGGTGGTTGTTGTGCCAGCCCTCGCCGAAGGCGAGCAGGCCGACCCACCAGAGATTCGTCGAGTCGTCGGTCGTTTCGTAGTTGCGGTAGCCCCACATATGCGTGGCCGAGTTCACCAACCACGTCACGTGGAACACGATCACCATTCGCACGGCCAGTCCCCAGAGCAGCCACGACACCCCGGTAAAAGGCCCATACAAGAGCCAGCCCGAGCCAAGCAGGGCCACGCCGATGATCGTGTGCCAGAGGAGGAACGTCCTGTGGAGATAATGCATGGCCGGATCTCGGTCGAGATCGGGCGCCCAACGCGCCACGTGCGCCGCAAGTTCCTGCGGGTCGCGACGGGTGAACATCCACAGGATGTGGGCCCAGAGGCCGCCGTCATGGGGCGTATGCGGATCACCGTCATGATCGCTGAATGCATGATGCTTGCGGTGATTGGACACCCAGTGCAGCGCCGAGCCCTCGCCGGAAACACCCCCCAGGAATGCAAAGAACAGCTTCACGGGACGCGTGCAGGCGAAGCTGCCGTGCGTAAGCAGGCGGTGGTAGCCCAGGCAGACGCCGAGGCTGCCGGTGATGTAGTAGAGGACCATGCAGATCGTCAGGCCCGACCAGGTGAAGAAGAAAGGGGCGGCGAGCGCCGCGAGGTGAACGCCACCGATCCAGATCAGCACCGGCCAGTCGAGATTGGACCAATCCAGCCGACCGTGCTCGAGCCGCGGCTCGCCAGATTGCGGTCCCGTCCGTCCCTCGACATCCCGCGCAAGCCCATCGACTTCATCGCCGATCCCGGCGTCGCTGGCATCCGCGGAGAGCGGGTCGTGGATCGCGGAGCGTCCAAAGGCGAACTCGTCTTCGCGATCAATTGGGGAGGCGGTTGGGGCGGAGCTCATGGGTTTCTTTCCTGAGGTTCCAAAACCGCCGGGCATGCAGCGGTGGGAGGCCGACCACTGTGACCTATTTCGACATTTCTGCCAGCCAGGAGAGGTCAGCGACCGGTCGAACCAACGTCAAAAACCTGTCAAAACTCCTCGCGTCGCCCTGTCCGCTCGGCCCGTGGCGACAGTTCGCGGCCCCCGGCGGCTCCCGACGCCCTCTCCGCCGAGCCGCTCGGCAATCGGGAAATCAGCCAGGCAGTCGCATCCGAGGCTGGCACCGGCACCCTCCCGGGAGGGGCGAGCAGCCACGCAAGCCGCTCCGCAGGCACCCGCTCCAGCGGCTCCTCGAGAACGGCGAGCCCCTGCGACCGCATCACCGCACCGGCGCGATCACCGGGAGCGCGGATCGCGAGGCCCCGCCCGTCGATCCGCACGCGGCACGCCATGTCGTCATAGCCACGCACTGCCTCCGCTGCGAGCGACCGAAATGCCGGACCGGCGCGGCAGCCAAGCACGTTGACGACCGCATTCAGGAAGTCCTGCGGAACGCGGCCGGCCACGGCCGACACGCCCGCCTCGCAGACAGCAAGACGCCCTTGCTCGAATTCGAGCGAGTCCACCTCGAGATCGGCCTCGCCGGTCATGCGGTGAACGGCCCGGGCCGAGAGCGCCGCGAGATCGATGCGGCCGACCGCGCCCGATAGCCGGCCGCTCCAGGCGCCCCCCTCCAGCACGGCATCCACGTCGCCCTGCATGATCGCGGCCGGGCCGGTCGCGGCAGCGGCAGCCGCAGGCAGCCGCGCAAGCGCCGCGACAAGCGCCACCGGCAGCGGCTCGGCGATCGCAGCATGGAGCACGAGCCGCCGGCCGTCCGCTTCGCCACGAGCGGCATCATCTGCACCGCCTCCTGGCGACGACTGCACGCGGATCTCATCGCGGCCCTGCGGCTCGCGCCGCACCCGCACCGCCCGCGCACCGGCGACCAACGCGCCTTCGGCATGAATTCCCGAGGGCCGCATGGAAGCCGCCCCCAACTCCGCCGGCCAGACCACCTCTGCCACGTCGACGACCCAGGCCTTCGAAAACCGCTCCGGCTCGACGAGCCACGCGCCGCTGATCTCCACGAGCGAGGAAACGATCCGCGGCGTGCACTCGAGCCGCTGCGCCGCCAGCCGCACCTCCGTGGCCGACACCTCCACATCGAGCGCCGGCAACGCGAGGATCGACTCGCCCGTGGCGGCGAGCAGTTCGACGGCTTCAAGCCGCATCGCCCCCGGCCGCAGGTGCCTGACGCCGCCGATCTCGAGCGGCATCCCGAGCAGCGACTCGCATTCCCGCTCCACCGCCTCGACGTGCCGCGCGGAGTGACGCCAGACGGCGAGCCCTACGAGCAGGGCGCAGGGGAGAACCCCGGCCAGCACGAACAGCGTGCGCACGAGGCGGATCCGGCCTGCCGATTGTTCGATGAACATCCCTGTCCTCGCGAACGTCGCTGTCCTCGCGACCGTCCTTGCCCTCGAATGACATCCTGTCACCGACTGCCGAACCGCACCGCCTCCGCGGGGATCTGCCTCGGGATCTCCCTAGCGGCTTCGCGCCAACTCGTGATAGAGCCGATGCCGCGCCTGCATCTCCTCCACGCTGTCGCCGCCGAACTTGTCGACGAGCGCCGCGGCCACCTCGAAGGCGACCACGCTCTCGATGATGACGCTCGCTGCGCTCACGGCACAGACATCGCTCCGTTCGTAGGCTGCTTCCTCCGGCGCCTTCGTGCGGAGATTCACGGAGGCCAGCGGCTTCCGCAGCGTGCTGATCGGCTTCATCGCGGCCTTCACCACCAGCGGCTGGCCGTTGGTCATGCCCGCCTCGAGGCCACCGGCATTGTTGGTGGGCCGGGTGAATCCGAGCTGCGTGCCGCCGCGGGCGGCGGCGTCGTAATGAATCGCGTCATGAACCTGCGAGCCCCGCCGCCGCGCCGCCTCGAAGCCGAGGCCGATCTCGACGCCCTTGATCGCCTGCACGGCCATCACGGCCTGCGCGATCCTGCCGTCGAGCTTGCGATCCCACTGCGCGTGCGTGCCGAGGCCGATCGGCAGGCCGTCGACCTGCACCTCGACCACGCCACCGAGGGTGTCTCCCTCCTTGCCGACGCGGTCGATGAGCTCCGTCACCTCCGCATCACGTTCGGGATGGAGTGAATAGATGGCGCTTGTATCGCGGAGGCTGCGAAGCTCCGGCAGCGTGCCCGCCCGGTCGCCGAGCACGACACCCCCGAGCTCCGTCACCCAGCCGGCGACCTCGATGCCGAAGACGGCGAGCAGCTGGCGGGCCAGCGCGCCGGCCGCGACTCGCGCCGCGGTCTCGCGGGCGCTCGCCCGCTCGAGAACCGCGCGGACACCGCCCAGATGCTTGATCGCGCCGGGCAGGTCGGCGTGGCCTGGTCGCGGCCGATCGACGTCCTCGAGCCGCTCGAGCTTGGCGTCTTTGTTGACCACCTCGAGCGCGAGCGGGCTGCCGAGCGTCACGCCGTGCCAGAGGCCTGAGAGAAAGGTGACGGCGTCCGTTTCGATCCGCTGCCGTCCGCCGCGGCCATAGCCTCCCTGCCGCCGGACGAGCTCCGCGTCGATCTTGGCCTTGTCGACGGCGAGCCCGGCGGGAAAGCCGTCGACGAGCGCAAGGAGGGCGGGGCCGTGAGATTCACCGGCGGTCCAGTAACGCAGCATGGGAGGGAGGCTGAAGCAGGTCGGGGGGGCGGAAGCTCCCAGTGATTCTAGTTCGAGACGCACTTGGCCCCTAGAGCGATTCCGAGCGACGTGGAGGGCGAATGGACCTTGCTTGCGCTGCGGGCTTTCGTGGGGCTTGCTGCTACGGAAGCCCGACGCGCGAGCGAGGGGAGTCAGGGCTTTCTGGCGGGGCGGGTGGGATCGGAGTTGAGTGGAGTGGATCGCGGATGGACCTTGCTTGCGCTGCGGGCTTCCGTGCGCTGCGGGCTTTCGTGAGAACTCAAAGCGACGTGCCGGTCAGGAGGCGGCAGGCTTCGAGGTATTTCTCGCGGGTGCGGGCGACCACTTCGGCGGGCAGCGCCGGGGGCGGGCTCGACTTGTCCCAGCCGCTCGTCTCGAGCCAGTCGCGGACGAACTGCTTGTCGAACGAATCGGGGACCTTACCGGGGTGAATCGCCCCGGCCGGCCAGAACCGCGAACTGTCGGGCGTGAGCACCTCGTCGACGAGCAGAATCCCGCCGTCGGCGGCGCGGCCCCACTCGAACTTCGTGTCGGCGACCACGATGCCCCGCGACGCGGCGTGGGCAGCACCGCGTCTGAAGACATCGATGCTCTTCTCGCGGAGGGTGGTCGCCAGTTCCTGCCCGACCGCATTCGCCATCACCTCGAACGACACATTTTCGTCGTGGCCGCTGGCCGCCTTCGTCGCGGGCGTGAAGATCGGCTCCGGCAACTCCGCGCCGGCCGTGAGCCCCGCCGGCAGTTTCACGCCGCAGACCGTGCCGCTCTTGCGATACTCCACAAGGCCCGAGCCGGCGAGCCAGCCGCGCACGACACATTCGAAGGGGATCACCTCCGCCCTCCGGACAAGCATCGTGCGGCCCCGGAGCGGGCCACGGTCCACCGAGGCCGGGAGGCCCATCGCATCGACATCGGTCGTGATCAGGTGATGCGCGACCGGATTAGGGCCCGAGGCGAGCCAGTCGAACCAGAATTGCGAGATCGCCGTGAGCACCTTGCCCTTGTCGGGAATGGGAGTGGGAAGCACCCAGTCGAATGCGCTGATGCGGTCGGTGCTCACGATGAGCATCGCGTCGTCGAGCCGGTAGCAATCGCGAACCTTGCCGCGATAGAGCGTGCCGATGCCGAGATTCGTTTCCGTGACGGCGGCGTTTGTCATGGACGTTGTTGTAAGGGAATTTCCGCAGGCGTCCAGAACG
>JBIIOK010000156.1:0-5196 GCA_044336985.1 Pirellulales bacterium | reverse complement strand
GTCGTCGAGCCGGTAGCAATCGCGAACCTTGCCGCGATAGAGCGTGCCGATGCCGAGATTCGTTTCCGTGACGGCGGCGTTTGTCATGGACGTTGTTGTAAGGGAATTTCCGCAGGCGTCCAGAACGGAGAGGGAGGCGAGGGGGTCGGCTGAAGCTCGAGGAGCATTTGGACCGAGTCTTCGAGGGCCACCGCGACGAGACTTCTGCCGCCCCCGAGCCGGCACGGCGCCGTTTGGGATCCGCTTGCGGAGCAAGCGGTCTACTATCAGCAGAAATCGCGCGACATTTTCGGCAGCGACGCGAGGGCAGGGGGGGCTGCCTCGAGCTTCGTCGCCACGACATGGACCACCGGGCCGCGGCGCTGAATGCGGCCGTGCACCACGAGCACGGCAGCGCGACGGGCGGAGTGATCAGCACCGCTCCAGATGTCGGGCCTGATGACAATGTTGGCGGCGCCGGTTTCGTCTTCGATCGTGAGGAAGATCATCCCCTTGGCCGTGGCGGGCCGCTGCCGCATGAGCACGATGCCCGCCACCATCACACGCCGCCCCTCGGCGGCGGCCGTTGCAACGGCGGCCGTGACGATGCCCCGGGCGGCGAGCCTTTCGCGTTCGAACTGGAGCGGATGGGCCGCGAGGGAGAGCCCGCCGGTGCGGTAGTCGCAAAGCACCTCCTCCTGACGCGTCGTCGGCGGCAGCAGCAACTCATCCTCTTCGCCATCGTCGCCATCCTGGTCACCATTCTGGTCACAAAGCGCGTCGAAAAGCGGACGGCTATCGGGGCGGTCGAGGCACCGCATCGCCTCCCAGACGGCGCGGCGGCGGTCGAGCCCGAGCGACTCGAGCGCACCGGCCCGCGCCAGATGCAGGAGCGATTCGCGATCGAGCTGCGCGAGCCGGGCCAGTTCGTGCGGCAGCGTGAAAGGACGAGCTCGCCTGGCCTCTGCGATCCGCCGGCCGGCCGCCTCGCCGAGCCCATAGACCTGCTCGAGCCCCAAGCGGACGGCGGGCTCCGGGCCACATTCGCTCGCCATCTCGAGGGCCGCATGCCAGCCGCTGGCGTTCACATCGACTGGCAGCACCTTCACGCCGTGCGCCTTGGCATCGCGAACAAGCTGCGCCGGCGCGTAAAACCCCATCGGCTGGCTGCCGAGCAGAGCGGCCGTGAAGGCGGCCGGGTGGTGACGCTTGAGCCATGCCGACACGTAGACGAGCAGCGCGAAGCTCGCCGCATGAGACTCCGGAAACCCGTATTCGCCGAAGCCGCGGATCTGCAGGAAGACCCGTTCGGCAAACTCCTCCGACAGCCCGCGGGAGACCATGCCGTCGACGAGCCTGCGGCGAAATTCGTCGATCACGCCCGGACGCCGCCAGGCGCCCATCGCGCGGCGCAATTGATCGGCCTCGCCCGGCGCGAATCCCGCCGCCACCACGGCCAGCCGCATCGCCTGCTCCTGAAAGAGCGGCACGCCGAGCGTCTTCTGGAGCACCTCCCGGATCGCGGCGTTGGGATACGTCACGGGCTCCTCGCCGTTGCGCCGGCGCAGATAGGGATGCACCATGTCTCCCTGGATCGGACCCGGCCGCACGATCGCCACCTCGATCACGAGGTCGTAGAAACAGGCCGGTTTGAGCCGCGGCAGCATGCTCATCTGCGCCCGGCTCTCGATCTGAAACACCCCCACGGTGTCGGCCCGCGAAATCATCTCGTAGACGCTCGCGTCTTCGGCCGGCACGGTGGCGAGCGTAAGCTTCGGCCCGCCCGCCGACTCCACCAGCTCGAACGCCCGGCGGATGCAGGAGAGCATCCCGAGCGCGAGGCAATCGACTTTCAGAATGCCGAGCTCGTCGAGATCGTTTTTGTCCCACTGGATGATCGTACGGCCATCCATCGCCGCCGGCTGGATAGGCACGAGCTCGCAGAGGTCGCCGCGCGTCATCACCATGCCGCCCACGTGCTGGCCGAGGTGGCGGGGAAAGCCGACGAGCTGGCCGACGAGCCTCGTGATCCGCGTGCAGCAGTCGTCGTCTGGATCGAGCCCCGCCTCGGCGAGCCGCTGCGGCAACTGCTCCACGCCATCGGCTACATCGAGCACGTCGGCGATTTTCCCGACGCGATCGAGCGAGAGCCCGAGCGCCTTGGCCACATCGCGGACGGCCGACCTGAGCCGATACGAGATCACCTCGGCCGTCATCGCCGCGCGGCCTCTCCCGTAGGTCTCGTAGATGTATTGGATCACCTCCTCGCGGCGGTTGTGCTCGAAATCGACGTCGATGTCGGGCGCCTCGCACCGCTCACGGCTCACGAACCGCTCGAAGAGCACGTCCATCCGCGCCGGATCGACCGACGTGATGCCCAGGCAGTAGCAGATCGTCGAATTGGCGGCCGACCCGCGCCCCTGGCAGAGGATCCCGCGGCGGCGGGCAAACCGCACGATGTCGAACACGGTGAGGAAGTAGGCCTCGTAACCCAGTTCCGCCACGAGGGCGAGCTCGTGCTCGACGAGCGACAGCACCTTCTCCGGGATGCCGTCGGGATACCGTTTGCGAGCCCCCTTCCAGGCCAGTTGGGCCAGATGCTCCCGCGCCGTCGTGCCCTCCGGCACGGTCGCATCGGGATAGTCATACCGCAATTCGTCGAGCGAAAACCTGCACTCCGCGGCGATCTCGACCGACCGCTCGACCGCGCCGGGAAGATGTGCGAAACGCTCCGCGATCCGCCACCGCTCATGCAGATGCCGCTCGCCATTGGAGAGCAGCCTGCCACGTACCGCCTCCACCGTGGCGCCGTGTCGCACGGCCGCGAGCGTGTCGAAGAGCGGCATGCGCGCCCGCTCGTGGTAGCGGACATCGCCGGCCGCCACGAGCGGCACCCGCGCCCGCCGCCCCACAGCTGCACACCACGCAAGCCGCTCCTCGTCGTCTCCCTCGCGGGCAACCTCGACGATGCCCACGAGCCGATCGCCGAAGACCTCGCGCCACTGCATGACCGCCTCGACTGCATCGCCATCCGCCTGCCCGCACCCCTGCGAAATCGCCGCCAGCGGCACGCCCGCCAGAAGCCCCTCCGCATGCGCTGCGATGTCGGCGCATGAAAGCAGGCAGCCTTGCGATGGCGCCACCTGCGCATAGCCCTTGGTCAGCAGCCGACAGAGATTCGCGTAGCCCGTGCGATCGCGCACCCAGACGACGAGCGGGGCGGCATCGCAGGGCTCCAGATGGCAGCCGACAATAAGCCTGATGCCGGCCTGCTTCGCCGCGCCGTGCGCCCGCACGATGCCGGCGAGTGTCGCATGGTCGGTGATCGCGATCGCCCCGTAGCCGAGCGACTGGGCGGCCTGCACCAATTCTTCGGGATGCGATCCGCTCTGCAGAAACGAGAAGTTGCTCGTGCAGTGCAGTTCCGCGTAGTCCGGCTCACTCATCATGCGCCTCCCTTCACGTCAGCCGAACATGCCGTGCAGAAACCATCCGCCCCCCCGCAGCCGGCGAAAGAGCCAATACCGTGCCCCCGTCTTTGTCTCGACGACGTAGTAGTCGCGCCGCACGGTCGGCCCGCGCCACCAGGCCGTTTCGATCCGCTCCGGGCCGTGGGCTTTCGCGACCTCGTGGGTCTGCGAGCCATGCCGAAATCGCACCGGCGGGCCATCCGGCACGACCGACACGGCCTCCAGCAGCAGCGGCCGCGGCAGCATCCAGACCGGCCTCCTTTCGGGAGCGGCGTGCCTTTCTGAAAAAGCCACGCGAAACGATCGGCCCGAAGCCTGCGCCGACCTTGGAGCCGCCGACGTTTTGGGGGATGCGGTCTTCGACGCGGCTTTTTTCGCGGCGGGCGCGGTCGGCACCCAGGCATGCTCCGGCTGTGCGTCGGCCACCGGCTGCGGCGCGAACACCGCCCCGCGGCCAAGCCTGCCCGATAGCCGGTCGAAGAGCATCCCCACCTCGTGCGCCGAACTCGACGCCGCAGCCGCTCCAGGCAACGATTCAAACAGCGTCTGCTGCCGGCAGGCGGTCTCACCGATGGCCACCACGTCCACGGCGATGCCCTCGATCTCGCTCGGCATGCGCATCCGCTCCATCCGCAGCCGCACGAGATCCGCGAGGTGTTTCACGTTCGTGCTCGGCTGAAAGAGGCCGACGTCGATCACCAGCGGGGCAACGCTCGCCGTCGGCACGCAGGCCGCGCGAGGATCGGCACACTGGCTCCGCTCCAGCCGAACCTGCAGCGCCAGCACGCCCTTGCCACGAACGACAAGCGGCGCGACGCACTCTCCCACGAGCCGCTCGATCAGCGCGGCAAGATCGTCTGCGGTCGTGTCGCGAAGCAGGATCGGCACTTCAAATGAATGAGCGGCAGTCGGCAGCTCGTCGGAGCAGGGGGGGGCGAGCGGCTCGGCCCGTTCGCCGGTGAACTGCGCGATCCGCACCGACAGACGCGGATCAAACCGCGATGCCAGGCTCTTTCGCGGCAGCCGGGCAATGCCGCCGATCGAATCGACCCCGACATCGCGCAGCTGCGCCAGCACATCATCGCCCAGCCGCAGCGCCGCGGCCGGCATGCCGGCGAGCGAATGCAACTGTTCTCCCTTGGGAACGACCGCCCAGCGCCAGTGACGAGGCACGGGATGGCGACCGGCAGGATGCCCTGCCGCTTGGTGGAGCAGGTCAGTTGCTCGATGGAGCAGGTCCGTATGGTGGGCGGCGGCCCAGGCGGCGGCGGGCGTATCGGCAATCGCGGCCCGCGCATGGATGCCACGGGCCGCCAACGTCCAGACGGCCGTGCGCACAAGCGGCCCTTCGCCGCCAAAAAAACCGGCGGTGCCGGTGATGTCGATGTGCAGGCATTCAGGCCGCTCGGCATCCTCGAGGGCCACGATCGGCGCAAACCGCCGGCAATAGCGGGCCAGCTCCTCGAGCGCCGCACGATCCGCCGGAGGATCGTCGTGATCGACCTCGGCCACATGGCAGGCACGCGAGCCGTGGGCCAGCGCCAACACGGCCATTCCCTCGGCCAGCGACATGCCTGCCGGAATCTTTGCCACCGGATTCGATCGCCTCCGGCCAGGCTCGTCTTCATGGCTACCGCGCGGCGGCGCAGCCCAGGCCCACGCAACCACCGTCATCACGCCGCGACGCTCGCGCCGGCAGACAAACACCGGCACCCTGCGCAGCCGGGGCTTCTCGAGCAACCGCCGC
>JBIIOK010000024.1:0-24975 GCA_044336985.1 Pirellulales bacterium | reverse complement strand
GCGGCAAGCCCGGCGACCTCTACGGCACCGCCGTCGCCGTCTTCGTGCTCTCGATCCCCAACCGCTACCTGCCGATTCTCCAGGAAGGAAAGATCGACGAGCCGCAGGCCGCCACCGCTTCGCCCGGAGGGCCGCCGCGATGATCGCCTTTCCCCCGGGAGCGCTGCCGCTTGCGATCGCCGGCGTGGCCGCGGCCGCGGCGCCGATCATCATCCATCTCTTCAACAAGGCGCGGTTTCGCGAGATCGACTGGGGGGCGATGGATTTTCTCCTGGAGGCCGCGAAGCGGAGCCGGTCGCTGCTGCGGTTTCGCGACCTCTGGCTGCTCGTGCTGCGGACGGCCGCCGTCGTGCTCTTCGGCCTCGCGGTCGCGCGGCCGTTCCTGCGGCTCGGCGCCGGCGCCACCGCCGGCCGCGGCCCGTTCCACGCGATCCTCGTCGTCGACAACAGCCTGAGCATGGGCCGCGAACGCCTCGGCGGCCGCACGCTCCTCGACGACGCGAAGGATCGTGCCAAAGCGGCGCTCGCGCAGCTCCCCGCCGGCAGCCGGGCGAGCGTGATTCCACTCTGCGGCCCGGCCGGCAGCTACAGCCTCGAGCCGCTGGCCACGAAGGAAGACGCCGACGAGGCGATCGACGCGATCCGCGTGATCGACCGCGCCGGCACCGTCGCGCAGGCGGTCGACCTGGCCGCGCAGGCCGCCGAGCGGGTGATCGATCTGGCCGACAAGCGGATCGTCTTCATCGGCGACCAGCAGATCGCCGGCTGGCCGGCCGATCCGAAGTCGCTCCTTGCCGGCGGCGTTGGCCCAGACGATCGGCTGCCGCTCGACATGCAGGCGGTCGCCGTCGCCGTGCCCGAGCCCGATAACACCTGGGTCGAGTCGTTCGCGGTCGTCGACGGCGTGGCCGACGTGGAACTGCCGGCCACGCTCACGGCCGTGGTCCGCCACGAGGGCCGCGAGCCGCGGCGGCACGTGCAGGTGGCGCTCATGATCGACGGCGCCGAGGTGGCCACCGAAACAATCGATCTCGAGCCGGGTCAGGCACGGGAGGTGACGTTCTCGCACCTCTTCGACGCATCGCCCGAGCCCGGTCGGCCCGCCTGGTCCACCGCGATGGTCGTGCTGCCGGAAGACGCCATCCCCGCGGACGACCGCCGCTGCCTCGTCGTGCCTGTCGTGTCGTCGCTGCCGGTCGTGTTCGTCGATCAATACGGCGCCGGCGACGAGGATCCCCGCCGCGGCCGCGTCGGCGAGACCCGCAGCGTGCGCCGGCTGCTGGCGCCGGTGACGGCCCACGACGCCGCGGAGAAGCAGCTCGTGCGGGTGCGGCATGTCACCGTCGAGAAGCTCGCCGAGGAGACGCTCGAGGACGTGGGGCTGGCCGTGATCGCGGGCGTCCGCGACCCCGGCGCCGCGGTGCCGCTCCTGCGGTCGTTCGTCGACCGCGGCGGGCAGCTGGTGATTGCGGCCGGCGGCGACTTCGATCCCGCCGCGTGGAACTCGGCCGCCTGGCTCGACGGGGCCGGCATCCTGCCCGCTCCGCTGGGCGACGCATCGGGGCGGCTGCCCGACGAGAGCGGGAAGCTCGAGCCGCGGCGGCTCGCGTGGAACAGCATGCGCGACGATCCGCTCTTTCGCGTGCCCGACGTGCCGGCGGAGGAACTGGCCGATCTCTACGGCGGCCCGCTCTTCTTCAAGACCATCGTCACCGACATGGCCGCGACGGGAGCCGACGCGATCGCCGATCCGGCCCTCCGGCCGCGGGTGCTCGCCGCGTTCGACGACGGCACGCCGTTTCTCGTCACCCGCCGCATCGGCAAGGGAAGCGTGGCGTGGCTCGCCAGCGGCCTCACCGGCCCGTGGAACACGCTCGCCAAGACCAACGCCATGCTCCTCTGCGACCGGCTGCTCCGCGGCATGCTCGCCGACACGCTGCCGGCCCACACGATCCCCTCGGCCGACCGCTTCACGCTCCCCGTCGCCGCCGGCGACCGCCGAGCGACGCTCAGGCTCACGCGGCCCGACGACTCCGGCGCACCGGCGGGGCTCGTCGAATCGCTCTCCGTCGAGGCGGTCGGCGGCGATGCCTACGGCGCGACGCTCCGCGACCTCTCCAGCCGCGGCATCTACATGGTGACCGCGACGAAGGCCGATGCCCCGAAGGCCGGTGTGCTGAATGCCGGCGGGTCGGCGAACCGTGATGCCGCCGCGGAGGGCCGCGTGGTGGCCGAGGTGCTGCTCTGGCGGCAGCCGCTGGCGGTCAACGGCCCGGCCCGCGAATCGGAGCCAGCGGTCTTCGACTCAAAGTCATTCGCGGCCCGGCATGACGGCATCGAGGGTCTGCGGTGGATCGGACCCGACGACGCGATCGAGTACAGCGGCGCCCGGGTCGTCGGCCACGACGCCTGGTGGTGGATGCTGGCGGCGAGCGGCCTGTGCCTCGTGGGCGAGTCGCTCCTGCTCGCCACGCCGCGGGAGGGCCGGTCATGATCGCCTCCGTCTCGGGGCTCGTCGCGCGGTGGCTCGGCGGCCTGTTCGGCCTCGAGAGCGTCGAGCGCGTCGACGCCTGGCAGGTGTCGCTCGCGGCGCCGTGGGCGATCCGGTTTCCGCTGTTGGTCGCGGTGCTCGTCGCCGCCGCGGCCGCCGCGGGTGCCTGGTTCTACCTCCGCTGGCAGCCGCCGATGCACCGTCGCACCCGTTCGCTGCTGGCGGTGTTGCGGGCGGCGGCCGCCGCCGTGCTCGTGCTCCTGCTCGCCGATCCGGTGCTGCAGCTCTCGGTGCGGAGCTCGCCGCGGCCGCTCCTCTGGCTGCTCTTCGACGGCAGCGAGAGCATGGCGATCCAGGACGAGGCGGACGGAAAAAAGACCTCGCGTTCCGAACTCGTCGCCGAGTGGCTGCGGCAGAAGACCGACAACGTGCTCGACGCGCTCGGCGGCAAGTTTCGGCTGCGGGCGTTTTCGATCGACGCGGCGGATGGCGTACGACCTATTCAAGCGGCGGCCGACGACGCCCCCGACGCGCTTGACGGCGAGAAGCTCGCTCAGGGGCTCTCGACCGCCGGGCAGGTGACGGCGATCGGCCGGGCGCTCGAGGACCTCTCGCTGCGGCACTCCGCCGCGAATCTGCAGGGCGTCGTGCTCGTGAGCGACTTCGATCAGAACGCCGGCCCGCCGGCGGCGACCGCGGCCCGGCGGCTCGGCGTGCCGTTCTACTGCGTCGGGGTCGGACCGACGCTCGCCGCGAACGTGGCGATCGACGTGCAGCCGCCGCCGGTGATGAAGCAGGACGAGCGGTCGACGGTGGCGGTGACGCTGCGGCAGTCGGGGCTCGACGATGCGGTCGCGGAGGTCACGCTTTCCGTGCGGCCGCTCGACGTCACCGCCGGCAAGGGGCCCGGCGCGGCCCAGGCCGCCCCGGTCCTGGTGGGCACGCGGTCGGTGCCGCTCTCGGCGGGCACGGTGGCCGTGGAGTTTCCATTCACGCCCACGACGATCGGCCGCCACGAGGTGGTGGCCACGGTCGAGCGGCTCGACGGGGAGTCGATCGAGGCCGACAACCGGGCGACCCGCGAAACGCTCGTCCGCGACGATTTTCTCCGGCTCGAATACGTCGAGTACGAGCCGACCTGGGAGTGGCGGTTCGTCAAGGAGGTCTTCCAGCGCGACCCGCTCGTGGGCGAGCGCGGCTTCCGCACCTTTCTCCGCTCGGCCGATCCGCAGGTCAGGCTCTCGAACGAGCTGTTCCTCGCCGCGCCGGCCGCGTCGCGGGCCGACTTCTTCGCGACCGACGTGCTCTTCCTCGGCGACATGCCCGCCGCCGCCCTCTCGAGCCGGTTCTGCGAGATGGCGCGGGAGTTCGTGGAGGATTTCGGGGGCGGCCTCGTCGTGATCGGTGGTCCGCGGTTCGGACCTGCGGAGCTCGCCGACACCGCGATCGGCGACATGCTGCCGGTGGTCTTCGATCCGGCCCGCCGGTCGCGGGAGGACAAGCCCTTCGAACTGGCGCTCACACCGGAGGCGGCGCTCGTCGACTTCATGCAGCTCGGCGCCGACGAGGCGGAGAACCGCAAGGCGTGGAAGAACCTCGGGCTGCTCCCCTGGTGGCAGCCGGTGTCGCGGCCGCATCCGCAGGCCACGGTGCTCGCCGTGCACCCGACCGAGAAATGCACCGACGGCAAGACGCCGCAGCCGATCATCGCCATCCGACGCTACGGCCGCGGCGAGGTGATCTACGTCGGCACCAACGAGACCTGGCGGCTGCGGCGGCAGTACGGCGAGCGGTACTATCGGCAGTTCTGGGGCCAGCTCATGCACCGGCTCGGCCTCGGCCACGCCCTCGGCAGCCAGAAGCGGTTCGTCGTGCGAACCGATGCGGAGACCTACCGCACCGACGACACGGTGCTCGTCGCTGTCGAGGCCTTCGACGCCGACTTCCAGCCGCTCTCCGCCGCGAAGCTTCCCGACCGCACGCTCACGGCCCGGCTCGTGCGGCCCGACAAGCCCGCCTCCGACGAGCCTGAAAAGCTCACGATCGCGGAGGTGCGGCCCGGCCTCTTCGAGGCGCGGCTGCCGGCGCTCGTGGCGGGCGAGCACCGCATCATCGTCGATGATCCCATCACCCGCGAACAGGCGCAGACGGCCTTCACCGTGACGAGCCTGTCGGTCGAGCAGCGTTCCGCGAGCCGCAACGTCGCCCTGCAAGAGGCGATCGCCGCCGCCACCGGGGGCAAGACCTACGACCTCGCGACGGCCGCGAAGCTCGCGGAGGACGTCGATCCCGTCGCCCGGCCCGAGCATGCGATGAAGGTGTTTCCGCTCGGCATGACCTGGGCCTGCCTGCTCCTCGGCCTCGGCCTTTTCATTTGCGAATGGATCATCCGCAAGCGGGTGAGCCTGCCATGAGTGAACACATACCGCACGCCGAAACGACGCCGGCAGCGCCGCGAGATCGCGGCGGTGACCGGCTCACCGCGATTAAGTCACGGATCGCGCAGGTCGGCCGGCGCCGCCGGTTCATGCGGCGGTTGTCCGCCGCGTCGCGGCTTGCGCTTGCCATCGCGCTCGCAGCGGCAGTGCTCTTCCTCGTCGACTGGCTCTTCGCGCCGGGCCGCCTCGCCCGGCTGCTCATGCTGCTCGTCGCCGCCGCGGCGATCGCCCGCGTCTACTGGCGGCGGGTGCGGCCCGGCCTTGCGGCCCGTGATTCGGAGACTGACATCGCGCTTCTGATCGAGAAGCAGCAGGGGATCGACAGCGACCTCGTGGCGGCACTCGAGTTCGCCGACGGCCGCGCGGCCCCGGGCTCCGCCGACCTGCGCGACGCTGTGGTCGAGTACGTCGCCGACTTCGGCCGCACCTGGCAGATGCCGCGGGAGCCGGTCGATCCGAAATTGCGGCGGCGGCTCGGGTGGCTCGCTGTCGCGATCGCGGTCGTGGCCGTGGCGGTCGCCCTGCGGCCCGACTTCGCGGCCGCGTTCTTGAACCGCATGCTGCTCGGCCGGTCCCACTATCCCACCCGCACGCGGATCGAGTCGCTCACGATCGCCGGGCAGAGCGTCGACCCGGCGCCGTGGGCGGCGGCGAGTGTTCCCTGTCCGCTTGGGCGGCCGATCGGCTTCGAGGTCGGGATCGCGGGCGAGACACCGCGGCTCGTGCGGCTCAGGCTCGCGTCGGCGGGAACAGGCGGCACGACCGAGATCGACCTCGTGCCCGACGCCGCCGAAAACTCCACCACCTACTCCGCGCGGCTGCCGAGGCTCGCCGAGTCGGTCGACGTGCAGGTGTTCGCGGGCGACGCCTGGACTGAGCCGGTGCGGGTGCGGGCGGTCGTGCCGCCGCTGGTCGATCTCGCGCTCGCCGGCACGCCGCCGGCCTACGCGGGCGCCGCGGTCGAGCCGGCCCCGCAGGGCGCCAGGCAGATAACGGTTCTCGAAGGCTCGCGGGTCGATCTCGCCCTCCGCTGCACGAACAAAAAACTCGCGTCGGCCACGCTCGTCGTCGATGGCGCCGAGCATCCGCTCCAGCCGCGGAGTGCGGATGGCGGGGGTGACGCCGAGTGGGAGCTCGCTGGGGCCGCCTCGCCGCTCGCGCGGCTCGACCGCTCCATTGCCTACGAGATCCGGATCGTGGATGAAGACGGGCTCGGCGCCGACATGCCGCTTGTCGGCTCGATCCGCATGAAGCCCGACGCCCCCCCGCGGGTGACGGCCGACGTGCAGACCAGGCTCGTGCTCCCCACGGCAACGCCGCGGCTGGCCTGGCGGGTGGCTGACGACCATGCGATCGCCAAGCTGGAGATCGTGGTGGAGCCGGTGTCTGCGGCGGGCGAATCGGCGGCGGAGGCCGCCGCCGGCCCGCCGGCAGCGCGCGACCGCACGACGACGATCCCGGTGCCGCTCCCCGCGGCGGGCAACGGCGGCTGGGTGGGAGGCGACCGGCTGCCGCTCGAGGGGATCGCGACGGTGAAGCTCGCAGGCCTCGGCCTTCGGGTGGGCGACCAGGTGCGGGTGCTCGTTCGCGCGGTCGATTATCGCGGCACCGCGGCCGGCCAGCCGGCCGAGAGCGAGCCGATCGTGCTGGAGGTGACCGATGAGCGCGGCATCCTCGCCGCGCTGCTCGAATCGGACGAACGATCGGTCGAGCAGATCGATGCGATCATCGACCGCGAACTCACGGTGGGAGGTGGACGATGAACGGGTGTCGCGCCGACTTCCGGATGGCCCCGGTGCTGCGGGCAATCGGCCTCGCGGCCTGTCTGCTGGGCGCGAGTTGCGTCGCGGTTCGTGCGGGTGCAGCGGACGAGGCGGCTTCGGCCGCGGGGCTCGCGGCGCAGGAGCGGGCCCGGGCATTGGCGGCGGAGCTCGTCCGCGGGGTGATCGACGGGCAGCTGCGGCAGCTCGAGGAGAACGGCCTCGCCGACCGGCCGATCCATGCCGACATTCTCGCGCTCCGTGGCGCGATCGATTCGCTCGTGCAGCGGGAGATGCGTGACGTGATCGACCTGCTCAGCCGGGCCGATGCCGCCGTTCCCGACGAGCGTCGCGAGCTCCTCGGCGCGGCCCGCACCCGCGCCCGCGCCATCGTCACGCGGCTCGCCGCGGAGCGGCAGCAGGTCGTCCGCCGGCTCAAGGAGGCGACGCTCGCGGCCGAGGCCCGCGCCGTCCTCGAGCGGCAGTCGCGGTTGCTCAAGGCCACCGAATCGCTTCCCGCGCTCCCCGACGGCCGGCGCGAGCAGGCGACACTCGCCGCGATCGAGGAGGAGCGCAACGTCAAGACGCTGCTGGCGACGCTTCAGGCATCGCTCGCCGACGTGAGCAACTGGGGCGGCGAAACCGGCGCGGCGGCCCTGGCCGGCCTGCGCGAACTGGAGAAGGAGAGCGTGGCCGCTGCGGTGGCCGCGGCGGAGAGCCGGCTCGCCGCGGCGGATCCCACGGCGTCCGCCGCCGAGCAGCGCCGCGCGATCGCGGGGCTCGAGGCCGTGGTCGCGACCGTGGAAGGCAATCAGGCCGCGCAGCAGCTCGATGCGGCTGCGGCCGGGAAGGACGCTGCGGCGCTCGCCGGCCAAGCCGCGGCCATGCGGGCCGAGATGGCGAAGGTGCCGCTCACCGACGAGAGCGTCGAGAGGCTGCTGGCGGAGCAGTCGGCCCTGCAGCAGTCGCTCGCGAAGCTCGCGGAACAGGCCCGCGGCGAGCCGGCGGCGGCAGGGCTCGTCGCGCAGGCGAAGGAGGCGGCGATCGAGGCCGCTGCCGGCCTGCTCGAAGGGGATCAGAAGCGGGCCCTCGCGAACCAGGACGTGGTCATCGGGAGCCTCGAGAAGCTGGCGGATCGACTCGAGGCGGGGAAACCCGCCGCGGCAAGCGCGGAGGAATTCGCGAAGCGGGCGGCCGAGTTGATGAACGTGCTCGAGAGCGTGAGCGACATCTCCCGCAGGCAGGAGCAGATCGGCCGTGCCGCGGCAGCCCAGCCGCAGGCGGCGGTCGAGGCCGAGCGGCAGATCGCCGCGGCGGTCGCGAAGCTGCTCGACGAAGGGCAGGGCGGGCCGCAGCCCGATCCAAAAAACCCCGCCGGCGGGCCGGCCGTTTCGCCGGATCTGCCGGCAGCCGTCGAGCAGCGGCTGCGGGTGGCGGCGGAGGCCGCGGCGAGCGTGGCGGAGTCGGAAACGCCGCAGGCGGCCCAGTCGGCGATGCAGGCGGCGACCGAGGCGATGCAGTCGGCCACCCGCGAGCTCGCCGATGCCGTGGCCGACGCGCGGCGGGCGGAGCTCGCCGCGAAGACCGGCGAGCTGTCGCGGGCCGCGGAGGTCGCGGAGCGGGCGGCGGCCGCCGAGCGGGGGATCGCCGCTGCGGCGCGGCAGGCGGCGGAGCAACAGGCCGCGGAGGCGACCGACGCTGCAGGCCCGACGGCCAAAGACCTCGCCGCAAAGCAGGCCGAAGTGGCGGCCGTCACCGACAAGGTCGAGCAGGCGGTGGATGGCCTGTCGCCGGAGGCGGCGCAGATGATCGAAGCCGCGCGGGCCGCGATGGAGGCGGCGCGGAAGGAACTCGCCGCCCAGGCCGCCAGCGAGATGGCGGCCGCCGCCGCGGAGCAGACTCCCCAACAGGCGGCGGCAGGTGCATCGGCGCGGGCGGCGGAGTCGCTGGCGACGGCGGCCGCGGCAATGCGGGACGAGGCGAAGAAGACGGATGCGCTTGCGAAGGCGGCCGCCGCGCCGGGTGGCAACGACAAACAGGCGGCCGAGCTGTCGGCCAAGGCGAACGAACTCGCGCAGGCCGCGCAGCTGACGGAAAAAGCAGCCGCCGCGGAGCAAGGCATCGCCGCGGCGGCCTGGCAGGCGGCTGCGACACCGGCCGATCCGTCGAACCCCGGGGCGGCGGAGAAAACCGCCGCCGCACTGGAGGCGAAGCAGGCGCAGGTGGCCGAGGCGGCGGCTCCGGTCGCGGCCGCTGCCGAGGCCCTGGCGCCGGAGGCGGCGCAGATGATCGAAGCGGCGCGGAAGGCGATGCAGGCGGCCGAGGAGCAGTTTGCCGCGGCGGCCAAGGGTGCCCCTGTGCCCGGTGCCGAGCCGCGTGGCGAGCAGATGGCGGCGGTGAAGCCGGCCGGTGAACCGGCCGCGGCGCAAGCCGCGGCACCGCCTGCCGAAGGGCAGGCTCCGGCACCGGCCGCCGCGGAGGCTCCCGAACAGGCTGCGGCCGAAGCGTCGGCGCGGGCGGCGGAGGCGCTTGCGCAGGCGGCCGCGTCGATGCGCGACGAGGCGAAGAAAGCGGATGCGGAGGCGAAGAAGGCCGCCGCGCCGGGTGGCGACGACAAGCAGGCGGCCGCACTGGCCGCGAAGGCGAGCGAACTCGCGCGGGCCGCGCAGATGACGGACCGCGCCGCCGCCGCGGAACGCGGCATCGCGGAGGAGATGAGACAGGCTGCCGAGCGGGCCGAAGAGATCGCTGCCGCTGCGAAGCAGGCGGGCGCCGCGCCGCCCGACCCGGCCGCGCAGGCGGCCGCGCGGGAAACGGCCGAGCAACTCGCGACCAAGCAGGCGGAGGTGGCCGAGGCGGCCGCGCCGATCGAGGATGCCGCCGAGGCCCTGGCGCCCGTGGCCGCCAAGCTGATCGAAGAGGCACGCGCCGACATGCAGGTGGCGGAGGAGCAGCTCGCCGCGCGAGCCACGGGGGAACAGAAAACGAGCCCAGCGAAGGCCGCCGACATGGCCGCGGCGAAGCAGGCTGATGCGAAAAAGCCGGCCGCTGACGCGGGAAAGAAGCCCGCGGAGCAGGCTCACGCCGCGCAAACCACCGCGCTGGCCGCCGCGCAAAAAGCCGCCGACCAGAAGGCCGCGCAGGCCGCTGCGAAAGCCGCGGCCCAGGCGGCTGCGGAAGCGGCCGCGAAAGCCGCCGGGGAGGCTGCCGAGTCGCTCGCGAAGGCGGCGGCGGCCATGCGCGAGGATGCGAAGAAGGCCGCCGAACAACTCGCCCGCACGGCTGCCGAGCAGGCTGCCGCGGCGGCCAAGGCAAAGCAGGCGGCGAAGCTGCCGGAGAAGCGGGCCGAGTCGCTCACCGCCCGCGAAACGGCGCTCGCCCGCGACCAACTGCTCGCGGAGGAGATCGCTGCGGCGGTCGAGGAGCAGTCGACGGCCCGCAAGGCCGTGGCCGACAGTGCCCGGAAGTTGGAACAGCTTTCCGGCGACGCCGCGCCCGACGCAGTCGCCGCGTCTGACGCCGGCACCGCCAAAGACCGCGAGGCGGCCGCGGCCGACCTCGCCCGCGCGAAGGAGCGGTTCGCCGACGCGCAGCGGGCGGTCGGTGAACGGGTCGCGGCGGCGCTCGACCAGCCGGAGATCGGCAACCAGTCGCTGCGGGAGTCGCTCGAGCAGGCGTCGCCGCAGGACGATCTCGGCACCGGCTTCGTGCCCGAGTCGCCGGAGAAAACGGCCGACATGATCGCTGGCGAACGGGCCACCGCGGCGGCGGAGGAAATGCTCGCCGCCGCCGACGGCGATCAGGGCCGCGAGCAGGGCCCCGATCAGAAAGACCCGCAGGGTGAGAAGTCGCGCGGCCAAGACTCCCGGACCGCCGATGCAGAAGAGAAGAACCCCGAGGGTGAGGGCTCCCAGAGCAAGACGGCGCAGGATGAAAATTCCGAGAGCCGCGGCAGCCGCACCGGCGAGGCCCGCGACGACGGGCCGGCCGAGGAGATCGACGCCGTCGACAAGAAGGCCGATTCCGGCAGCCGCGAGGGCGACGCCGACGTCGCGGAGAAGTCGTTCGAGCGCGACGCCTGGTTCGCCAAGCTGCCCCCCGAGGTCCGCAAGGCGATCCGCTCCGGCAGCCAGCGCCGCGCCCCGCGCGGCTACGAGGAAAAGATGGATCGGTATTTCAAGAACATCGAGTGAACCCAAGTCCCGAAACAGTTTTCAGCAACCAACCCCGCAGGAGTCAGACCCATGAGCGAGAAACCATCCGGCGACGACGTCGCCGTCGTGCAGAAGTGCGAGCAGGCATACAATAAGATCCGTGACGAAATCTCCAAGGCGATCGTCGGCCAGGAGGAGGTCGTCGAGCAGGTGCTCGTGGCGATGTTCGCCCGCGGCCACGCGCTCCTGGAGGGCGTGCCGGGCCTCGCGAAGACGCTGCTCGTCAGCTCGCTCGCGCAGGCGCTGCAGCTCACCTTTAAGCGGGTGCAATTCACGCCCGACCTCATGCCCAGCGACGTGACGGGCACCGACGTGATCCAGGAAAACCTCGAGACGGGTGCCCGGCAATACACGTTCCTCCCCGGACCGCTCTTCGCCAACATGGTGCTCGCCGACGAGATCAACCGCACGCCGCCGAAGACGCAGGCCGCGATGCTCGAGGCGATGCAGGAACGAACGGTGAGCGCGGGAGGCACGACCCACCAGTTGCCGCGGCCCTTCTTTGTCTTGGCCACACAGAACCCGCTCGAGCAGGAGGGCACCTACCCGCTGCCCGAGGCCCAGCTCGATCGGTTTTTGCTGCACATCAAGGTGGGCTATCCGTCGGGCCGCGACGAGTGGGAGATCGCCCGCCGCGTGACGAGCGGCCAGTCGGGCCGAATCGAGCCGGTGCTGGGCGTCAATCACATCCTCGCCGTGCAGGATCTCGTGACCCGCGTGCCGGTGAGCGACCAGGTGCTCGGATATGCGTGGTCGCTCGTCCGGTCGACGCGGCCGGGCTCGGCCGAGGCGCCCGACTTCGTAAACCGCTGGGTAGCCTGGGGGGCCGGGCCGCGAGGCGTGCTCACGCTCGTGACGGCCGCGAAGACGCGGGCCGTGCTCTACGGCCGCTATCACGCAACGGTGGGCGACGTGCAGGCGATGCTCAAGCCGGCCCTGCGACACCGCATCGCTCCCAACTACGCGGCCCAGTCGCAGAACATCGGCAGCGAGCAGCTGATCGACATGCTGCTCGAGGCCGTGCCGGCCGATCGTGTCTACGAACGCCCGGCGGCGTGAGAGGGATCCCGTGCAACACTCGGTGCTTTCGAAATACGTCGACCCGGAGACGCTCAACCGGCTGGCAGGCCGCGGCCTCGAGCCGCGCGGCCTCGTCGCCGGCACGCTCGCCGGCAACCACAAGTCGCCCTTCTCGGGGTTCGCGGTCGAGTTCGCGTCGCACCGCGAGTACGTGCCGGGGGACGACCCCAAGCACATCGACTGGCGGGTCTACTTCACCCGCGACAAGTATTTCATCAAGCAGTACGAGATGGAGACGAACCTCGTCTGCCACCTCGTGCTCGACACGAGCGCGTCGATGCGGTACGGCGAGGGATCCACGCAAAAGCTCCTGGCCGCGGCTCGGCTCGCGACGACGCTCGGCTACTCGGTCGTGCGGCAGGGCGACAAGGTGACGCTCGCCACCTGCGACGAAGCGGTGATCGATTTCGTGCCGGCGAGCAACTCGATGGCCCAGATCGTGCGGATGACCGAGCGGCTCGACGCCGTGAAACCGACGCGGAAGACCCGCCTGCCCGAGTGCCTCGTCGACCTCTGCGGCCGGTTCGGCCGGCGGAGCATCGTGCTCGTCTTCAGCGACTTCTTCACCGACGTCGAAAAGCTCGAGAAGGCGATCGAGCGGCTGCGGTATTCCCGCCACGAGGTCGTTCTCTTCCAGGTGATGCACCCCGACGAGATCGAGTTTCGGTTCGAGGGCAACGTGAAGTTTCGCGGGCTCGAGATCGACGAGCAGCTGCTGACACAGCCGGCGGAACTGCGCAAGCGGTATCTCGAGGCGCTCGCCAGTTTCAACGAAAAGCTCGAGGAGGCCTGCCTGCGGAACAAGGTGGAGCGGGTGGTGGTCGACACCGGCCGCAATCCCGCGGAGGTGCTCGTCGACTACCTCAACGCCCGCAGCCTGCGGGTCCGCGGCTAGTTGGCCGTAAGCGATTGGGGCACAAAGGCTTGCGCCGAGAAACAGGCCGCCGAAAGGGTGCACGGCCCGGAATTCCGATATATACTTCGAAAGGTGATTGGTTCGGAAACCGTTCCCGCAACGGCCCGCCGGAGGCCAGCAATGCAAAAAATCTGCTGGGCACCCTCGATCGATCCCGGTCGGGGTTTTGCCGCCCTGGCTTGGCTGGCGTTCGTGCTCGCGGCCGGTCTCCTGGGATCGCCGCGGGCCGTGGCGACGCCGACGGCCGACGAGATCGCGTTTTTCGAGACGAAGATCCGGCCGGTGCTTGCCCAGCACTGCTACCAGTGCCACTCCGCCGAGGCCCTGCGGGCCGGCAAGCTCAAGGCGAGCCTGCTCGTCGATTCGCGGGCCGGCATGGCCAAAGGGGGCGAGAGCGGCGCTGCCGTGGTGCCCAAGAACAAGGAGGAGAGCCTGCTCCTGGCGGCGCTCAAGTACGACGGCTTCGAGATGCCACCGGCCGGCAAGCTCCCCGACGATGTAATCGCCGACTTCGAGAAGTGGATCGACATGGGGGCGCCCGATCCGCGGGACGAGCCGCCGGCCGCGATCGACGAGCGGACGATCGACGTGGAGGCGGGCAGAAAGCATTGGTCGTACCGCCGGCTTGCGCCGGTGTCGCCGCCGGAAGTGAAGACGCCGGGATGGGCGAAGAACGACATCGACCGCTTCATCCTCGCCAAACAGGAGGAGGCGGGGATCGCCCCGGCGGCCGAGGCTGCAAAGGCCACGCTTGCCCGGCGGGTCTTCTTCGATCTCACCGGCCTGCCCCCGAGCCCAGAGGAGTTGAAGACCTTTCTCGAAGATCAATCATCCGATGCCTATGAAAAGCTCGTCGACCGGCTGCTCGCGAGCCCGCGGTTCGGTGAGCGGTGGGCCCGCCACTGGCTCGATGTTGTCAGGTTCGGTGAAACCGGCGGCTACGAGTTCGACGGCGACCGCCCCGGCGCCCACCATTACCGCGACTGGGTCATCAAGGCGCTGAATGCCGACATGCCCTACGACGAGTTTCTGCGGATGCAGGTGGCGGGCGACCTCATCAAGCCCGGCGACTACGATGCGACGGCCGCCAGCGGTTTTCTCGTGGCCGGTCCCTATCCGGGGCAGGTGACGGCCAAGACGGTCGAGCCGATCCGCTACGACCAGCTCGACGACATGGTGGCCACTCTCGGATCGAGCGTGCTCGGGATGACGATCGGCTGCGCCCGCTGCCACGACCACAAATACGACCCGATCGGCCATCGCGACTACTACGCGATGATCGCCTGCCTCGGCAAGGTGGTGCAGAAGGATCACGGGATCGATCTCGAGCCCGAGGTCACCAGGCAGCGGCGTGAGGCCTGGCTCGCGGAACGCGCGCCCGTGGCGGCCGAGTTCGATCGGTTCGTGTTGAGCGAGTTGCCTTCGAGGCTCTCCCGATGGCTGGCGACCGAGGCGCCGGCCCGGCAGACGGCGGGGTGGCTCACGCTCGATCCCGAGTCGATGAAGGCCGCGCGGGCGACGCTCGCGGCCGAAGCCGATGACACGATCGTCGCGTCCGGATCACTCGGGCCGAATGATAGTTACACGTTCACGTTCAGCACGCATCAGACCGGCATCAAGAGGCTGCGGCTGGAGGCGCTCGCGACAGCCACCGCCCCGGGCGGCGGCCCCGGCACCGGCAAGGACGGCGCATTCCTCCTGTCGACGGTGGTCGTCACTGCGAAGCCGCTGGTCGCGGCCCCCGATCGCAAGACCGTTACGCCGCAGCTGAAGGCCGTGATGGCCACCTCGGAGGCCCCGGGACACGAACTCGTAAACGCCGTCGACGCGAGCCACCTCACCGGCTGGGGCGTGGACGATGTCTCCGGGAAGGATCACGCCGCCGTGTTCGCCTTCGACAAACCGATCGGCTTCGATGGGGGTACGCAGCTCACGGTGGAGTTGAGATTCCAGGACGGCCACCACGGGCTCGCGCGGCTGCGGCTCGCCATGACGAACGAGCCGGCGGAGCCGACGCGGAACGATCTGACGGCGGCCGCCGCGCCGCAGGCCGCCCGTGAGATCGGCGCGGTGCTCGAAGAGGCCCGCGTGGCCGGCCGCGATCCGTCCGATCCCGCGGTCGCGCGGGATGTCGCGCGGTGGCTGGGACGATTCGACGCCAGGATCGAGCAGCAGGTATCGGCGCTTGCCGCGGTGGAGGCCCGGGAGCCGAAGCCGCAGCTCACGACGGTCTACGCCGCCACCAACGGCCCCTGGGTGATCACCGGCAACTCGCAGGCCGTGAAGAGTGGCAGCCAGGAAGTGTTCGTGCTCGCCCGCGGCGAGGTGGGCCGCAAGAAGGGGAAGGCGGCACCTGGATTCGTGCTCGCCACGCTTCCCGCGGGTGACGCCGAGCCCAAATTATTTTCCGGCCCCGATGCGAAACCGCTGCCCGACTCACGTCTGGGGCTGGCGGCCTTTCTCACCGACGTGGCCCACGGCTCGGGCCCGCTCGCCGCCCGCGTGATCGTGAACCGGCTCTGGCACCATCACTTTGGCCGCGGCATCGTGGCCACGCCCAACGACCTGGGCACGCAGGGCGACCCGGCCACGCACCCGGAATTGCTCGAATGGCTCGCCAACCGCATCGTCGAGAACGGCTGGAGCATGAAGAGCATCCACCGGCTGATCGTGACGAGCGCGACCTACCGGCAGTCGGGAACCGTGAGCGAGGCGGGCCGGGCGAAGGATCCCGACAACAAGCTGCTCTGGCACCGCCAGCCCAGACGTTTGGAGGGGGAATCGATCCGCGACGCCCTGCTCGTGGCCGCGGGCACGCTCGACCCGAAGATGTATGGCCGCACCGGGCTCGACGTGAAGGTACCCCGGCGGAGCATCTACCTGACGGTGAAGCGGAGCGAGCCAATCGGCTTCTTGCAGGTGTTCGACCAGCCGGAGCCGGTGCAACCCGTGGGCGCTCGCGGCGTGGCGACGGTGCCCACGCAGGCGCTGGCGATGATGAATTCGCCCTTCGTGCGGTCGGCCGCCGAAGGCCTCGCCAAGCGGGCCCGCGCGGCCGCCGGCCTGGCGCCGACCGATGCGTCGGGCGGGACTGCGATCGACTACTGCTTCACGGCGGCGATCTCCCGGCAGCCGAGCGACGCGGAGCGGGCCAGGTTTGCCCAACTGCTCGCCGCCCGCGAGCAGGCGAATAACGCCGATGCGGCGGGCCGGCAGGCGGCGCTCGCCGATGTGTGTCACTTGATTTTCTGCCTGAACGAGTTCGTGTACGTCGATTGAAAGAAAGACGGTTGAGGAAGCCATGAGCGATTCGCCATCCCGGATCGGTGAACTGCTGTTGCCGGCGCGCCGGAGATTTCTCCGCGACGCGGGGCTCGGCTTCGGCGGTCTGGCGCTGGCCTCGCTCCTCGGCGCCGAGGTCCGTGCGAACACCGGCGCCGGGGCCGCGGCCACCGGGCCATTGCTCCACCATCTGCCGAAGGCGAAGCGGGTGATCTGGCTGTTCATGACCGGGGCCCCGTCGCAGGTCGATACCTGGGACTACAAGCCCGAGCTCCAGGCGCGGAACGGCGAGCCGCTGCCCGGCGCCGACAGCCAGGTGGGCTTCTTCCAGACGAGCGGCAAGTGCCTCGCGAGCCCCTTCAAGTGGTCACAGCACGGCCAGTCGGGCACCTGGGTGAGCGATCTTTTTCCGCATCTGGCGAAGCATGTCGACGACATGTGCTTCATTCATTCGATGCACCTGCGGGCCAACAACCATGCGCCCGCGGCGATGGAGCTCATGAGCGGGTTCAGCCGCCCCGGCATGCCGAGCATGGGCGCCTGGCTCGACTACGGCCTCGGTAGCATGAACCACGACCTGCCGAGTTTCGTGGTGATGCACGAGCGGAAGCCCCGCGGCGACGACCAGATCTGGTCGGCGGGATTCCTGCCGAAGAGCCATCAGGCGCTGGCGGTCGACGCCCGGCGACCCGTGGCCATCGACAACCTCGCGCTGCGGAAGGGGCAGTCGCTCGACTCGCAGCGGGCGGAGCTCGATCTTTTGTCGGCGGTCAACGCCGAGCATGCGGCGGTCCGGCCGACGCAGGCCGATCTCGCCGCCCGCATCTCGAGCTTCGAGCTGGCCTACCGGATGCAGACGGCCGCGCCCGAGGCGATCGACCTCTCGCGGGAGTCGAAGGTCGTGCACGAGCTCTACGGCACCGAGGATCCCAAGTGCAAGGTATTCGCCAGGCAGTGCCTCACGGCGCGGCGGCTCCTGGAGCGGGGTGTGCGGTTCATCCAGATCTTCGCGGGGCGGGGCGTGGGCGGCGACGGCAGCGTCGACGACGTGCCGTGGGACGCCCACGGCAACATCGAGACCAACCACCGCGAATGCGGCCTGGCGACCGACCGGCCGGCGGCCGCGCTGTTGGCCGATCTCAAGGCCCGCGGCATGCTCGAAGACACGCTCGTGATCTGGGGCGGTGAGTTTGGCCGCACGAGCGACTCGCAGGGGGGCAAGGGCCGCGACCACAACCCCGGCGGTTTCACGATCTGGATGGCCGGCGGCGGCGTGAGGCCGGGCCTTCACTACGGCGCCACGGATCCATTCGGCTACAAGGCGGTGGAGAACAAGGTGCACGTCAACGACCTGCATGCCACGCTCCTGCACCTGCTCGGCATCGACCATGAGCAGCTCACCTACCGCCACAACGGCCGCAACTTCCGGCTCACCGACGTGGGTGGCCACGTGATCCGCGACCTGATGGCATAGGGCGGATCGGCTGCCGGACTCGCATGCTGGATCGCGTCACGACGCGGTCGACCTGCGGCTGCGGCTCCCGAACCTGGAAAGCGTTGACCTGCCCCCCAGTACGGCACGCCCACCCTTCCCAACCACTCGCGGACGCACTTCGCAGTGAACTCGCTACGGTTGTCGCTCCGAATGTGCTCCGGCACACCCCTACGCACGAACAGGTCGCTCAGCCGCTCCAGGACATCCTCGCTCGTGAGCCTCTTGGCCACATCGATCGCCAAGCACTCCCTCGTGTACTCGTCCACGATCGTCAGCATCCGGTTCGGACGACCATCGGCCGTCCTGTCGGCCACGAAGTCGTAGCTCCAGACGTGATTCCGATGGTTTGGCCGTAGCCGGACGCACGAGCCATCGTTCAACCACAGCCGCTTCCGCTTGGGATGCTTTTTAGGCACTTTCAAAATTCACCCGCCATCCCTCCCAGTGCAAAAGAATCGTGATTCTGCGGTATCCGTAGCGGCCATACTCGCAGGCCAACCACACGATCCGCTTCACGAGACGAGGCTCGTCATCCGGCACACGACGCGTGCGGCGGTGCGTGTTCCGGGACTGCCTGATCACCCGACATGCCCGGCGTTCGCTGACGCGGTTGCGGTCGAGCACACCACGAACGTGCTCGACCGCTTTCCGCCGCTTCGCCTGGTCGAGCCGCAGGCCGCCAAACTTCTTCTTCCAACGGTAGTAGGTCTGCTCCGTCACGCCGATCTTCTTCACCGCCTCGGCGACGGTCTTCCCCCTACCCAACTCAACTTCGACCTCGCGGAGCTTCGGAATGATTTGCTCCGCCTGCTCCGGTTTCCCTCTTGGCATCTCTTGCCCTCCCTTGGTTTCGGCCACCCGGAATTCTCGCTCCCGAAGTGGCCTCGTTTAAGGGGGGCAGGTCATCACGAGCCGCTCATCAGTTCGGAAACGGTTGCAGATGTGTCATTGACCGGGCTACCCTTTGGCTGTGCCAGCCAAGTCCGCAAGGAGAGAACACATGCACCGCCCCCTCAACGCTTTGTCGAAACCACCGAGAGCGTCGCGACGTCTCACCGTGCGTGCGATCGCGGCCGGCGCGCTGCTGGGGCTTGCTGTCTCGGGTGCGCGGGTCACGGCGGCCGAACTGCGGCTGCCGGCGGTTCTGGGCGATCACATGGTTCTGCAGGCCGGGCTGCCCGTGCCGGTGTGGGGGTGGGCGGAGCCGGGGGCGGAGGTGTCGGTCAGCTTCGCCGGGCAGACGGCAAAGGCCACCGCCGGGGCCGACGGCCGCTGGGAAGCGACGCTGGCGGCGATGCCGGCCTCTGCCGAGAGCCGCGAGCTGCGCGTCACGACGAACCGCGACGCCACGCCTCGCGTGCTCGCCGACGTGCTGGTCGGCGAGGTCTGGGTCTGCTCCGGGCAGTCCAACATGCAGGGGGCTGTCGGCACTTCGAACCGCGCCGACGAGGAGATCGCCGCGGCGACACACCCGCAGATCCGGCTCCTCACGGTGCGGAACCTCACGGCTGCGGTTCCGGCCGACGATTGTGTCGCGGCGTGGCGTGTTTGTTCGCCGGAAACCGTATCCGGCTTCTCGGGCGTCGGCTACTTCTTCGGGCGGCACGTGCACCGGCAGTTGCAGGTCCCCGTGGGCCTGATCAGTACCTCGTGGGCCGGCACCGGGGCCGAGGCGTGGACCAGCGCCGAGGCGCTGCGCGAGAAGCTGCCGGAGTTCGGGGGTGACATCGACAGGCTGGCAGCAAGCTGCGAGACGGTCGAGAAGGCCAACGCACAGTACAAAGAGCGGACGGACGCCTACAGCGCTGCCCTGCAGAAGCTCTACGATCTTGAAGACGATCCGGCTGCCGCCGCGGCCAAGTACGCCGGCATCGATCTCGACGAGACGGCCTGGAAGACGATGAACGTGCCGGCCAACTGGGAGACGTCGCCCGACTTCAAGAACCTCGACGGCATCGTTTGGTTCCGCAAGACGGTCGACCTGCCGGAAGCGTGGGCCGGCAAGGACCTGATGCTCAGGCCGGGGCCGATCGACGAGGTGGACGTCACCTTCTTCAACGGCGAGCAGGTGGGCGCCCGCGGTAGCATGCGCAAGCAGGACAGCCGCTTCTGGAACGTGCCGCGCGAGTACCCCGTGCCCGGCCGCCTGGTCAAGGCCGGGAAGAATGTGGTCGCCATCCGCGCCTTCGACGCGGTCTCGCACGGGGGGCTGTGGGGCGGTCCGCCGGACAGCATGTTCATGGCGCTGACGGACGGGTCCGACGGGACGCACGTGTCCCTGGCCGGACCGTGGCGGTGCCAGATCGAGTATGCCCTGCCGCCGCCCCCACCCGGACCTCCCATCCGGTCCACCGTGCTGTTCAACGCCATGATCCACCCGCTCATCCCGTACGCCGTGCGCGGTGCCATTTGGTACCAGGGCGAGGCGAACGTCGGGCGGGCGGCCCAGTACCGCACGCTGTTGCCGACGATGATCGCCGACTGGCGGACGCGCTGGCATAGCGGCGAGTTCCCGTTCCTCATCGTGCAGTTGGTCAACTGCATGGACCGGGCGGCCAGCCCACAGGACAGCCATTGGGCGGAACTGCGCGAGGCCCAGGCGATGACCGCCCACGCTCTGCCCAGGGTGGGGCTCGCGGTCACGATCGATATCGGCGAGGCGAAGGACGTCCACCCGCGCAACAAGCAGGAAGTGGGGACGCGGCTGGGGCTGGCGGCGCAGGCGATCGCCTACGGCCAGAACATCGAGTACTCCGGCCCCACGTTCGCGGGACTGAAGGTCGAGGCGGGCAAGGCGGTGCTGAGCTTCACCCACGCCGACGGCGGACTGGTCGCCAGGGACGGCGTGCCGACGGGGTTCGCCGTCGCCGGCGCCGACCGGAAGTTCGTCTGGGCGCATGCGGACATCCGCGGCGACTCGGTGGTGGTGTGGGCCGACGGCGTAGCCGAACCGGTGGCCGTGCGCTACGCCTGGGCCGACAACCCGGCGTGCAATCTCTACAACCACGCTGGCCTGCCCATGGTCCCCTTCCGCACCGACCAGCAGTGACTCGCCTGACCACCCGGAAGGTCCGTCTGGCTGCAGCGGCACTTGTCCCAGGGATTGGGCCAGCCCCGCAGAGGCGCTAAGAGAACGGCGAGGGGTGCAGAGCTTCGCGGCTATCTCGAGTGCGGGCTCCTCTGTTTCGGGTTCGCCCGCGTGAAGTCAGCTCCTGACACATCTCGGCGCACCGCTCGAGCCGCCCCTGCTTTCACCTGCGCGAGGCCCGCCCGCCGACTGGGAGACGGTCTGCGCCGAGGCGAGAAAAACGCCATCGCAGGGGGGCGTGAGTGGTGTTTCGCCCAAGGAGATGGAGACGGTGGCCATGCCGCTGGGTACGATTCTTTCATGAAGACCGAGCCACCCATCCCCGCTGGCGATGCCGGCCGTCCAGCCGATCCCGTGTATCCGGAGCGGTACTACGAAATTCTGGCTCGCGATCTGGGCGAGGAAAAAGCGCGGTGGGCACGCCTGCCCTACGCCGCGCGGATGCGCGAACTGGCATGGTATCACGCCCATTTCAACACGCCCGACGACCTTTCTCCGTGGCCGGCCGAACTCGACGACGGCGTCGACCGCGGCTGAAGACATACGAGAAATTCCTTTTGCTTTACGCGACGCGAGGCTCCCTTGCGTTGCCCTCGGAACGATCTGAACATGTTGCGGTTACGTCTCTTCGCTCCAGGAATGTTTTGATGACCGACTCCGTCTTCTGCCGTCGCTCCTTCGTCGCCGCCTGCGGCGGCCTCCTCGCGGCCCGCCTCGCCCCGGGCCGCGCCGCCGAGGCTGCGTCGCCCTGGAAGCTCGGCATCCAGCTCTATTCGCTCCGTGGCTATCCGGTCGCCACGGCGCTCGAGCACGCCAAGAGCCTCGGCTTCGAAGCGGTCGAGTTCTTCCCGGGAATGCTGCCGATCGCGATTGACGGCTCGATCGCCCTCATGCGCGACAAGGTGCGCGACCTCGGGCTCGCCATCTCCGCCGCCTTCGTGGGCGGGTTCACGAAGAACGCAGCGGCCAACCGGAACCTTTTCGAGTACGGCAAGCTGCTCGGCGTCCGCACGCTCGTGGGCGACCCGACCCCAGACTCGTTCGACAGCCTCGACGAGCTCGTGAAGGAATTCGACATGCGGGTGGCCATTCACAACCACGGCCCGGGCCACCGCTACAACAAGGCGATCGACGTATTGCGGGCCATCGAGAAGCGTGACGAACGGATCGGCGCCTGTGCCGACATCGGCCACTTCATCCGGTCGGCTGAGCGGCCCGTCGAGGTGATTCGGCTCCTCGCGGGGCGTCTCTACGGCATCCACCTCAAGGACTTCGCCGAGATGAAAGGCGACGCTAAGGGGGTCGTGCTCGGCAAGGGCCATATCGACATGCCCGCGTTCTTCGAGGCCCTCGCGCAGGCGAAGTTTCCGGCCGATGGTGCCCTCTCCCTCGAGTACGAGGAGACACCGGCCGATCCGCTCGCCGCCATCCGCGAGTGCGTCGCCGCCGCCCGCGGCGCGATGAAATAGTACAATGCCAGCGCGCTGCAAAAGATCGCGATGGCTTCACTCCCGTTCGGCACGGCAGGAATTCATCACCCACATCGTAAGGAGACCCATCGCATGAAGATGAATACGGTCGCCGCGCCTTTGGCCGGACTGCTCATGCTCCTGCTCCTGACCTCGAACGCAGGCAACGCCATGAACGCGAATCTTGCCTGCCCCTATGGTGACAGTTGCTCGGGGCCGCAGACCCCGTATCTGAACTTCCACAGTCCGCAAGGCAAAGACATGCTCTTCAACACCGGCGAGCAGATCGAGATCGTCTGCCAAGCCGGACTCCGCGCGGTCGGCTTGAAATGGACGCTGCACCGCAATATGGTCGAAAAGCCGTTCCGTGAAGGCAGTGCCGAGCCGCTGCCCGCCAACCGCTTTGGCATTGCCATCCCGACCGCCGGCCTGCATCCCGGCTTCTACGACCTGCGCGTCGAGCTTGATTCCGGCGTCGGGAATGAAGAGAAGAATCGCCCCGCCCGCGGGGTCTGCACCTTCGGCTGGAAGGCCGAGCACATGGCAATCGCCAACAGTCGGCCGGCGGATTTCAAAGCCTTCTGGGACGAAGCCAGGGCAAAGCTGGCGAAGATCCCGCTCGAGGCCAAGGAAGGCCCGCTGCAGGTCTTCGGGCCGAAGGAGATCAACGACTACAACCGCACGAGCGCCGCCCTGCCGCCGGACTACGATCCGGCCGGACACAAGTACGAGACGGTCGAGTCGGGCAAGGTGGATTTCGCCGGGCCGGACGGCGGGCGGGTCTACGGCTGGCTGGCCAAACCCGAAGGCACGGGCCCGTTCCCGGCGATGCTGGTGCTGCCCGGCGCCGGCTTCAATGCCCGCCCGCGGCCGCTGGAGCACGCGCGCCACGGCTATGTGGCGCTCGACATCCAGATCCACGGCCAGGACGTGGACCTGAAAGAGTATCCGAAACTGCCGGGCCACTATGAGCAGATCGTCTACGAACCGGCCGCCGACTATTACTACCACAACGTTTATCTGCGCTGCCTGCAGGCGTTGAACTACTTGTGCTCCCGGCCGGATGTGGATCCGCGGCGGCTGGTGGTGGTCGGCGGCAGCCAGGGCGGACGGCTGGCGATCGTGCTCGCTGGGCTCGATCCGCGCATCGCCGCCGCCGTGCCCGCAATCGCCTGGGGAGCGAACGAGCCGCATTCCCGCTGGATCACGCACCTGAACGGCTACGTTCCGCGGAAGTGGCCGCCGGTGGTCGATCCGGCCCTGGTGAAAAGTGACGGCATGGCGGCGTCGGGCGCGCCCCCGCGATTCCCGGAGCCGGAGGATCGCTGCTTGGCCTACTACGATCCGATGAACTTCGCGCCGGACGCCCACTGCCCCGCACTGTTCAGCGCCGGCCTGATCGATCCGGTCTCGCCGCCCTCCAGCGTCTTCGCCGCCTTCAACCGCTGGGCCGGGATGGACAAGGCGATGGTCGCCCTCGACGGCCTCGGCCACGACTGGTCGGCCGAGTTCGACCGTCGCGCCTGGAAATGGCTCGATGGCGCGCTGAAGACGCCTGCGGAACAGCGCTGAACAGAGTGCGAAACTGATGGCGCGGGTGGGGGAGGGGTTTCCACTGCAGTGCCCAAACTGTGGCGGCGACATCCGACGCAGAGTAGGCGCCTGGCAGGAGCCGGCTCACTTGCGAACCGGAGGTTCGCAGCCCGCACCATTCGGTGCCGGCCGCAGCGGGCCCTGCTCAGAGCTCGCCCTTGAGGGCCAGTTCGTGGAAGTAGTGGCCCACCTTCTTCTGGTTCTTGAGCAGCCAGTCGATCGAGGGCTCGCCGGCCGACGGATCGAGCCACACCGCCACGATGATCCCGATGTCGTTGACCTTGCCCTTGGGGATGTGCCCCTTCACCTGGTCGCCGATCAGGTTGGCGATGGCGTACCACCGGGAGTCAAACCTATTTGCAGCCGGCGGTTCGAGCGGGCTATCATCTCGACTTCAACACCTGCTCATGATGCATGAAATATAGGAGAAGATCGCATGACCGTTCACGCTCACCTTCACTCACGTCGCGATTTCCTGGCGACCACGGCCGTCGGAGCCACGGCGCTCACCCTGCCATCCCGTCGGAGCCGCGCCGCGGAAACGGCACCGAGCAACCGCATCCGCGTGGGGGCCATCGGCGTCGGCAACCGCGCCAAGCTCCTGCTGGATCAACTCCCGGAGGGGGCCGAGATCGTCGCCTTGAGCGACTGCAACCTGCCGCGGGCCGAGGAGTACAAGGCGAAGCGGGCCGCGGACTGGCCCGTCTACCAGGACTACCGTCGCGTGCTCGACCACAAGGACGTCGACGCCGTCATCGTGGGCACGGGCGAGTTTCAGCGGGTGCTCCCCTGCATCGAGGCCTGCATGGCCGGCAAGGACGTCTACGCGGAAAAGCCGCTCACGCTCTACGTGCAGGAGGGGAGGGCGCTCGTCTCCGCCGTGCGGAAGCATGGCCGCGTGCTCCAGGTGGGATCGCAGCAGCGGTCGATGGCGATCAACCGGCTGGCCTGCGAGTTCGTGAGGAACGGCGGCCTCGGCAAACTGCTCGAGGTGCGGGCAGTGAACTACGGGAACGCCAAGGACTCCCCCTCGCCGCTGCCTCCCGCGGAACCGATGCCGACGGGCTTCGACTGGAACCAGTGGCTCAACCAGGCGGCCGATCGCCCGTTCAACCCGGCGTGGATGACGTGGATGGGATGGCGGGATTT
>JBIIOK010000112.1:0-8176 GCA_044336985.1 Pirellulales bacterium | reverse complement strand
TTGCCGCAGGGCCCGCGCGGGCCGGGCCGCATCGGAGGCCTCCCGGAGCCACGCGGATGGGCCGCCGCCAAGACCGCCTGAAACAAGCGCCAGACCGCGCGCCAGACCGCGCGCCAGACCGCCCCGCCAAGATCTGCGCCGCCTGCGGTCGGCCGTTCACGTGGCGGAAGAAATGGGAGCGTTGCTGGGAGCAGGTCCGCTATTGCAGCGACCGCTGCCGGTGCTCCCGGAGGACGACGACATGAAGCCGCTATCGCGCGACGAGGTGCGAGACGTGGACCGTCGGGCGATCGAGGAGTTTGGCCTGCCCGGCATCGTGCTGATGGAGAATGCGGGGCGCAACGCCGCACTGCTCTTACACGAGCGGGCGCCAGCCGCCCGCGTGGCGATCGTCTGTGGCAAGGGCAACAATGCCGGCGATGGATTCGTGATGGCGCGGCACCTCGCAAACCTTGGCCACGACGTGCGACTGCTACTGGCCTGCGATCCGGCGGAGTATCGCGGCGACGCGGCGATCAACTGGGGCGTCGTCGCGAAGATGGGCCTCCCCGCGGAGGTGCTGGTAGCAGCCTCCCGCGACGCATGGGAGCGGGCGCTCGCCGGGGCCGACTGGATCGTCGATGCCCTGCTCGGGACCGGGGCGACCGGCGCACCCCGCGGGTCGATCGGCACGGCGATCGAGGCGGTCAACGCCGTCGCGGCCCGCGAGCACGCCGGTGTGTTCGCCGTCGATGTACCCTCGGGGCTCGATTGCGACACGGGCACGGCTGCGGGCGAGTGCATCCGTGCGGCTCTCACGGCCACATTCGTGGCCCCGAAGGTGGGCTTCGACCGGCCGGAAGCGCGGGAGTGGCTCGGCGCGGTGCACGTGCTGGACATCGGCGCACCTGAGTAGGGCAGGCTTCAGCCTGCCGCTTGCAGACCGCTTATGAAAAAAGCGGACTACGCAAGCCCGCAGCGCAAGCAAGGTCCATCCGCGATCAACTCCAACCACCGTCGCGCCCACCCGCCCCGCGAGAAAGGCCCCCACTCTCCTCGCTCGCGCGTCGGGCTTCCGTCGGCAAACCGCTTGCGGAGCAAGCGGTCTACTTCAGTTCGCGGTCCAGGAACGTCCAGCCGAGGGCGTCCATGAACGCCCGCTGCCTGTTGTCGGCGGCGCCACCGTGGCCGCCCTCGATGTTTTCGTAATAGAGCACGTCCTTCCCCTGCTGCATCAACAGCGCGGTCATCTTGCGGGCGTGCCCGGGGTGCACGCGGTCGTCGCGGGTACTCGTCGTGATCAGGATCGGCGGGTGGGCTTGCGCCTTATCGACGTTGTGATAGGGGGAGAAGCCGCGAATGAAACGCCACTCCTCGGGTGAGTCGGGATTGCCGTATTCGCCCATCCAGCTCGCGCCGGCGAGCAGCGTGTGAAACCGCCGCATATCGAGCAGCGGTACCTGGCAGACGACGCCGCCGAAGAGGTCGGGCCGCATGCAATACATGTTGCCCACGAGCAGGCCGCCGTTACTGCCCCCCTTCACGCCGAGATGCGCAGGCGACGTCACCTTCCGGCGGATCAGATCCTCTGCCACCGCGATGAAATCCTCATAGGCCCGCGGCCGCTTCTCCTTCAGCGCCGCCTGATGCCAGGCGGGCCCGAATTCCCCGCCGCCGCGGATGTTGGCGATCACGTAGACGTTTTTCTTTTCGAGCCACGCCGCGCCGGCGACCGGCTCGTAGCCGGGCAAAAGCGGAATCTCGAAGCCCCCATAGCCGTAGAGGAGCGTCGGGGTGGAGCCGTCGAGCGGGAGATCCTGCGGCCCGATCTGGAAGTAGGGCACGCGCGTGCCGTCCTTCGAGACGGCCTCGTGCTGGCTCAGCTTCAGCCCGCGCGCGTCGAAGAACGCCGGCGCCTGCTTGAGCCGCTCGGGAGCCGCGCCCCCCACGGTGCCGAGCGCGAGCGTGGAGGGCTCGAGCGAACTGGAGGTCACAAGGAAAAAATCGTCGCTCGCGATTGTATCGACCGGGATCGCGCTTCCCGTGCCGATCTCCGGCACGCCCGGCAGCGGCTCCCGCCGCCACTGGCCGTCGCGAAACGTGAGCGTGAAGAGCCGGTTCCGCACATTGTCGAGCGTCGTGATGAGGACATGGCTCTTCGTGGTGGAGAAGCCCGCCAGCGACGTGCGCTCCGTCGGCTCGAAGAGCACGTGCAGCGTGCGATCGCCGGCGAGGAACCGCTCGAAGTCGGCCGCCAGCAGGCTGCCCGACTTGAACGATTTCCCCCCGGCCTGCCAGTCGCTGCGCAATTCGACAAGCAGCCACTCGCGGTGGACGGCGGCATTGGCATCGTCGGGCTTGTCTATCTTCACCAAGGCGCCGTCGCGTTGCAGGAAGAGTTCGTTCGTCCAAAACGTGATCTGGCGATGCACGAAGTCGCGCTCGAAGCCGGGCGTGAGGTCGCGGTAGGCTCCCACGCTCATGTCGTCGGGCTTGCCTTCGTAGACGATCGTCGCCTCAGCCAGTGGCCTGCCCCGCCGCCATTCCCTCGCCGTCCGCGGATAGCCCGAGGTCGTGAGCGATCCGGGGCCGAAGTCGGTGGCCACGAAAAGGCTCTGCTCGTTCCGCCAGGCCGCGTTGCTCTTTGCCTCGGGGAGCGAAAAGCCCCCGGCAACGAAGGCCTTCTTCTCGAGGTCGAACTCGCGAACCACATCGGCATCCGCGCCGCCCCGGGAAAGCGAGACGAGGCAGAGGCGATCGGCGGGCTCGAGCACGGTAGCCCCGTGCCAGACCCAGTTCTCCTTCTCGGCCGCCGCGAGGGCATCGAGGTCGAGCACCGTCTCCCAGGCCGGCTCGGGCTTCCTGTATTCCTCGAGCGTGGTCCGCCGCCAGAGCCCCTTCGGGTTCTTCGCGTCGCGCCAGAAGTTGTAGAAGCGGTCGCCGATTTTCGAGACCATCGGGATCCGGTCCTTCGAATCGAGGATCGAACGAATTCGCGTTTCGAGCCGCTTGAACTCCTCCGACTCGGCAAGCGCCTTCACGCTCTCTGCATTCCGCGCCCGCGCCCACTCGAGCGGTTTTTCACCAGTCACTTCCTCCAGCCAGAGATGGGGATCGGTGGGTGGTTCGCTCACGTCGGCAGCAAGGTTCGTCATAACAAGCACAAGGCTCCAGATGAAAACGCTACGAAAGCCCGTAGCGCAAGCAAGGTTCATACGGCCTCCATTCCATCCACCGCCGCCCCCACCCGACCCGCGAGAAACGCCCCAACTCTCCTCGCTCGCGCGTCGGGCTTCCGTGGAGAGCCGGGTTGGGCCCTTGCTGGTGCATGACAGGCTGAAGCCTGTCCTACTCACGTGCGCACCTGGCCCGACCCCAGCACGACGAATTTGTAGGTCGTGAGCTCCTTCGTGCCGCAGGGGCCGCGGGCGTGGAGCTTGTCGGTGGAGATGCCGATCTCGGCGCCCAGCCCCATTTCGCCGCCGTCGTTGAACCGCGTGCTGGCATTCACCATCACAACGGCCGTATCGACCCGCGCGGCGAATCGGTCGGCGGCGGCCTTGTCGGCCGTGACGATCGAGTCGGTGTGACGGGAGCCGTAGCGATTGATGTGATCGATCGCCCCGTCGAGAGAATCGACGACGGCCACGGAGATCTTGGGGCCGAGGTATTCGGTGGCCCAGTCGGCCTCGGTGGCGGGGCCGGCCGTCGGGATGAGTTTCCGCGTGGCCTCGTCGCCCACGATCTCCACCTTGTGTTCGCCGAGTGCGGCGGCGACACCGGGCAGAAACGTTGCGGCAACGTCGCGGTGCACGAGCAGCGATTCGGCGGCGTTGCAGACGCCCATCCGCTGGCACTTGGCGTTGACGGTGATCGCCTTGGCCATGGCGAGGTCGGCGGCCCTGTCGACATACACATGGCAGTTGCCGGTGAAGTGCTTGAGCACCGGCATCCGCGCCTCGGAGCAGACGCGGCGAATGAGCGTCTCACCGCCGCGGGGGATCACGATGTCGATCAGGTCGTCCATCTTCAGGAATTCGCCCACGGCCTCGCGGTCCGGCGTATCGACGAGCTGCACGCAGTCGACGGGCAATCCTGAAGCCGCGATCGCCTGCCGCATGCTCTCCACGATCCGGCCGCTCGAATGGGCCGCTTCCTTGCCTCCGCGGAGGATGATCGCATTGCCGGCGGCGAGGGCCACGGCCGCGGCGTCGGCCGTGACGTTGGGCCGCGACTCGTAGATGAAGAAGACGACGCCCAGCGGCACGCGGATTTTCCTGACGACGAGCCCGTTGGGCCGCTTCGTCTCCTCGAGCACTTCGCCCACGGGATCGGGCAGCAAGGCCACCGCCTCGACGCCGGCGGCGATCCCCTCAACTCGCTTCGTGTCGAGCGTGAGCCGGTCGATCGCGGCGGCCGTGAGGCCGAAGCCGGGGGCGGCGGCGAGGTCGAGCTTGTTGGCGGCGAGGATCGCATCGACATCGGCGCGGATGCGATCAGCGGCGGCCTTGAGGCAGGCGGCCTTCTTGGCGGCGGGGATGTTGGCGAGATCGATCGCGGCGCGACGGGCACGGGTGGCGATGTCGCGGCAGTGCTGGGCGAGTTGAGACATGAGTAGGACAGGCTTTAGCCTGTCAAAGACCATCGATTGTTAACCACATTGTTCCGACAGGCTGAAGCCTGTCCTACTGCTGCATCGTAACAAACAGTTCGAGCGCCGCGCGCACCTGCCCCACCGCGTGGACGCGCACGATCTGGATGCCCTGGGCGGCGAGGCCGCAGGCGGCCCCGGCGGTGCCCGCGTCGAGCTCGTCGAGCGTGGCAGGCCGGCCCAGGGCCAGCTCGATCGACTTGCCAATGAAGCCCTTCCGCGAATGGCCGACGAGGATCGGCGCGCCGAGGCCGAGGAACCGGCCGGCGTTGGCCATCAATTCACGATTGTGGGCGTGGGTCTTCCCGAACCCGACCCCTGGATCGAGGCAGATCTTTTCGAGCGGGATACCGGCGGCCACGAGCGCGTCGCGGCGGGCGGCCAGGTAGGCGTGGATTTCGGCGACGACGTCTTCATAGCGGGGATCGATCTGCATGGTCTGCGGTGTACCACGCATGTGCATGGCGCAGATGCCCACTCCGCTCTCGCGGGCCACCCGCAGCATGTCGGGATCGCCCTCGAGCCCCGTGACGTCGTTGATGATCTCGGCGCCGAATTCGACTGCCTGCGCCGCCACCGTCGCCTTCGAGGTGTCGATGGAGATGGGCACGCCCGCCTCGGCGGCCAAGCGGCTCACGACCTCGCTCACGCGACGCAGCTCCTCATCGGCCGCGACGGGCTCCGAATAGGGGCGGGTGCTCTCGCCACCGACGTCGAGGATGTCGGCCCCGTCGGCGACGAGCTTCAGGCCGTGGGCGACGGCCGCGTCCACGCCCGCATGCCGGCCGCCGTCGGAAAAGCTGTCGGGGGTGACGTTCACGATCCCCATCACGAGCGGCCGCCGGACCGCGCTGCCCAGACGCGGCAGGGCGAGAGACCGGGTGCGGAGCTGCCAGTGGGTGGGGGCGCGGATGGGCATGTGGGATAATTTACAGAGGCAGGCTGAAGCCAATTTAGTGGCAGGCTGAAGCCTACCCTACCTGCCCAGCGGACGAGCGAGCCGGGGATCGGCGGAACGTCGACGAGCATTTGGACCGAGTCTTCGAGGGCCACCGCGAGGCGACTTCTGCCGTCCCCGGCGAGCGGCGCTCGCGCGAGTCCGTTACCAGGGTTCTTCCATCAGACCGACGATCTGCTGGGCCATCTTGATGATGGCTTCCTGCTGCGTCGTCACGACGGAGCGGCCGAATTCGGGCACGAGCATCGCCGCCTGCCCCACGTCCACGCTCGCCGCCGGCATCGGCACCTGCCCCGAGGCGAGCACGGAGCCGCCGCGGTCGGCCCAGGTGACGAGCGCCTGGATATTCATCTCCACCTGCCGCGACTGGTCGGTCGGGCTCTCGACCACCATGCGTTTCGTGTCGGCCACGATCCGCGTCGTGAGCACGCTGTCGGCATTCGGGTCGCCCACCACCTTGAAGGGCGTGCGCTTCTCGATCTCCTTGCAGATCGCCTCGGTGAGCCGCTCGCCGAGATCCACGCCGGGCGTCGTGCGAAAGCTCTCCGACTGCACCATCGGCACGTAGACGGTGCGGACGTTCGGTGCGTAGAGCGTGTTGTTGCCGAAGCGATAGCCCGCGCAGCCCGCGGGGATCGTGATCGCGAGGGCGCAGACGATGGCCGCGAGCAGGAGCCGGCGCGGGCGGATGACTCTCGCGGCCATGGGGGTGCGGTTCTAGCGGATAGGCGGGGCGGCGCCGGAATTGTCCTCGCGGGCGATCATGGCGTCGGCCTCCGCCATCGCGTCGAGCTCGGCTTCCTTGAGCGAGTCGGGGTTCAAGACCCGCGTCAGCATGGGGAAGGGGTCGTCCGACACATCGGCCTTGCCCGCGATGAGGTTGAGCTTCTCGCGAGAGACCTGGGCGAGCTGCGTCTTCGGGTAGTCGCGGGCAATGAGGGCGTAGTAGATCCGCGCCGAGGTGTAATGCTTGCCCTTGGAGTAGAACTCGGCGCGGTTCCAATGCCGCATGGCCTGCTGAGCCGCGACCTCGGCCCGCACCTTCACGACGCGTTCCTGCTCGTCCTTGTCGAGCTGATCGGGAAACTGGACGAGGATCTGGTCGGCAAGGATCTCGGCGTCGTTGAGCACGCCCCCCTCGTAGCCGGGCCCCTGATAGGCCCGCAGCTTCGATTGCAGCCCGAGCAGGTGGGCCTGCATGAGGAACTCGCTGTCGGGATATTCGGTCCGCAGGAGGCCGTAGAAGTAGTCGGCGTCGATCCACTGCCGGTTCAGGAAGTGGGCGTTGGCCTGCGCGATGATGCTGTCGTCGGCGAGCGGGCCGCGGGGGTCGTTGATGCGCACGTGGTCGAAGGCCTTGAGCGCCCGGCCTTGGGTGTCGAAGAGCGGTCGGCTGCGGTCGGCTAGATTCGGCACGATCACCGGCAGGTGGAGCTTGCTGTCGAGGGCCAGCCAATACTGCCCAATCACGAACTGTCGCTGCGCGATCCGGTCGAGGTATTTCGTGTTGGCATACTTCTTGACGATCTCCTCGTAGCAGTCCTCCGCCTTCGGATACTTGTCGGTGAAGAACCAGCACTCAGCCAGCTGCCAGAGGGCGTCTTCCTCGATCACCGAGTCGGGCCAGCGGTCGATCGCCTGCTTGTATTTCGGGATCGCCTTGGCGTATTGCTTCTCGCGGAAAAGCGCATCCCCCTCGACGAGCGCCTTGCGGGCGATCGGCTCGTTGGGGCCCCGGCCGAGTATCTTCTTCCAGCGCTTCTTGATGTTGTCTCCCTTGAAGTAGTCCCAGCCGAACTCGGTATCGGCGGGGGCGTATTCCGACGAGATGACGGAGGAATCACCGTCCTCGCCCACCTCCTCGGCAGCCGCCTTCTCGGCGTCGGTCTTCGACCAGGGCATCGTGGGCATCTTGATCGTGGCGCAGCCGGCCGCGGCCAAGAGCGAAGCCGTTGCCAGCACGAGCAGGCTGCGGCCGATCCCGGCCTTGGCATCGCGGGCAGACAGGGCGGCGCACTTGAGGCGGCGGCCGAGCAGGTTGGCGAAATAGGTGTTCATGATCGCGCGAAGCTCCCCCGCGACGCGGTCGGGCAGGTCGATCGAGCTCCAGGCGTCGGCGGAACCGGCGAGCAGCCGCAGTGCGGCCATGGCGTCGGCCGAGATCGAGACGACCGATCGCTTGCCTTGGCGGCAGCGCTGGCATAGCCCGCCGCCGTCGAGCATCCCGAAGGCAAACCGGCCCTGGGGCTCGAGCCGCGTGCGACACTCGGCGCAGGCCACGAGCGCCGGCGCGTGCCCGACGAACCGCAGCATGGTGAGCTGGGCGTGAACGAGCAGGGGGCGCACGGCCCGGTCGGGGCCGTCGTAGCCGGAGAGTGCGAGCAGTGTTTTTTCAGCGACATCAAAGAGTTCCGGCTGCGGGTCCGCGTCGGCGGTGAGGGCATCGAGCAGTTCGGCGACCTCCATGCCGCCATGAAAAGCCGCCATGCTCCTGCCGACGCGAAACCGGTGATCGAGCCGCGCCTCCGTCAGCAAGTCGAGGCCGCCCGATGATTTACGGAGGACGAGTACCTGACAGATCGAAAGCA
>JBIIOK010000159.1:0-4934 GCA_044336985.1 Pirellulales bacterium | reverse complement strand
GACGACGCCCTCGACCCGCCCCGCTGCCCCTCCTGCCGCCTCAGGCTCGAGACCCGCGAGCAATCCTGCCCGCGCTGCATGCAGAAGGGGCGGATTCTCGCCCGTGTGGGCGAACTGCTCGCCCCCTACACCCGCGGCGCGATCCTGCTCTGCCTGCTGACGCTCCTCGGCGTGGTCGCGGAACTCGTGCCGCCGAAGCTCCAGCAATACATGGTGGACAACATCCTCTCGCAGAGCGCCGCCGAAGGGGCCGCCGGCCAGACGCTCCCCGACTTCAAGACGGCCCTGCTCGTGGTGGTGCTTGCGCTCGCCTTCTCGCGGGTCGTGCTCTCAATCGTGGGCGTGCTCAAGGGGCGACTCGCGACCGCGATCGGCACGGGCCTCACCGGCACGCTCCGCGCCGAGATGGTCACCAAGCTCCAAGACCTCTCGATCGCCTACTACGACCGCCACCAGGTGGGCTCGATGATCAGCCGCGTGGCCCACGATAGCGAGGTGCTCCACGGCCTGATGCACCAGCTCACCGGCGGCTTCCTGCTGCAGATCGTGCAGCTCGTGGGCGTGGGGGCGATGCTTGTTTGGATCAACCCGAAGCTCGCGCTCTTCACGCTCATCCCGGTGCCGCTGGTGCTCCTCGGCTCGTGGGTCTTCTGGCGGCACGTCTACCCGCGGCACTACCGGCTCTGGGACGCCTCCAGCAAGCAGATGGCGGCCCTCTCGGGGATGCTCTCGGGGATTCGCGTCGTCAAAGCCTTCACGCAGGAGCCGCGCGAGAGCGACCGCTTCAAGAAGGCGAGCGACCACCTCTCCAACTGGCGGCTTTGGGTGGAGCAGACGAATTCGACCTACGCCGCCACGATGCAGCTCGTCTTCGGGCTCGGCGGGCTGATCGTCTGGTATGTGGGCGGCCGCGACGTGATCGGCGGGCAGATGACGCTCGGCCAGCTGATCGCCTTCCTCGCCTACCTCGCGATGTTTTACGCGCCGCTCGGCGCCCTCTCGAATTTCACGACGTGGCTCACGAGCTTTCTCTCCGGCAGCCAGCGGGTGCTCGAACTGCTCGACACGCCCGTCACGATCGCCGAGGCCGAGCGGCCCGTGCCCTGGAACGACGTGCAGGGGGCGATCAAGTTCGACAACGTGACCTTCGGCTACGACCGCAACCAGCCGGTCTTGCGGGATGTCTCGTTCGACGTGAAGCCGGGCGAGATGATCGGCATCGTGGGCCGCTCGGGCTCCGGCAAGACCACGCTCGTGAACCTGCTCGGCCGGTTTTACGACGTGCAGGAAGGCCGGATCGAGATCGACGGCATCGACCTCCGCGACCTCTCCACGAAGGAATTGCGCGAACGGCTCGGCATCGTCTTCCAGGATTCATTCCTCTTCCGCGGCACGATCTGGAAAAACCTCTCCTACGGCCGGCCGAACGCCACGATTGAGCAGGGCCTCGAGGCCGCGAAGGCCGCCGGCGCCCACGACTTCCTCTGCCGCCAGCCGCTCGCCTACGAGACGCTCCTCGGCGAGCATGGCGCCGGCCTCTCCGGCGGCGAGAAGCAGCGGCTCTCGATCGCCCGCACGCTCCTCTACGATCCGCGGATCCTCGTGCTCGACGAGGCCACGAGCAACATCGACGCCGAGGCGGAGAAGAGCATCCAGGAGGCGCTCGCGACGCTCATCAATGGCCGCACGACGATCGCCATCGCCCACCGGCTCTCCACGCTTCGCAACGCCGACCGCATCCTCGCCTTCGACCGCGGCAAGCTCGTGGAGCAGGGTACCCACGCCGAGCTCCTCGCGGCCGACGGCATCTACGCCCGGCTCGTGAAGATCCAGACGCAGGTCTCGAAGCAGCCGACTGTCGATACGCTGCTCCTCGAGGACGAGGAGAAGCCTGCGGCCGAGGAAAAGGCCACGCCGAAGAACACGCTCCAGTGGCTCGACCCGGCCACGCATACCTTCCAGGTCGGCAACCACGGGCGGATCGAGCTGATTAGTAGACCGCTTGCTCCGCAAGCGGATCTCCTGGGATCCGCTTGTGGAACAAGCGGTCTACTTTCCAGCGGTCTACTTTCCGTCTTCATCGTCCGCACCTTCCCCGCCACGCACCCCGAGGAATACCTCTCCGTGCGCGGCTGGAACGACTCTGGCGAAGAGATCGAAATCGGCATGCTGCGGTCGCTCGCCGACTGGCCCGCCGAGAGCCAGGAGGTGGTGCGGACGGCGCTCAAGCGACGGTCGCTCGTGCGGACGATTCACGCCGTGCACGACGTGAAGCTCGGCCACGGCTATCTCGACTTCGACGTCGAGACCGACGTGGGCCGGCAGAAGTTCACGACCCGCTGGACCGGCAGCCAGGCAATCGACTTCGGCCCCGACGGCAAGATGTTGATCGACACCGAGGAGAATCGCTACGTGGTGCCGAAGGTAAGCGGCCTCCCCGCCCCGGACCGCGAGAAGTTTCTGCATTACGTTTATTGGTAAGTGGGATTCCCACGAAAGCCCGCAGCGCAAGCAAGGTCCAAACGCCCCGCTACTCCGCCCCATGCCAACTCACCTCGCTCGCGCGTCGGGCTTCCGTATCACAAAATCGCGAGGGGATTGCGCCGCTCCTCGAGCGTGCCTCTCGTCACGCCCACGCGATTGGCCGCGTTCAGCCGCGTCCACACCTCGCGGCCGGTCGTCTCCCCTGCGAGCAGCCCGCGATACGCCTTCACAATCCGACCGATCTCCTCGGCCGATTCCTCCAGCAGCTCGACCCGATAATGCCCCACGCCCCGGGCCAGAAGCGCAGGCACCGCCTCCGACGCGCTCTGCGGCACGGAGTTATAGAGCGTGTTGCGGCAGCCGACGTCGGCCGTGAGCAGGTGCTCGACGCCGATCCGATCGCGCAGCTTCACGACATGCTCGTCGCACGGTCGGCCGCAATTCGTCTTGTTCGTGCCCGGCGAAAGCACCGCACAAAACACGCAGTGCTCCATGTGGAACATCGGCATGTGCTGGTGGATCACGACCTCGAGCCACCCCGGCGGCGTGGCGGCGACGAGCGCGAGCAGCTGCTCGCGATTCATGTCGTACGAGGCCGTCACGCGGCCCACGCCCTCCTCCATGAAAAACTCCGCCGCGAGCTCGTTGGTGACATTGAGCGAGAAATCAGCGACGACGGGGAGGCCGCGGTCGCGGAAATAACGCAGGCCTGCGTAATTGCGCACGAGCACCCCATCGGGCCCCTGCTTGTGCATCAGGGCGAAGATGCCGAGCTCATCGGGCTTCTGGATCCGCGGCGTGGCGGGGAGAATCGCGGCACCGGCCTCGCGGGCGATCTCGATCGCCTCACGGTAGTGGCGGATGTCGGCGAAATCGGCATAGAGGCTCCGCTCGCCGAGGGCGATCCCGGCCCGCAGTTGGTCGAGCGAACGCACCATCACGTGCAAAGTAGGACAGGCTTCAGCCTGTCGTGGCTCCCGGTTTCGACAGGCTAAAGCCTGTCCTACTTTTTCGTGACAGGCTGAAGCCTGTCCTACTTTGTTTCGACAGGCTGAAGCCTGTCCTACTTTTTCAATCAGCTCGCGCCGGACCTTCCCCAGCACGCTCCAGGGCAGCATCGGCCGGCCGGTGATCTGGGCCGAAAGCCCGCGCAGCGCAAACGGCGTCGCCCCAAGCCTGCCCAGCTGCGCCCGCAGCGTGGCCTCGTCGAGCGGATGCTTCTCCGCCTCGGCGGCCACCTCTGCCGACACGACCTCGCACGCCACGCCGTTCGCAAGCTGCGCCCGCACACGGAGCGGCTCGCCCACCGCGGCCGAGACGACGAGATCGACCGGCTGCTGCCGCCTGAGCTCACCGTTTGCAAACGTCTTCCGGAGCCGCGACGTGAGCGCCGGGTCGTCGGTCTTCCAGACGGCCTGCCCCGGTTTCAGCGCCGCGAAATCGAACGCATTCGGGCCGAACGTGAGTTCCACCTGCCCCGAGGCGGCCGGATCGGTGAGCGAGCGGCCCGCCTGAAAGACCTCGAAGACGCGTCCGCCAACGGCCTCGTCGCTCGTGGCGCCGGAATTGAATGCGACGCCATCCCCCCGCTTCACGCTGCCGACGAGATCGACCGCCACCCGGCCGCGCCGCACGGCTGCCACCGTGCCGAGCCGCACGCCCCGCTTCGCGCTGCTCGTGGCCGGCACGAGCATCTTGTGGTCGCAGCCCTGAAGCCAGCCCGGCGAGAAGCCGCGCGAGAAGGAGAGCTCCATCTCCTCGACCTCGCGGGGCGTGAAGGCGACAGGCCTGCCGGCGAGGGCGCTATCGATCGCCGTGCGGTAATGCCGCGTGATATTCGCCACGTATTCGGCCGTCTTGAGCCGCCCCTCGATCTTGAACGACGAGACGCCCGCGGCGATCAACTCCGGCGCGAGCAAATAGGCGGCGAGATCCTGCGGCGAGAGGAGGTATTTCTGGAGGCCGAGATCGACGTCGCGGCCGTCGCAGACGAGGTCGTAAGGCAGCCGGCAGGCTTGGGCGCACTGGCCGCGATTGGCGCTGCGGCCGCCGAGCGACTCGCTCGTGAGGCACTGACCAGAGTAGGCCACGCAGAGGGCGCCGTGAACGAAGACCTCGAGCGGCATCGACGTCTGCCGGCGGATCGAGAGGATCTCGTCGATCGAAAGCTCCCGCGCGACGACCACCCGTTCCATGCCGAGCTTCTCGGCCAGGGCGATCGTCTCGGCGCTCGTGAGCGTCATCTGCGTGGACGCGTGGAGCGCGAGTTCGGGGCAGATCTGCTTGATGAGCCGCGCCGCGCCGACATCCTGCACGAGCACCGCATCGACGCCCGCCGCGGCCACCGCCTCGATCACCCGCGCAAACTCCGCGAGTTCGTCGCTGAAGACGAGGACGTTGAGCGTGGCATAGCCCTTGAGGCCGCGAAGGTGGAGCGTCTGCATGAGCCG
>JBIIOK010000223.1:0-3195 GCA_044336985.1 Pirellulales bacterium | reverse complement strand
CTCGGCGGCTCCAACGCGTCGCGCATTGGCGACCAGGGTGGCTCGCTGCTCGGCTCGCTCTTCGGCACGAGCGCCACGAGCAAGATGGTGGAGACGCTCGCCGGGTTTCTCGGCATGAAGCCGGGCATCGCCCGCAGCCTGCTCGCCTACCTCGCCCCGATCGTGCTCGGCATGGTGGCCAAGCAGTTCACGGGCGGCCGGGCCGACGCTGCCGGTCTGCAGCGGCTCTTCGCCGACCAGGGCGACAACATCCGTCGGGCTCTCCCCGCCGGCCTGTCGCTCGGCGACTTCGGCGCGGTGGCCCCGCAGGGTGGCCACGGCCGCGAGACCCACGGCCGCGATTACCGTGAGCCGGCCAAGAGCGGCTTCCCCGCCTGGCTGCCGCTGGTCCTGCTGCCGCTGCTGGCGTTTGGTGCGTGGTATCTCATGAACCGCGACAAGGAGGCCCGCAAGGCCGTCGTGATCGAGGAAGAGATGAAGCGCGGCCCGGTGACGGTGGACCGCACCGAGGTGATCGAGCGGGAAGGCAAGAAGCTTACCGATACGGTGCTCGAGACGATCTCGATCGACCCGAAGTTCGTCGAAGCCGTGCGGCTGAGCAAGAACGCCACCGACCTCTTCGGCGGCCTGACGAAGGCCCTGACGGGCGTCACGAGCGTCGAGACCGCCCGGACGGCGATCCCCGAGCTCGAGAAGCTTGGGCCCATGCTGACGGGCGTGCAGTCGGAGGCCGAGCGGCTCTCCGGCGAGGACAAGACGGCGTTTGGTGAGTTCATCACCAAGAACCTCGGTCTGCTCCAGAAGGTGATCGACACCGCGATGGCGATCCCCGGCGTCAAGGAGATCCTTGGCCCGGTCGTCACGCCGATGCTCGAGACGATCCGGAAGCTCGGCGCCTAATCGCGCTTCGGTCGTGAAAAGCTGATCAGCCGGGCCGGCGCAAGCCGGCCCGGCTTTTTTCGTAAGTAGGGTAGGCTTCAGCCTGCCGAATGCCCGGAGTAGGACAGGCTTCAGCCTGTCGTGCCGACCGATTCTGGCAGGCTGAAGCCTACCCTACTTCGGACAGCTGGCAGGCTGAAGCCTACCCTACTCGTCATTGCGGAGCTTGGCGAGCACCGAGTAATCCTCGAGCGTGGTGGTGTCGCCAACCGTCTCCTTGCCCGCGGCGATGTCGCGCAAGAGACGCCGCATGATCTTGCCGCTCCGCGTCTTCGGCAACGCATTCGTGAAGTGGATGTCGTCCGGGGCCGCGAGGGCGCCGATCTGATGCCGCACGTGCTTGCGGAGGACGTCCTTCAAGGCGTCGTTCGGCTCGCCGCTCCGCAGCGTCACGAACACCGCCACCGCCTCCCCCTTCACATCATGCGGCCGGCCCACCGCCGCCGCCTCGGCCACGCTCGGATGGCTGACCAGCGCGCTTTCGATCTCGATCGTCGAGAGCCGGTGGCCCGCGACATTCAAAACGTCGTCGATCCGGCCCATGATCCAGTAGTAGCCGTCTTTGTCTTGCCGGGCATTGTCGCCGGCCAGGTATTTGCCGGGCACCCGCGACCAATAGGTTTCCTGGAACCGCTCATCGTCGCCCCAGATGCCGCGGAGCATGCCGGGCCAGGGCTGCGTCATCACGAGCCAACCGCCCTCGCCCGGCTCGACAGGATCCCCCGCCGCATCGACGATCTCGGGCACCACGCCGGGGAGCGGGAGCGTGCAGCTGCCGGGCTTCGTGGGCGTGCAGCCGGGCAGCGGGCTCATCATGATCCCGCCGGTTTCCGTCTGCCACCACGTGTCTACGATCGGGCAGCGCTTGCCGCCGATGACTTCGTGATACCACATCCAGGCCTCGGGATTGATGCCCTCGCCCACCGTGCCGAGGAGCCGCAGGCTCGAGAGATCGCGGCCCTCGATGTGCTGCATGCCCCACTTCATGAAGGAGCGGATCGCCGTGGGCGCGGTGTAGAAGATCGTCGGCTTCTCCTGCTCGATGATCTCCCAGAAGCGGCCCTCGTGCGGGGCGTTGGGCGCCCCTTCGTAGATCAGGATGCTCGCGCCGGCGGCAAGCGGGCCGTAGGTGACATAGCTATGGCCGGTGATCCAGCCGCAGTCGGCCGTGCACCAGAAGAGGTCGTCGTCGCGCAGGTCAAAGACCCACTCGGCCGTGGTCTTGGCCCAGAGGATGTAGCCTCCGGTCGTGTGCTTGATGCCCTTCGGCTTTCCGGTCGAGCCGCTCGTGTAGAGAATAAACAGCGGCGACTCCGAATCCATCGCCACCGGGGCCTTGTCGGCCGGCATGCCGGCGACGACGTCGTGCCACCAGACATCGCGGCCGGGCGTCATCTCGACGGGCTGCCCCGTGCGCTTGAGCACGATCACGTGCTTGACCGTCGTGGGCCCGTGCGACTTCGACGCGAGCGCCTCGTCGACGTTTTTCTTGAGCGGCAATTGCGACCCGCGCCGCCAGCCGCCGTCGGCCGTGATCACCGCCACGGCCTTGGCGTCTTGGTTTCTGTCGGCGATCGCCTCGCTCGAGAAGCCGCCGAAGATCACCGAATGCACCGCGCCGATGCGGGCGCAGGCGAGCATCGCGATCACGAGCTCGGGCGTCATCGGCATGTAGATCGAGACGACCTCGCCCGGCTTCACGCCGAGCTTTTCGAGGCCGGCGGCGAACTTGCAGACCTCGGCATGGAGCTGCTTGTAGGTGTATTCGCGACGCTCGCCGGTGGGCTCACCCACCCAGACAAGCGCCGTCTTCTCGCCGTTGCCGGCCGCGATGTGGACATCCAAACAGGCGGCGGAGGCATTCGTCTGGCCGCCGACGAACCACTTCGCCACCGGGGCCTCCCAGTGGAGAACCTTCGAATAGGGCTTCATCCAGGGGAGCGCCTGGGCGCGGGCATGCCAGAAGCCTTCGAGATCGCGTTTCGCCTCGTCGTAGAGCTTGGAATAGTCGGCGAGCGACCCGATCCGGGCCCGGCTCGAAAACTCCGCCGACGGTGGAAACACCCGATCTTCCTGCATCACACTGGCAACTCTGCCGGCAGCCTTTTCTGGCGTAGCCATCGATGAATTTCCCCGCGGTGTTTCAGATTCCAGAAGACGCGTAGCAGAGCATCCGGAGAGCCGGTCGGCAAGGGATCGCCCCCGTAGGACAGGCTTCAGCCTGTCAGCAAAAAAATACGCCGACAGGCTAAAGCC
>JBIIOK010000218.1:0-3309 GCA_044336985.1 Pirellulales bacterium | reverse complement strand
TCGCTGCCGTACTCGAGGTCATATTCGTGGGCGATCGTGTCGGCCGGGAGCTTGCCCGGCTTCCGCACGGGGATCACGCCCACGCCAAGGGCCAACGCCATCGGCGGCGCGAAGAGAAACCCACGGGCCTCGATGGCTGCGATCGCGTCGAGCCGCTCGCCCCGCCAGGGCGCCACGAGCCCATCGATCGCCGCGGCCAGCGCCCGCGGCTCGGCCAAGAGCGGCGTGATGTCGCGGAACAGAATGCCCGGCTTCGGGAAGTCGGGAATGTCGCGGATATGCCGCTTGAGGTCGACGGGCTCCGGCATGCCTCAGGCCCCCCGCCGCAGCCGGATGTTGGCCTGCGGGACACCGTCGATCTCGGCGGCGAGCTGGGCGAGGGTCTCTGCCTCGATCTGCCGCACCCGCTCGCGGGTGAGGCCGAGGACGGCGCCGATCTCCTTGAGCGTCATCGGCTCGCCCCCCTCCAGGCCGAACCGCAGCTTGAGGATGCGCGAGGCCCGCTCGTCGAGCTGCTCGACGCGTTCGAGCACATGCCGCAACGTGTCGTCGTCGAGCAGCACCTCCGCGGGGCACTTCGTGTTTTCGTCGCGGACGATTTCGCCAAGCGACCAGCCGCCGTCGGCCTGCTCCGTCTGCGGGGCCGCCTGATGGACGTGGATCGCCTTCTTGATGATCGGGAGCTTCTTGCGGGCAAGCCCCAGCATCCGCGCCACCTCTTCCTGGGTCGGCGTTCGGCCGAGCACCTCCAACAGCCGCGCCGTGGCCCGCCGCCACTTCGAAAGCAATTCCACCATGTAGGCGGGGATGCGGATGGTCTTGCCGGAGTTGATCAGCGCCCGCTTGATCGACTGCTTGATCCAGTAGCTCGCATAGGTGCTGAACCGCGTGCCCACCGTGGGGTCGAAGCCCTCCACGGCCCGCAGCAGGCCGAGATTGCCCTCCTCGATGAGGTCGGGCAGCGGCAGGCCGCGATTGGCGTAGCCCCGCGCGATGTTCACCACGAGCCGGAGGTTGGCCCTGACCATGTGGTCGCGGGCGGCGGCGTCGCCGCCGGCGATCGCCCGTGCCAGCCGCTTCTCGTCGTCGGCAGAGAGCAGCGACGTGTCGTTGATGTCGCGCAGATAGGTTTCCAGGGGGTTCTGCACGGCGGACGACGGTTTGCGGCGGGGACCTGGCATGGCGTGGCGACAACCTTTTTAGAAGCGAGGGTGATCGGACACTCGAGCGACAGGAGTGAGGTATCGACGGCCCGCCGGGCCAACTGCACAGGCAGGGGAAAGACGGCATGGTATGCGGCCTCTGCCGGATGTGCCGATGACGGCCGGCCGGCGCGGGCGACCCGCGCAAGGCTCACCCCAGCGACCAGTCGAACTGCGCCAGTTCGGGCGTCGCGCCGATGCGGATCGGCACCAGCGACGTGCCGATGCCGCGTGAGACGTAGAGCGGCACACCGTCATCGCGATACCAGCCCGACACATAGCCGCCGCTGCCGTGCGGCAGCTTGATCGCGATGCCAAACGGAGCGATCTGCCCGCCGTGCGTGTGGCCGGAGAGCATGAACGTGGGAGCGTGTGCGGCGGGAAGCGGCACGGCGTCGCGGACGGCCGGACAGTGCGCGAGCAGCAGATGGTTGACGCAGGGTTCCGCGGCCGAGAGCGCGGCCTCCGCGTCTGGCTGGCCCGCCACGAGGTCGTCGAGGCCCGTGACCCGCACCTGGCGGCCGCCGTGGTCGAACACGACGGAGCGGTTGACGAGCAGCTCGACGCCGTGCCCCGCATAGAGCCGCTCGAGCGACTCAAGCGAGATCCCCGCCCAGTGCTCCCAGTTGCCGGTGATGGCGAAGCGGCGCGTGGCGTGGGGCAGCTGTCGGAGAAACAGCTCGAGCTGCCAGAGCGACCCGCGGCGATCGACGACATCACCCGTGAGGACGATCACGTCCGGCGCCCGGGCATGAATCCGTTCGAGCAGGCGTTCTTCGAGGCCGCCGATCTGCTTGAGGTGGAGGTCGCTGATCTGCAGCAGTGAAAGCCGCGGCGCGTTGGCCGACACGCCTGCGCCGACCGCGTGATCGGTGGTCGACAATCGCCGCGGCGTGACGAGGAGGCCGTCGACCGCTCCGACAACCGGCACGGCGCCGGCGAGGATGCCCATGCGCGCGAGCCATTCGCGGCGGCCAAGCCCCTGCCGCGGGCCGCCGGCTCCGGGGCCGTCAACGTGCGGCGGGGATGATGACACTGCGTGGCTCCGCGGCATTGGGGGCGAGCGTGCGATCGAGGAATTCGAGCAGGGCGTTGCCCGCGGCGGAGCCGCAATCGAGCGACGGCTTGTGCCCGGCGCCTTCGAGCACGACGAGCGTGCTGTCGACACCGGCGGCCCGGAGCGCCGCGTCGAGTTTCACGCCCTGGTCGAGCGGCACCTGTTCGTCGCGTTCGCCGTGAACGACCAGGCAGGGAGGATCGCCGGCCGACACATGGGCCAGCGGGCTAGCCGCCTGCGCCGCCTCGCGAAATTCCGGCAACGGACCGCCGACGAGCTGGCTGGCCGGCGAGGAAGGCCGGTCGTGCTCCGCGCCGAGCGTCGTCAGGTGCGATGGCGCCGCGATCGCCGTGATCGCCGCGATGCCCTCCGGCTCCGACAGCCCGAAGAGCGCCGCCAGATGGCCGCCGCCGCCTGAGCCGACGACGGCGATCCGATCGCAGTCGATTCCCCAGACCGCGGCATTGCCGGCGATCGATTCGACCGCCGCGCGGCAGTCGTCGAGCTGCGCAGGAAAGGTGGCGGTGTCGCTCAGACGGTATCCGACGCTGGCGACTGCATAGCCTCGCTCCGCCAGCCAGCGGATCGGGCAATCGGCCTTCGAGCCGTCGCGCCAGGTATCCCCGTGAATCCAGACGACCAGCGGCAGACGGCTGCCGCCGGCACACCCGGCCGGAAGCAGGATGTCAAACCGCTGCCGGCTGTCGGGATGCGGCACGGAAGGCTGGTCGCGATGGATGACGGGTTCGTCCGAACGCTCGGCTGCAGGGTTCGTCGGGAGCCAGGGGAGCGGCTGGCCGAGCGGCGCACGAGCCGCACCCTTGCTCACATCGACGGGGACATCGTCGAGGGGCATCCGCCGCACCGCCCCGCGCCTTTGGGCGCGCCGCGTCTCCCGTCGCCCACGCGGAACCTCAGCCTCGAAGGGGGCGTCGGCCGGTGGCCGGGGATCGTCCCGCCAGGCAAGCTGCACCTCCGACCAGTCGCGGCCCGCCGCGACTGCGATGCCGCGCGTTGGCAGGCCAACGACCATCGCCGCGGCACACGCGA
>JBIIOK010000033.1:0-21114 GCA_044336985.1 Pirellulales bacterium | reverse complement strand
AAGGGGGCGTCGGCCGGTGGCCGGGGATCGTCCCGCCAGGCAAGCTGCACCTCCGACCAGTCGCGGCCCGCCGCGACTGCGATGCCGCGCGTTGGCAGGCCAACGACCATCGCCGCGGCACACGCGAACACGAGCGGTCTGGGCTTCATCGCGATCGTCCCGGTCGCCAAGGGGTCTTCCGACGCAGACCCCGAGTATACCGCGGGGCTGTCGCACGAAGTTTGAACAACTCACGAAAGCCCGCAGCGCAAGCAAGGTCCATGCGCTCTCCACCCCAACCACCCTCGCTCGCGCGTCGGGCTTCCGTGGCAGCCGCGGTTCAGCTCGTTCTCAATGCTCGATATGAGCCTCTACGAGCGGCGGCCTTGCAGCTGCCCTTGCGGGGTGAGCTCGTCGATGATCTTCGGAATGTAGCGGCTGAGAACCTCGGCGAGCCGCTCGCGATCGATGTTCCGCTGCCGGGCGATCTCCTCGAGTTCGCGCTGGCCGAAGACGTCTTCGATCTGGCGGCGATCGACCGGCTTGTTCGGACCGGTGCGAACCCACGAGTCGACCTCGTCTCGCAGCCCCTTCTCTTCGAACTGCTTCACCACGTCGGGCAGCTTCTGCGCCTGGCCGCCACCGAAGATCTGCTTGAAGATCTCCGACAGGTCGTCCGGTGAGGGCATGCCCTGCGGTCCGCGCTGCTGCGGCGCCTGGGGGGCGCGCTGCTGCGGTTGACGCTCCGGGGCCTGCTGCTGCGCAGCGCCTTCGAGAACCTGCCTGAGAATCTCACCGAGAATGTCCATCGAAATCTCCGCTGAGGGGTGAAGGGCCGGAAGGCCGGGGACGCTGAACGATCAGAGCAGTCTACGGGTCGACCCTGCCCGAGGAAAGCAACGGGCCTTTTTTTAACCCTGGAGTTTCGACCGCAGGGTTGCCCGGTCGAGCCCCAGGATCTTGGCGGCGGCAGTCCGGTTGCCGCCGGCGCGGTCGACGGCCTGCTCCGCGAGCGTCTTCTCGACGAGGTTCACGAGCCGGGCATGCAGGTCGCCGGCATCGGTCGATGCATCCCATGCCGCATCGACCCATTGCCGAACGGCGGCGACCACGAGCTCGTCCGCGTCGAGCGATGGCGCGGCGCCGCGGGACTGCGTCGGCAGCTCGGAGGGCAGATGCTCAGCTGCGAGGCTGCCGCCGCGGGCCATGGCGGCGGCCGATTCGACGGCATGCCTGAGCTCGCGAACATTTCCCGGCCACCGTCGGCCGCGCACCGCGGCGAGGAACGCCGCGCTGGCCTGTCGCCCGCCATGCCCGGCCGCGGCGAGGAAGTGGGCCACCAGCGCCGGCAGGTCGTCGGGCCGCGCGGCAAGCGGCGGCATCTCGATCTCGAGCACCCGCAGCCGGTGGTAGAGATCGGGGCGAAACTGCCCGGCTTCAAGAGCGGCCACGAGGTCGCGATTGGTGGCCGCGATCACCCGCACGTTGACGGGCCGCGCGGTCGACGACCCGACGGGCGTGATCGTGCGATCCTCGAGGACGCGCAGCAGCTTCGCCTGCACCTCGGGCGGCGCATCGCCGATCTCATCGAGGAGGAGCGTGCCGCCGTCGGCCTGCTCGAAGAGGCCCCGGCGGTCGGCCGTGGCGCCGGTGAAGGCGCCGCGGACGTGGCCGAAGAGTTCGCTTTCGACCACGCTCGGCGCGAGCGCCGCGAGGCTCGTGGCAACGAGCGGGCGATCGCGCCGGCCGCTGTGCGCGTGGATCGCACGGGCGGCGAGCTCCTTGCCCGTGCCCGTCTCGCCCGTGATCAAGACTGGCAGGTCGGTGGCTGCGGCCACCGCGATCTGCTTGAACACCCCCTGCATCGCCGGCGAACTGCCGACGAGCTTTGCCGGCGTGGAGTCGGCGCCGGCAGTCGGCACGGGCCGGCCGCGGTCGGCGAGCGCCCGCGAGACCACCTGCGACACGCTCGCCAGGTCGAACGGTTTCACGAGGTAATCGAAGGCGCCGGTCGCGACCGCGCGCACGGCCGTGTCGAGATCGCCGAACGCGGTCATCACGACGATCGCCGCCCCGGGCGCGGCCGCCCGCAAATCCGGCAGCGCCGTGAGGCCGTCGCGTCCCGGCAGCCGCACGTCGACGAGCATCGCCTCGGGGGCGAATCGGCCACAGGTCTCGAGCGCCGCCTCTGCGCTCGAAGCCACTTCCACGGCATGCCCCTCGTCGGTGAGCAGCTCGCGCAGGCTCCAGCCGATGGCGGGCTCGTCGTCGATGATGAGGATGCGGTTCATGATGCGCTCGGTTCCGCCGCGCTCGCGGCGGAGTTCTCCAGTCTCTGCGCTGGCAGTGTCATCGCAAAGCGGGTGCGATCGTGCGGCCGGCTCCACTCAAGCGCGCCGCCGTGCTCCTCGGCGACCGCGCGGGCCACGGTCAGCCCCAGGCCGATCCCCTCCGGCTTCGAGGTCGTGAACGGCTCGCCCAGCGAACAGCGGATCGCCTCGGCCGGCCCGGCCCCCGTGTCTTCGACCGCGAGCTCGACGCGATCCTCCACGACGGTGCCGCAGAGCCGCACGCAGCCGCCCCGGCCGGCCGCCTCGATCCCGTTCAGGGCCAGGTTCACAAGCGCCGCACGGAGCGAATCGTGGCGGCCCACGATCGTGAGCCCCGTGGGAATCCCGCATTCCATCCGCACGCCGGCATGCTCGCACCGCGGCGCCGTCAGATCGCGCACATCAGCGAGCAGACGGTCCACGCAGACGGGCTTGCTTGCGGCCTCGGCGGGCCGGCCGAGCGCCAAGAGCCCGCGAACCTCCTCCTCGAGGATCGCCAGCTGCCGCCCCGCCACGGCGAGGCTCGCGTCGGCCGGGGGCTCGGCCCGCTCGAGCGGGCAGCGCCGCCGATGGAGGTCGATCGCGAGTTGGGCGCCGGTGATCGCGTTGCGGAGCTCGTGGGCGAAGCCGGCGGCGAGCTGCCCGAGCAGCCGTTGCCGCTCGCCGGCGACGAGCGAGTCACGAAGCTCGCCGAGGGTCGCGCTCATGCGATTGACGCCGCCGACGAGCCGACCGACCTCGTCGGCCGGTGCCTGCCCGCGGCCGGCGCGATCGACGAGTTGATGGCCAAACTCCCCCTCGGCGATCCGCCCCACCTGCCGTTCGACGGCGGTGATCCGTGCGGCGAGCGAACCGGTCGTGCGCAGGCCGAGTGGCACGAGGATGGCGAGCGTGGCCGCGGCGACGGCGAGCACGGGCCAAGCCGCCTCGAGCGCGGCCGAGAACATGCTGCGCTGCGGCGACAGCACGAGCACGGTCTCGGGACGCACGCCCGTCGACTTGGCGATGCCGACGCGGTGCGTGTGGCCCGCGAGGGCGATGGCGCCGGAGGCCATGCCGGACGCGATCGCATCGTCGCCCACCGCGGCCAGCGTATCGGAGTCGATCGTCGAGAGTCCGCGGGTGCGGGCGGCATCGTTCCAGACGAGAAAGTGGCTGCCGGTGAGCCGGTGCAGTGCGTCGAGCACGGGCATCGAGAGCCCGACCCGCGAGGACGAAAGTGCCGCGGCCACCTGCTCCTGCTGGCGGCGGGCCGTGTCAGCCGCGCGGCGGGTGGCGAGCCAGGCTGCGAACGCCACGTTGGCCAGCACGGCCGCGAGCAGGAGACCGACGACAGGCAGCACGAGCTGGCGCGTGAGCGACGCAGGAGCGGGGGGCATGGCCATGCAGAAAGTTTCGCCGCGGGACCCGGCCCAGTCCATCGCCGTAGAGTTCCCCGGAGAACACCAATGCTGCTTCCCGTCTTCCGCCGCCTCGAGCGGCATGGCTGGATCGACTGAAGGGCCGCGGCGGTATCATGCCCGCATGACGACCCGCGACTGCAACCTGCTTCTGCTCGCCGGCCTGCTTTGCATCCCCGTGGCGGCACCACGCGCCGACCAGCCGGCCTTCCCGGAGGAACTCGTGGCCTTCGGTCCGCCGTCGGCCGTGCCGCTCTTTGCGGGGGGCGGAGGCGAGGCTTGGGACCGCGATCTCCGCGAGCGCGGCTGGATCATACGCGATGGGGGCTGCTGGCGGCTCTGGTACACCGGCTCGAACGCCGTCCGCGACCCGACCCGCCGCCTTGGCCTCGCCACCAGCCGCGACGGCCTCAACTGGGTCCGCAGCAAATCCAATCCGCTCGTGAAGGACGCGTGGGTGGAGGACATGTGCGTGGTGCGGTGCCGCGGCGAATATCTGATGTTTGCGGAAGGGGCAGGGGACATCGCCCACTGGCTCTCGTCGCCCGAGGGCGTTCACTGGCGGCGGCGCGGGCCGCTCGACATCCGCCTCGTGAACGGCGGGCCGATTCCCGACGGGCCGCGGGGCACGCCGGCCGTCTGGTTTGAGCGCGGCGTCTGGCACCTCTATTACGAACGCATGGACCACGGCGTCTGGCTGGCCACGTCGCGGGATCTGCGCACGTTTACGAATGTGCGCGACGAGCCGGTGCTCGTCTGCGGCCCCGAATCGTACGACCGTCACGGCATCGCCATCGACCAGATCGTCTGCCATGCCGGCCGCTACTACGCCTACTACCACTCGAGCCCCGTCGCCGATCGCAGTCAGTGGCAGACCTGCATGGCCACGAGCACCGATCTCGTGCGCTGGGAGAAGTATGCGGGCAATCCGCTTTTGCCTGTGGACGCGGCCCATCCGAAACAGTCGAGCGCGATGCTCGTGCATGACGGTCGCCGCAACCGTCTCTACACGACGCATCCAGACGTGCGGGTGCGGTTCGCGCTCGTGGAGTCGCCGGCCGCGGAGACCTCCGGCGCGGCGGCCCGATAGGGCAAGCGGGCAAGATGGGGGGTGGGGGCATCTTTGAACCCCGGCGCGGCGAGTTACGTACCAATCTCCGCAACGGTTTCGCAATCCACATCAGGAGACATCGATCATGGATGCCCACTTCAACGAATACCTGGCTGCGGTCGCCGGCATGCACGAGATCTACGGCGACTCCGAGGACGGTCGCCCGGTCGATTTTCACGACGACACGGCGGCGGCGACGACGGCCGTCAGCGAGGCCGCGGTGCCCGTGGGTTCGACCTGGGACGCGTAGATGGCTGTCTTCACGAAAAACATCGCCATCCGGGCCTTGAGTAGGACAGGCTTCAGCCTGTCAGCAGCATCCCGTGCCATCGACGCCGCACTTGTCCGGCGCGAGGCAAGCGGTGTGCTTCGTGCCCAGATGGAAGAGCAGCCCTGACGGCGTGACCTCCGCGCCGCCGAGCGGATACTGCGAGACGACGCCATCCTCGTATTCCACCTCGACGGGAAGCTCCTCGGATGCGAGCAGCGGCCCCGCGAGCTCCATGATCTTCGCCAGCTTCGTCGTCTCCAGCCGATGGTCGATGTCGTGCGCCACCCAGACCTGCAGCACGCACGAGGTCAGCGAGCGGACGGTCCCGCCGCAGTCGATGAAGTCCTTGTGGACGCGGCCCACTTCGGTGATGTGGTAGTGGCTGGGGACGAAGGATTTGTCGGGCAGAATGAAGTGCATCTTCACGCCCGGGTGAGTGGCGAGGAGTTGCCGGAATTCCTTGACGGTCATCATGAATGCGGCTCGTGCGTGGTGGGGAGCACTCATTGTTTCGGCCGCGACCGTCCCTGCCAAGCGAGATCGCCCCGAAACAGCTTCTGTTTGGCAGCCTGGGAGATGGCCACTACGGCCGGATGCTTGAGTCGCTTCTCGACGGAAATGGCGTAGAAGCGTTCCCGAATTGAGTCCTCCCGGCCCACGACGCTCACGCCGTACATCCGTTTGACATCCTCTTCCACCGCCGTCGGTGCGGCAAAGATGCCGTCACCGGCTGCGCCGAATGACTTGAGCAACGCGCTATCGGCGAATTCTCCGCTGATTCGCGGTCGGATGCCGCGCTCGTCAAACCACTGTTCCAGCGATCGGCGCAGCGTCGTGTTGCCGATCGGCAGCAGCATCGGGGCCCCGGTCAACGACGCGGGGAATCCCTTGCGATACTCCCGGGCGAGATCATCCTGCGCGAAGAACGTGATGCCACAGCCTCCGAGTAAATGCGTGAACGCTTTCATCCCGAGCCGCGGGCTCGCAGGAAAGTCGCTGATCACGAGATCGAGTTCGTGGAGCGCGAGTTGGGCCAGCAGGGCTTCCGGATTCCCGTCGATGCAGGTCACGCGCACGTGCTCCTTGATCTCGCGGGCGGGGGCAAGCAGTCGGTGCACGAGCACCTTCGGCAGGGCATCGGCCACGCCGACGGCAAACCGCACCGGTTGGCCCGTGGGCCGGTCGTGCAGGGCGTCTTGCAGCTCGCGGCCGAGCGTGAAGATCTCGTCGGCGTAGCGGTAGACGACCCGGCCCGTGTCGGTGAGGGCGATCGAGCGGCCGGAGCGGTCGAACAATTTGGCCCGCAATGACTTTTCGAGCGCCTGGATCTGCCCGCTCACCGTCGGCTGCGTGAGGTGCAGCTTCTTGCACGCCTTGGTGATGCTGCCCTCGCGGGCAGCCACCCAGAAATAAAGCAGGTGGTGGTAGTTGATCCAGTCCATGGCGTCGGGGGAATCATAGGTATTTCCGATGGACGAGCAAGAAAATATCGGCCGTGCCAATCCAAAGCCGCAGCCTACGAATGTCGATGGATCGAATAGCCCGGTGGCACACAGAGGAGGCACACATGATCTGGGAACTGAAAGACAAGGGCGCGCGGCGGCCCAAGGACCTGCCGGAACACATCGAGCGGCGGCTGCGGTTTGCGCTGTCCCGCTTCGGGGAGCGCATCCAGAAGACGGTCGTGTTTCTCCAGGACCACAATGGCCCCAAGGGGGGCATCGACAAGGTCTGCCGAATCCTGGTGAAAACCCGCGGGCACGGCATGATCGTGGCCGCCGTGATCGATTCCGACTGGATCGCGGCCGTGGATCGGGCAACCACTCGGATTGGTCACAACGTGGCGCGCCAGATTGCCCGCCAGCGGGATCGGCAGGGGCTCTCCGCCCGGCTGGTCGATCGGGGGCTCCGCTCGCTGCGTGGGGCCGGATAGGGAGCGGCTGCGAGCGGACGCTTGATGGTTGTCCTCGTCCCCCACCCCCTCGGAGCCTCGGAATGGTCACTGCCTGGATACTCTTCATCGCGCTGGTTCTTTTTTTGCTGGCCCTCGACCTGGGCGTCTTTCACCGCACGGCCCACGTGGTGAGCTTCCGCGAGTCGCTCGCATGGTCGGCGGGCTGGCTCACGCTCGGGCTCGCGTTCGCCGCGCTTGTTTTCGTCGCCTACGAGAACAAGTGGTGCGGCCTCGGCACGCACGTCGATCCCGTCGATGGCGTGGTCAATGCCGGGGCGCTGGCGGCGGAGAAATATCTGACCGGCTACGTGGTGGAGAAGTCACTGAGCATCGACAACATCTTCGTCATCGCCATGATCTTCAGCTCGCTGGCGGTGCCACCGATCTACCAGCACCGGGTGCTGTTTTGGGGCGTGCTGGGGGCGCTCGTGATGCGGGCGGCGATGATCATCGTGGGAGCCAGGCTGATCGCGGAGTTTCACTGGGTGCTCTATGTGTTCGCGGGCTTCCTCATCCTGACTGCGGTGCGGATTCTCTTCGCCAAGTCGGAGCATGCCGATCCCCGCCAGAGCCTCCTCGTCAGGCTGTGCCGGCGGTGGTTTCCCGTGACGGATGAGTATCACGGGCAGCGGTTCGTCGTGCAGGTGCCGCGCACCCGCGCGGCGCAGGACGGCGCCGCCCTTTGGGCGCTGACGCCGCTGGCGCTGGCGCTCATCATGGTCGAGGCTGCCGATCTCGTGTTCGCGATCGATTCGATCCCCGCGATCTTCGCGATCACCGGCGACCCGTTCCTGGTCTTCACGAGCAACGTGTTCGCGATGCTGGGCCTGCGGTCGCTCTACTTCGCCCTGGCCGGCATGGTGGTGCAGTTCCGCTATCTCAAGGTCGCACTCGCGATGGTGCTGTTCGTCGTCGGCGGGAAGATGATCGCGGCGGAGTGGCTGAAGCATGCACTCGGCGCCGACTTCAATCTCTACCTGCTGGGAGTCATCGTGGCGATCATCACGACCGGCGTCGTTGCCTCGGTGCTGGCCGAGCGCTGGACGCTCCGTGGCGGGCGGGCGAGGAGCGAGCCCGCCGGGCTCGGCGTGGCGGGATAGCGTGCCGGTTTGGCGGCAGGGCCTGGCAGGGCCTGGCAAATTGCCATTCCCAAATGGCTCTTCGGGTACGCCAACGGCCGCCTTTTCCTACTTCTTCGGGATGTAGGCGTTGACGCCAACGATCTTCGCTGAAAAAGCCATGGATCGAGTCCTTGGATTCGATGTGGGGATGGGGGAGCCGCCAAGTCTACAATTCCTGACTCATCGCCTCACCGAATAGTATTTTTGAGTCCACCCATCCCCGGAGCCATTCCCATGAGCGAGCACACCTACAAGTTGATCGAGTTAGTGGGATCCTCCCACACCAGCATCGAGGGAGCCGTGCAGAACGCCATCGCCAAGACGGCAATCGATGAAAAAAACCTCCGGTGGTTTGAGGTTCTGGAAACCAGGGGCCATATCGAAGATGGCAAGATCGCCCATTGGCAGGTCCGGGTGAAGATCGGGGCGACGTTGGATAGCTGATTCCACCTCTTGCCTTCTACGCCACCGTTGGAGCGACGGTTCGTGCAACATTCTTTCGGTAAATCGCGGTGGCGCGGTCAGTTTCCCAGTCGTCGCTGATCTTGGAGAGGACGGCGGAGGCAAGCCTCAGGAGCGAGGCCTCGTTTGGGAAGAGCGTGGCAACGCGGGTTCGGCGTTTGATCTCCGTTTGAACTCCTTGTTAAGCCGCTCGAGTCCGTTCGTAGTCCGCAGGCGTCGCCGGTGGGCGCCAGGCACGCGGAGGACGGTGAGCGCCTCGGGGACGTTCTCCTAGATCCAAGCGGCGAGCTGCGCGGCGGAGGGTGCTCTCATGGGCGTTGCCATCGGTGCGATTGCCGGCGACGCGGGCAAGGGCGCGGCCATCGGTGCGACGGCTGGCGGCATGACGGGCGGCATGCGTTCGCGGCGGACCGTGAAGGCGGCCGGAGGGTCGGCCAATGCAGCCGCGGCGGCCTACCAACAGCAGCTTGCGTTTTCGGACAGAAACTTCGTCGCAGCGCTGGAAGGGATGGGCTACTCGGTGCGATGAGCCGGCTGCTCGGCCCGTCGAACAGGCATCAGTATTCACAATTCAAAGGAGTGGATGAACGATGAATCAAGCGATCAAGATGGTGATGTTGCTATCGGCCTTTGCGGCCAATCTGACCTTGTGCAGCGGCGCCTGGGCCGATCAGACGTGGCTCTGTTCCGTGGGCTCGGCCGTCGCGGTGGATGAGGACGGCACGGTGGGCCCTCCCGATCTGGGCGACCGCGAGCGGCCCACGTTCTTTCGCGTCGATGCCGCCAAAAAGGAATTGACGCTGTTGGCGCCGGCCTCGCGTCGCGGCGAGGTGACGAAGTTTGATACGGTCCACGAGACCGACGGCGTGCACCTTTTCTCCGGAGTGGAGCATGGTCGCGGCCTGAACCTGATCATCAACGCGGAGGGCCGCATGAGCCTCTCCGTGGTCGGTGACGGCGTGGTCTGGTCGGTCTTCGGCCATGCGCTCCGCGAGGGCGAGCCAGACGCTCCGGCGCAAGACGAATCGGCGGCCGAGTCGGAAGGCGAGCCAAGCGAAGCCCTGAACGACGACCCGAAGGACGAACCGACCACGGCATCGAAGAGCGAGCCGGCCGCAGTGACGAAGGACGAATCGAAGCAATAGCACGTTGAGTGAGCGTTGTGGCGCTGCCCGGTTCGGCACGGCGAACTGCTCGTGGATTCGGCGCAGTGGTCAGTCCGCAGGAAGCCGCAAAAGGCAGTGCAGGAATGCCGCGGTCGGCCCGCGTCATTCTCCAACGCTCAGGCTGGAGCCCTTTTGTTTCGGCGGATACTTCTGCAACGTCGCCATGTGTTGTCCCAGTCGATCCATCACCTCGTTGTAGAGATACGTTTTTTGTTGGGTGAGAGTCGCCCGAGGCCCCGGCGCCTGATCGTAGCTTTCGTAGGGGTCCTGTCGGACGTTGAACAGCCAGGCAAGGTCGGGCTTGGTTGTCGTGCCGTAATAGCCGTCCCGAGTCAAAAAGTGAGCCTTCCACTGGTTCATGCGGATGGCCTGGATCCGGGATTCCGCGTAATAGATGTACTCGTCCCGCGCTGATTCTTTCGCTGCGCCGGTCCAGTAGCCAAGATTGTTGACGCCGTCGATGTGGTTTTTGTGTTCCACGTCGGTGCCGAGCTTGTCACCTCGACCAATCCGCTCGCGGATATCGGGAACACCGGCGGCGGCCGACAACGTCGTGAATACGTCCTCATGGCTCTGGATGCCGTTGAGTTCTGATCCCGCGGGAATCCTGCCCGGCCAGCGGACCAGCATCGGAACCCGCACCCCGCCTTCCCACGTCGTCATCTTTTCCGAGCGAAACGGTGTTGTGCCGCCGTGCGGATACGTGGAGTGCTCGACGCCATTGTCCGTCGAGTAGATCACGATGGTGTTGTCAGCGATGCCCATTTCGTCAAGTTGTTTGAGAATCATGCCCACATGTTCGTCGTGCTGGATCACACCCGCACCGTAGGCATCGTGGTAGCTCGTGTGCTGCTTCACCTCGTCGCGATAGCGCTCGGGCACGCGCGTGAAGGTGTGCATGCGTGTGGTCGCGAACCACACGAAGAACGGCTTGCGTGCCGCCCGAGCCTTCTTCATGAACACAGTGCCTTCGTTGACGAGTTCCTCGTCGACGGTCTCCATCCGCTTGCGGGTGAGCGGTCCTGTATCCACAATCCGCTGCTTGCCGACCTTGCCGAAGCGAGGATCGACTGTTTCATCGATCGTGTCGGTGGCCCAGGTGTGGAGCACGCCCCGCGGTCCGTGCCGTTTCTTGAATTCCGGATCGGCGGGGTAATCCTCGTCTTCCGGCTCCTCCTCGGTGTTCAGGTGGTAGAGATTGCCGAAGAACTCGTCGAATCCGTGGATGGTCGGCAGATGCTCGTTCCGATCGCCCAGGTGGTTCTTGCCAAACTGTCCAGTGGCGTAGCCTCGCGTCTTGAGCACCTCGGCGAGCGTGGCGTCCTGAGGCTGCATGCCCACCGGTCCTCCGACCATGCCCACCGCCGTTAAGCCCGTGCGGATCGGATACATCCCGGTGACGAACGCCGCCCGCCCGGCGGTGCAGGAGGGATGCGCATAGTGATCGGTGAACAGCACACCTTCTTTCGCAATGCGATCGATGTTTGGTGTGCGATATCCCATCACGCCGCGACTATAGATGCTGAGATTGGTGAAGCCGACGTCGTCACCCCAAATGACGACGATGTTCGGCTTGTTTCCGTCTGCCCCAGTTTGAGCAGCGACGTTGTGGTGACCTATCCAATGCAGGGCGGTGAATGCAAGAACCATCGAAGCAACATGCGATCGTTTCAACATCGTGAAAACTCCTCGTCAGTTAGCGAAGCAAAGAGCACAAAGTGTTGAAGTACGGATGTCCGACCCGCCTCCGTCGCCAAACGGCTGCGACCAATGGCCCTGCGTCTCTCCCCCGAGGAACGTATCAGTAAAGCGGCACAGCCCAAAGTGCCGCGAACGGCACCGGACTGCACCTCATCGGCCGCTCGTCAACCGTCTGAAGCTTGCGGAAGTACCGTTGACCGTCCTTTCGCTTGAAAACTGTGGTTGGCAGATCTAGCATTCGCTGCTCCCACCTTTCCGAAAGGGTCTTTTCACGATGACTATCCAACGATCTTCCCTGCTGATTCTGATCGCCGTTGCGATTCTCGGCCTGCCAGCCTCCGGCGCCGCCGCGGCGCAGCCGAAGCAGCCCAACATCCTGCTGATCATGAGCGACGATGTCGGCATCGCCAACATCAGCGCCTACAGCATGGGGCTCGTCGGATACCACACACCGAACATCGACCGCATCGCTAGGGGGGGCATGATGTTCACCGACTACTACGGCGAGCAAAGCTGCACGGCGGGACGGTCCGCGTTCATCACCGGCATCCACCCCGTTCGCACGGGCTTGACGAAGGTCGGCCTGCCCGGTTCCTCCATCGGCATTTCGCCCAAGGATCCGACGCTCGCCGAACTGCTCAAGCCGCACGGCTACGTGTCGGGCCAGTTTGGCAAGAATCACCTTGGCGACCGCAATGAATTTCTCCCGACCGTTCATGGCTTCGATGAGTTTTACGGCAACCTCTACCACCTCAATGCCGAGGAGGAGCCGGAGAACGAGGATTACCCGAAGGACCCGGCGTTTCGTGCGCGATTCGGGCCCCGTGGCGTGCTCGACACGACAGCCTCGAAGACGGACGACTCGACGGAGGATCCGCGGTTTGGCCGAGTCGGCAAGCAAATCATCAAGGATACCGGCCCACTCACGCGCGAGCGGATGGAAACGGTGGACGAGCAGTTCCTCGATCGCACGAAGACGTTCATTCGCAAGAACCACGAGGCAGGCAAGCCGTGGATGGCGTGGATGAACACCTCTCGCATGCACTTCTACACGCATCTCAAGAAGGAAAGTCAGGGCGTCACGGGGCTGGGGCTCTATGCAGATGGCATGAAGGAGCACGACAACCACGTCGGCCAACTCCTTGATCTCCTCGACGAGCTGAAGATCACCGACGACACCATCGTGATCTACACCTGCGACAACGGCCCGCACTTCAACGAATGGCCGGACGGTGGCAACACCTGGTTTCGCAGTGAAAAAAATACGAACTGGGAAGGTGGCTACCGGGTAGCGGGACTGGTCCGCTGGCCTGGCACGATCAAGGCGGGGAGTGTTTCGAACCAGATCATGTCGCACCTGGATTGGGTGCCGACGTTGCTGGCAGCCGTCGGCGAGCCCGACATCAAGGACAAACTGCTGAGGGGGCATCAGATTGAAGGCACGACCTACAAGGCTCATCTGGATGGCTACAACTTCCTATCGCACCTCAGGGGCGAAACGGCCGAGGGGCCGCGGAAGGAGTTCTTCTATTTTAGCGACGACGCCCAGCTGGTCTCGCTGCGTCGTGAGCAATGGAAACTCGTCTTTGCCGAGCAGCGGGCCAGGCAACTGCAGGTCTGGACCGAGCCGTTCGTCATGCTGCGGGCCCCAAAGCTGTTCAACCTGCGTTCGGATCCATTCGAACGGGCCGACACCGACTCGAATAACTACAACCGTTGGTCCCTGCAGCGGGCATGGGTGGCGGTGCCGACGCAGGCGATCGTCGGAAACTTCCTGAAGTCGTTCGCGGAGTTTCCGATGCGGCAGAAGCCAGCGAAGTTCAACGTAGACGATGTGATCAAGCTGATGTCGGAAGGACAGGCCAACTGATCAGGGCACCTCGCAGGTGTCAGAAGGTCGCGTTGGCACGGACGCCATACACGAAGGCATTGTCGGTCGAAATCGCCCCCAGGCCCGGGCGGATCCACTGCAGGTCGGGCGTGATGTTGAGCCAGGGCGTGGCCTGGATGTTGTAAAACCATTCGACGCCCATGCCGTCTCGCGGGCCAAGCAGGGCCTCGGGCACTGGGCCGAACTGGTCACTCGCCCCCACCAGAAACCAGCCGAGCCCGAACGTGTCGCCGCGCCGCTGGCCCAGCGGACTGAAGCCACCGATACCGGTGCTCAGGAAATATTGGACCGGGTTGGGGTTGCCGTCGCCGATCGAGGCCCGGCCGAACAGGCCCCAGCCGCGGTCCGGATCGTCAGTGTAGCGGACGAAGTACTGGTCGAAGCCGTAGTAGACGAGCCAGGAGTCCCAGCGCGTCCGCGGTCCGGCTGCAGGTGGCCCGTAGCCGGGCTCATAGCCGGGCTCTGGCGGCGTGAACGCAAACCGCAGATCGAGCTGCTCCTGGTGTTTCCAGACACCGCCCACGTGCTGCTGCCCCGGCAGATCGAAGAACATCGTCTTCGCCTTCACTTCGCCGCCGATGATGATCCCTTCATTGAACAGGTCGCCGAACTGCATGAAGTCGGCCGTGCGGTTCTTGGGATCCATGACGAACATCGCCATGCCGCCCCAGTCGCGGGGCGAGACGACGCCGGCGGTGAAGAAGGAGTAGGGCATCCCGAGCAGGAACTGCGGATTGGCGATGAGCGCCTGGTTAACAAACTGATCGGTGCCGTCGCCGCCGGCGAAGACGTCTTGGTCGAAGGAGCCGAGCACGTCTTTCTTGCCGCCGAACACGACCCAGTTTGGCGACAGGGGCTGCGTGAACAGAAAGTTCGTGATGTAAGGCACGCCCGGGTTGTTCGGCCGCGGCGGCAGGAGCGCGGGAAACACCGGCGGCGTGAAGGTGCCCGCCCGCAGTGAGACGTTGCCATACTCGCCATACCACTGCTCGGCCCGCACGAGCAGGCGGCCGTGGGGCAGGCCACCGAATTTCTCGAGATCGAAGACGGCGTCGTATTCGCTCCGGCCGGTGTACTTGAAGACGTCGCCTTGCCCGAGCGGAGGCGGCACGGGCTGATCGATACCGCCCGCCAGCCCGAAGGCGAACTGCGTGATCCGACCACCGAACGTGATGCCCGATTCCTTGGTCGACAGCCAGCGATCGAAGAGGTCGCCGGTGACCGTCTTGGGGCCGAACGCATCGCCACCGTGCTGGGGTGGCCCTACGGCCGCACCGGGCGCTGCCTCGAACGGCGGTGCGGCCGGATCGTCGGGGAGAAGGTCGATGGAATACGGATACGCGAGCCGTTCGGTGACGACCTGCTCGTCGGTGCCGGCAGTTTCCTGGGCACAACTGAACGTCGCCGCTGCCGACAACAGCAGGCCGAGGGTGAGCGAGATGTGGGCACGCGTCATGATTCACTTTCCTCAGAAGACGGCGACGATCTGGGCACGAACGAGCAGACCGGTCTGGCCCGCCACGAAGCCGGTGCGGTTCTGGCCTGCGGGAGAGCGTTCCAGCCAGGCGGCGTCGAAGGTGAAGAAGAGGTTGTCCTTCCCCGGGAGGAAGAACTGGTTGAATCCTCCGCCAAGTTCGTAGCCCGAGCCGTAGGCGCCGGTGACGTACGACGAGCGGGCGTACAACTCTGTCTCGCGAGGCACGACGAACCAGCCGCCCTTGACGAAGCCGCCGAATGCCGAGGTGGAGGTGATCGGCAGCGGTCCGGTGCCGACGAAGTTGAGCAGGTCCTGAAAATAGATCTCCGACGACAGGCCGAAGCCGCGGTACTTCCAGGCCCAGTCGATCGCCGCCAGCGAGATGTCGTACGACTGCAAGGTGACGCCGGGGGCGAGTGCACCCGGCGTCGTGATGATCGTGCCGTCGGAGAGGCGAACAGGGGAGTTTTCGACGGCATCGCTCGCGGCCTGGCTGCCGCTGCCCAACGCGAAGGTGTACGAGCCACCGAGCCGGACCGCGGCCTCCTCGTGGTGCTGGAGATCGGAGTAGCCGCGGCCGAACTCGCCCCATGGCTCCCACCAGGCTGATCCCGACCAGGCGAAGCGGTTGTTGAGTTCCTCTGGCAGGAGGTTCAGCGTGTTGAACCCGTTCGCCATCATGGCGTGGTAATAGAAGCTGTCGAGCGGCTCGCCCATGAGCCAGACGCCCTGGCTCAAGCTGGGGCGGAAGAAGGTGGTTGCCATGGTGCGATCGGCACTCTGGAGCGGCGCGAACGCGCTCTCGATCCACTCCCGCGAACCGGGCACCTTGGACTGCCCGACGTAGAGTTCGAGGGCCTTGCTGAACCGATAGCTCAACCAAAACGCTCGGAAACCGATCGGCTGGCTGGTGACCGAGTTGTAGTCGATGTTCAAGAGATACGAGAGCCGGGGCATCAACGCGTCGCCTGAAAAGATCAAGCGTCCGCGCGGGATGCCGAAGTAGTTCGAGTTGTTGATGGGGATCGTGTTGCCCGCGCTGTCGGTCCACGAGGGATCGGCTCGGGAAAAGCCGTCGTAGCGGAACATGTTTTGGTTGCGAATCCGGAGCGAGAACGGCGTCGCGTCGGGATCGTTCGGCAGAATGGCAAACCCGTTGTCGTAGTCCACGTGGAACCGGTCCCCGCGCCAGGCGGAGCCGGCGCCGGTGCAGCCAGTGCACGACGCTCCCGCGCCGGCGAACTCGGCCTCCCACGCTTCGGGCACCGGCGGCGGAATCGCCTCGACACCGATGTCGGCCGTGGCAGGCTCGGTGGCCCGGGCAAGAGGCGGTACTCCGGCGGCCAAGGCGAGACAGGCGGCGATCGCCAGGCAGCCGCGGACGGGCCTGAAAACGGATCGCTCTCGCATGGCAGCGGGCATGATGCAGTGTTTCTGCGATGGCGGCACGCGCTCGAGCCGGGCCGGCTCGTGGCAGCGTGGGCAGACCGCGGAATGTGGGAACCTGCGCGCAGGCCTCCCCCGTGGATGGAGCAACTCCTCTGACGTTGCTCATCGGCCGATCGTGCCGACTGCGTCAACAAATCCGGTTGGGCGACTTATGCCGGCCGCCCGTCACTCGGGGATCGACTTCCCGGGCACCGCCTCGTAGGCGTTGGCGTGGAGGACCTCCTCCTTGCCCCGGGTGCCAGGCAGGATCTCGAATCGCGGGTCGAAGTCCACCATCGTCGCCGCGAGCTTGGCCAGGATGGAGACGTCGCCCTCGACCTTCGCCGTGCCGTCCTTGATCTGGGCCTCGAGCGTCTTGGCCCCGGTCATCGTCTGCTCGAGATCCTTGCGGTTGATCGTGAGGGTGAGATCCGGCTTCGTGGCGAGGAAGCCCGGCAGGTTCGTGAGCGTGGCGTTCTCGAGTTCCACCACGAACTTCTCGCCGTTGTCGGGCGTGATCAGGTTCATCGTGAACCTCATCCCTTCGGCCTTGCGGCTGTCCATCCGGATGCCGAGGAAGTCGAGGAACAGTTCCGTGCTCATCGCTCTGATCACGTCGGGACCGCTCGACTTGGGCGAGGCACCCTCGGGAACCCCCTCGCGAAGCTCGTAGGCGCCCGCCAGGAAACTGTTGCGCAGGCCGGGGTTCTCCTGCTGGTAGCCGATCTGCTCGAACACGTCGGCGAGCAGATCCTTGGCCACCTGGTTTGTGGGCTCGGCATGCACGAGCTTGTCGAGGATCTCCGAGGCCAGCAGATATTCGCCTTTGTCGTGCAGCTGCCTGGCCTTGGCCAGGATCTTGTCTGTGCCCCCCATCATCTCGACATACATGGGCGCCGAGTCCTCGGGCGAAAGCGGGATGAGGGTCGCCGGATTGCAGTCCCAGTAGCCGAGATAACGATTGACGACCGCCCGAGCGTTGTGCGGCACCGAGCCGTGGTAGCCGCGGCAGTCCCACCGCTGTTCGAGGCTCTTGGGCAGCGCGTAGACGTTGTGAACTTGATTGACCGTGACGCCCTGATTGGCCAGGTGGAGCACCTGGTTGTTGAAGTGCGCGTAGAGATCCCGCTGGCCGCGCAGGATCTCCTGGACGCGGTCGTTTCCCCACCGAGGCCAGTGGTGCGCGCCGAACATCACCACCGCCTCCTGGCCGAAGCGGTAGAGCGCCTCGTTGATGTACTTCGACCAGTTGAGGGCATCCCGCACGAGCGCGCCGCGGAGCGTGTAGATGTTGTGGAGCGTCGCGCAGACGTTCTCGGCGATCCAGAGGGCCTTCATGTCGGGGATGTAGGTGTTCATCTCCGACGGGGCCTCGGTGTTGGGCGTGTTCTGAAAGATCATCCGGACGCCGTCGACCTCGATCTCCTCGAGGTCTTTCTCCACGATGCGGGTCGGGGCGATCAGGCCGGACGTGCCCCGGGAGATGGCATGGCCGAGCCCCTGGGTGACGTAGCCGTAGGGGCTCACCGGCAGGAGCACACCGTATTGGTAGAAGAGCCGCCGGTTCATGGCGTTGCCAGCGAAGACGTTCTCCGAGATCGAGTAGTCCATGAAGTCACGGGGAGCCAAGATCTGCACCTTGCCGGCGCGGACATCGGCCTCGTCGACCACGCCGCGAACGCCGCCCCAGTGGTCGCCGTGGGAGTGGGAGTAGACGACCGCCGTGACCGGCAGCCCTTCCCCCTTGTGTTCCTGGAAGAGCTTCCAGGCGGCCCGCATGGCGTCGGCCGTGACGAGACAGTCAAACACGATCCAGCCGGTCTTTCCGCGCACGAATGTCGTCTGGGCGAGATCGAGCCCGCGGACTTGGTAGATGCCAGGAATGACCTCGTACAGGCCGTAGTTGTTGTTGAGCTGGCCGATCCGATGCATCGAGGGATGCACGGTGTCGAATTCGTCCTTCTGGTCGAGGAACTGAAACCGCGTCATGTCCCACACGACGTCCCCGGCATCGGTCTTGATCGTGAGGTCCTTCATCGGGGCGATCAGCCCCTTCCGCTGCTCGTCGAAGTCACGGGTGTCCTCGAACGGCAGAGCCTGCCGCGCCTTCCGCAGCACCGCCTTCGTGAACTCCGATGGCGGCTTGCCCTTGGGATGGAAGTGACCCGCAGCCGGGGCGACCGGGGCCGGGGCCGCCGCGGCCGTGTCGTTGTTGAGCATGTTGGCCGCCACGGCGAAGGCCGGAAGGCTCTGCACGAACTGGCGTCTGGTGGTCATAGGGTCGGCTTTCGTTCCAGGGTGGACTGGGCGGCTCTCCCGACATGGGTAGCCGAGCAATCGGAGAATGTGAGAGTGTATGGAGGCGAATGATCGTTTGCCACCAAGGGGAACGCAGCCTATGGTTCCGATAGCCATCCACTCCCGAAACTTCTCGGCATCCCGCATCGCCACCGGCGCACTCGTGCTCTGGCTCCTGATGCTCTGCGTGCTTCCCGACCCACGGCCGCTGGGCGCGCCGGGGTGGGCGGTGCGGCTGGCCAGCCGAGTGGGCGGGCTCAGCGATCCGCAGGCACGGTTCGTGGCCACGGCGCTGCTGCGAGGGGCCGGGGTCGGATTCGTGGGCGTGTTGCTCGCCATCGCGCTCTCGGGCTGGCGCTCATGGTCTGCGACTGCCTGCGTGCTCGTCGGCGCGCCGCTCTTGGCCGTGGTGGCCAAGCGGATCAATTTCGGAGCGATGCCGATTTGGAAGCAGCTCGTGTTCATCGTCGTCGTCTCGTTCCTCGGGGCGCTCGCGGGCCTGGCACTGCGGCGCAACTGGGCCGCTCTCGCCGCCCTGGTCGTGGTCACGTGTGGGATTGCAGCGTGGGGCGTTTCCACCCGCGTTTCCGACGACTTGTACGAAACGTGGCAGGGGACGGCGCGGCACGTGCTTCAGGCGGCGGCCGACGTGCCCGACGGAGACGAAGGATTTCTCCGGCTGCTCGAGATCGCGTTTGCGTATGCCGAGGACAACTCGCACGGCACCGACGCAGTGCTCCCCAACCGGGCGGCGATCCTGGCGCTCGGGAAGATCCTCGGCGACGACAACGTGGCCCGTGTCGGCGGCCGCGATCTCGACTTGGGGACGGGCGACGAGCGGACCAGGCTTCGGCAACGGATCCAACTCGGTGGCCGCGCCGATCTCTCGCAGCACTTCTGGGTCAGTGCCGCCCTCGCCGTACTCGCCGACGAGCAGCGGTCGCTGGCAGTGGGCCTGTCCAAGGAGGCCATGGATTCCACGCCTGGCGGGTCGGGATTTTCATTCGTCGACATGGCGGCGAACACGGCCGGCATTCGCTTGACGGCCGTGGCCACGCGGGACCCGAAATCGGCGCATGCCATGCAAGACCGTGTGCGGCGGGGCGTCGAGGTCGCCGACCTGCTGCCGTCACTCGCCGGTCTCCCGGAAGGCATCACCCGAGATCAGCTGCAAGCAGACTATGGCGGAATCGGCGGTGCCGAAACGCGGCGATTGCTCGACGAGATCGACCGTCGGATCGCAGCCCTGCCGCTCTACCGGTAGCGAGGCGGGCAAGCGGCCTGCCACGCTGGAAAGACGGATCGTCGGAAGCCATACCCGCGCACCACAAGCTCCCCGAGTAGGATCACGCACAAGTGTGTTTTCCTGCGGGAAAGCGGGGGATGGCGTTGGAAGGCGACGCAGAATCCGACGCAGCGGGAACTTCGCAGGGAGCCGCAGGAGGCCGCACGCTTGTGGCGGTAGAATCAATCTCGCAACTGCTGGCCGAGGAAAATCCCTTGATCGCGTCCCTTGTAATCGATGAACTTAAGGAACGACTGTCGGCGGCCTACGGCGACCGCTTGCGCACGGTTGTCCTGTTCGGCTCCGAGGCTCGGGGGAATGCCGAGCCAGACAGCGACATCGACGTGTTGGCCGTTCTCGAGACTCTGACCGGCGACTACGGTGAAGAATTGGAGCAGGGAATTGCGGCGGTGTATCCGATCGCCCTCAGGCTCGGTCGCCGCGTGAGCGTGAAGCCGCTGGTACGCGAGGAGTATGAGCAGGGCGACAGCCCACTGCTTCGCGAGGTGCGCCGTACGGGCGTCGCCTGTCACATTCAGGGTCCTGTATCATGACGCCGACAGTTTTTCGCCAGGGACCATATCGCTTCTTTTTCTTCTCTCGCGAGGAGACGCGGATGCACGTCCATGTGTCGCATCCGGACGGGGAGGCGAAGTTCTGGCTCGCGCCGCACGTTGAGCTCGCGAAACAGACTGGACTCGCGGATCACTTGGTCGGCGAGGCGAAACAGTTGGTCGTAGAACACTTGCAGGAGATCGTCGATGCCTGGAACAAGTACTTTGGCGGCTGAGATTTCTCACGTGTCCCAGCATGGGCTGTGGGTGCTGCTCGATACGGAAGAACTGTTCTTGCCGTTCGAACACTTTCCGTGGTTTCGGCATGCCACCATCGACCAAATCTCTGCGGTCGTGAGACCAACGGCCGACCATCTTTATTGGGGGCAACTGGACATCGACTTGTCGGTGCAGTCGATTCGCGATCCTGCAGCGTTCCCGCTAGTCGCTCGGTGACGAAGCCGCCCCGGTGCAGCCCCAGAACCTCCACGAGCGCCGAGAGGCAGAGGTTTTGCAGCCCTCTGTCCCTGACTGCCACTCCTTGCCGAATTGGCGTAGGTTGACCCCCTCCCCAAATCTTGAGCCAGGTCTTGTGAGAGAATCCTCGTGCCCCAGGTGGGGTTGGAAAGGGTTCTCGGATGAAGAAGCGACGCAGTGCAGAGCAGATCGTGGGCTTGCTTCGGCAG
>JBIIOK010000022.1:0-25986 GCA_044336985.1 Pirellulales bacterium | reverse complement strand
CGCTGTTCGGCGGCGATCCGCGCGCCGGTGGCGGTCACGTAGTCCTTGTCATGGTGGCTGAGCCGGGTGAAGGGCACCGTCGCGTGGCGGCCATTGGCCTTGAGAATCCGGATGTGATCCGGATGCACCTCGACCAGCCGGCCGACCGTTTCGTGCAGGCCCGTGTTGTCGATCCAGCGGCGGACCGGCTCGTTCGGGGCCCGCAGGATGCCAGCGAACGGGTCGTCCTCGGCCTTGGGCTCCTCGGGCTTTTCTTCAGCGGGCGCATCGGCCGGGTCTTCCACGGCCTCGTCGGCCGGCGATTCTTCAGCCGGTTCCGCGGCAGGCTCGGCATTCTCGCCAGCGTCGTCATTCGTTTCGTCAAACAGGTTCTCCTCGTCTTCCTCGGCAGGCGCCTCGTCGGCAGCCTTCTTCGGGGCGGGCGCCTCCGCTGCAGACTCTTCTTCCGCGGGTTCCTCGGCGGGCTCCTCTTCGATGGGTTCGGGCTCCTCCGTCGCCGGTTCCTCCTCTGGCATCTCCTCGACGACAGGCTTTGGCGTTTCGATCGGCTTTGCTGGTTCTTCGGCGGCCGGCTTGGCAGAATCCTCTGCGGCCAGCACGTCCTCGGCCCGCTGGGCCTTCGCTTCTGCGGCCGCCCTTTCCGCAGCGGCCTTCTCGACAGCGGCCTTCTCAGCAGCCTCCTTGGCCGCGGACTCTTCGAGAATCTCCTTGGCGGTCTTGAACTGGGGCGCTGGCACCGGCTGTTCGGCGGAGGCAGGCGCGACCGGCACGGGCGTCAGCGGAGCAGGCATCGGCTTTTCGACAGCTGACGGTGGCACGGCCGGGGCGGGCTTCGCGACGACGGCCGCCGGCGGCTCGATCACGGTCTCGACGACACTGTCCGTCGCGGGCTCCACGATCTCGGCATGGGCCGACCCGTCGGCGGGCACGCAGCACTGCGGGGTGCCGATCGTGACGATCTCCTCGGGCGCCCCGCACGGACTGCAGGCGTCGGCAGCCGGCTGGCAGGCGGTTGGACGCGGACGGTAGCAGGCGACCGTTCGGCAACGGGGGCGGCAGCGGTTGCGCAGGAACCGGCACGCCGAGGCCGAGTCGATCGACACGAGCAACGCGAGAACGCCCACCAGCAGAACACGCATCCAACGACGCACGGGATCACCTCGAAGGGAAGGGAACGAATCGCAGGGCTTCAAAGCCGCTATACGACGCTACGCCACAAACCGACGTCATGCTAATTCCAGCGCAGCGTCGCGGCAAACCGCGACGGTTGCCCAGCCCGCCCAGCCGGCAGAGGCCCTACGACCGGCAGGCTGGAAGGCGGCCGCAGCGGAGACAGGTTGAAGCCTGTCCTACTTGGGGAAGAAAAAGAGGAAGGCCGTGGCAGCTTGGGCTTGCCACGGCCTTCCGATGGATCGAACCTGTCGTCCGCCTGCGAACGGGGTAGAACATTGCGAAACTGATGCGGATCGGGCGGGTGCAAGCACCCGCTTTTCAAGGATCCGGATCAACGCTTTGGGGTTGGCACCTCCGACGGAACGCGGACACAGGTCGAATGTCGATGCCCAGTCATTCGTCCAGATTCCGTTCGCGGCTGCAATGGTTTTCCAGCCTCGGCTCACAACCGTCAGGATCACTCCCACCGCGCGCCGGCGCTAGGCCCGGAGGGCCGGGTCAGCACCAGCGAGCGGAGCTCGCCAAGCAAAAATCGGCAGGATGCCGATGTTTTGCGTGAATCTAGCTACACCCCATCGAGTTGCCGCAGTTGTGGCAGAGGTAGCAGTTGCCGTTGCGGACCGTGATCGACCCGCAGTTGTCGCAGGCGGGGGCGTCGATCTGGAACTTGGCAAACTGGCTCTGCCGGTCGGCCGGACTCGCATTGGGGTCGACCGCCATCTTCAGGCCCGCCTTCTCGAGCAGCGCGGCCCGTTCGGAGGCGGCCGAGGACGCCTTCTTCACGGTCGCCGACCCATTGGTGCCGGGGGCATGCTTGGCCTTGGCCGCGGCGACGCTGCTCACAGTGGCCTTTCCTTGGCCATCGGCCAGCCCGCTCGCCATCGTGGCGGCGGGCTTCCGCTCTGTTTCGGTATCGTCACCCGCGGCGGCCTCCTCGCCGCCGCCGTAGCCGCCGGGCCGATTCGCCTCGCGATAGCCCGGGATGAATTCCGTCCCCATCCAGCGGAAGAGATAGTCCACGAGGCTCTTCGCCACGGGGATGTCGGGGTTCTTCGTGTAGCCCCACGGCTCGAATCGCGTGTGTGAGAATTTCTTCACATACACCTCGAGCGGCACGCCGTATTGCAGGCTCATCGAGACCGCGGTGCCGAAGGCGTCCATCAGGCCGCCGATCGTGCTGCCCTCCTTCGCCATCGTGATGAAGAGCTCGCCCGGGCGGCCGTCGTCATAGAGGCCCACCGTGATGTAGCCCTCGTGGCCGCCCACGTTGAACTTGTGGGTGACGCTGCGGCGGGTGTCGGGGAGACGCTCACGCCGCGGGGCCGCCGTCACCTTGGCAGCGGTCTTGTCGGCCTCGGTGCTCGTGTTGAGCGGCTGGCTTTCCTTCGAGCCGTCGCGATAGATGGCCAGGGCCTTGAGGCCGAGCCGCCAGCCCTCCATGTAGGAGCCGGCGATGTCGGCCGGCGTCGTCTCGCGGGGCATGTTCACGGTCTTGGAGATGGCGCCCGAGATGAAGGGCTGCGCCGCAGCCATCATCTTCACGTGTGCCTCCCAGGCGATGCTCCGCTTGCCGAGCCGCGGCTTGAACGCACAGTCGAAGACCGGCAGATGCTGGTCCTTGAGGCCGGGGGCGCCTTCGATCGTGTCGCTCTTGTCGATGTAGGCGAGCACCGCCTCGACCGTCGGCTCGTCGTAGCCGAGCGTGCGAAGCGCGAGCGGCACCGTCTGATTGACGATCTTGAGCATGCCGCCGCCGGCGAGCTGCTTGTACTTGACCAGCGCGATGTCGGGCTCGATGCCGGTCGTATCGCAATCCATCAGGAAGGAGATCGTGCCGGTGGGCGCGAGCACCGTCGCCTGGGCGTTGCGGTAGCCGTGGCGGCGTCCGCCGGCGAGCACGTCGTCCCAGATCTTCCGGGCGGCATCGTGCAGATACTTCGGGCACGTGCGGTCGATCTTCTCCACCGCATCGCGGTGCATCTGCATCACGTTGAGCATCGGCTCACGGTTCATCGCGAAGCCCTCGAACGCCCCGACGGCCGCGGCGAGTTCGGCGCTCGTCCGGTTGGCCGAGCCGTGGAGGATCGCCGTGATCGCGCCGCAGAGGCCCCGGCCGGCGTCGCTGTCGTAGGCGAGGCCGTCGGCCATGAGCAGGCTGCCGAGGTTCGAGTAGCCGAGGCCGAGCGGCCGGAAGAGATGGCTGTTCTTCGCGATCCGCTTCGTGGGGTAGCTGGCATGGTCGACCAGGATCTCCTGGGCGACGAAGAAGACCCGGCAGGCCGCCGTGAACCGCTCCACGTCGAAGTGGCCGTCGGGCTTGCGGAACTTCATCAGGTTGATGCTGGCCAGGTTGCAGGCCGTGTCGTCCAGGAACATGTATTCGGAGCACGGATTCGAGGCGTTGATCCGGCCCGAATTCGGGCAGGTGTGCCAGCGGTTGATGGTCGTGTCGTACTGCACGCCGGGATCGCCGCACTGCCAGGCGCACTCGGCCATGCGGTTCATCACCTCGCGGGCTTTGAAGCTTGGGCCGGCCTTCGTGGAATCGGTCACCCAACGCGTGGTCCAGGTGTCGTCGCGGTCGGCGGCTTCCATGAAGTCGTCGGTGAGGCGGACGGAGAGATTGGCGTTCTGGAAGAGGATCGAGCTATAGGCCTCGCCGTTGAAGTTGGAGTCGTAGCCCCCCTTCTCGATGAGGACGCGAGCCTTCTTCTCCTCCTTCGACTTGCACTCGATGAATTCCATGATGTCGGGGTGCGTGACCTTGAGCGACTGCATCTTGGCGGCGCGGCGGGTCTTGCCGCCGCTCTTCACCACCGCGGCCACCTGGTCGTAGACCCGCATGAAGGAGAGCGGGCCGGAGGGCTTGCCGCCACCGGCGAGCTTTTCCCGCTGGCTGCGGAGCGTGGAGAGATCGGTGCCGGTGCCCGAGCCAAACTTGAAGAGCATCGCCTCGCTGCGAGCGAGCTCCATGATGTCTTCCATGTTGTCCTGCACGCTCTGGATGAAGCACGCGCTGCCCTGCGGATATTCGTAGGGGTTGTCGGGCATCGCGACGTCGCGCTTCGCCTCGTCCCACCGCCAGTTGCAGGGGGCACCCTTCACGCCGTACTGGTGATAGAGGCCGACGTTGAACCAGACCGGCGAGTTGAAGGCGCCGTGCTGGTGCACGCAGAGCCAGGCCAGGTCGCGGTAGAAGTTTTCGCCGTCCTGCTTCGTCTTGAAGTAGCCGTCGGCGATGCCCCAGTCGGCGATCGTGCGGGCGACGCGGTGGACGAGCTGCTTGACGGAGTGCTCCCGCTCGGGCGTGTGGATCTCACCGTAGAAATACTTGCTCACGACGACATTGGTGGCCAGCTGGCTCCAGGCGGCGGGAATCTCACACGCCGGCTGCTCGAAGAGCACCTTGCCGTCCTCCCCCTTGATCGCCGCCGTCCGCAGCTCCCATTCGGTGGTGTCGAACGGGCTGTCCACGTCGACCGGGCAGAACGTCGGGTGCACCTCGAGCGGCTGGCGGGCGGCGGGCGTCTGGCTGCCGGAGGACGGGGGGCTCGACGCTGCGGGGGCGAAGCCTGCGGACGGTTCGAACGCTGCCATGAGGGGTGCTCCTTGCGGGAATAAAGTGTCGAACGAAAAAGTATACTTCCGTATAGCGTCCCTGCAACCGATATCGAACGTGCGGCAGGTGTCGCTTGAGGGGTTCAGACGCCGAAAAAAGCGGCATCATCGCGATCGAGAGAAAGCAGCTCCTTCTGCATGCTATCGCAATATCTAGTGGCCGTCAGGCCGCCGACCACTCCATATGGCCGGGGCGTGAATGTAGCGTGAGGCCCTCATCCGTCAAGCAGGTTTTTCAGGCCGCACGGAAACCCGCTGAAAAGTGGGCTGCCGGCGGTGCTATCACGGGCTCGGCCGGCGGTGGCGCGAACCACCTTGAGGTGGGGGTGAGTTGGGGGGCCTCGCCTTCGGCCACTTGCGCCGCGACAATGTGTCATCTGGAACCGGACTCCCGATCCCCCATGCCCCGTTGTTTCTAGAGGAGAATCCGACCATGCCCGCCCATCCCCACCCCCTGGCCCACCGCCCGCTCGATGGCATCCGCATCCTCGCCCTCGTGGGCGACGACTACGAAGACCTCGAGCTCTGGTATCCGAAATTGCGACTGGAGGAGGCGGGTGCCCATGTCACGGTGGCCGGCTCGCTGCAGGGCCGCACCTATTCCGGCAAGCACGGTTACCCCTGCACGAGCGACGCGGCGATCGCCGACATGGAGGCCGCCGATTTCCACGGCATCCTGATTCCCGGCGGCTGGATGCCCGACAAGCTCCGCCGCGACGAGAAAGTGCTCGACCTCGTGCGGGAGTTCTCCGCTCACGGCAAGCTCGTGGCCGCGATCTGCCACGGCGGCTGGATTCCGATTTCAGCGGGCGTCTACCGGGGCGTTCGTGTGACCGGCAGCCCGGGCATCAAGGATGACCTCATGAACGCCGGGGCGATCTGGGAGGACACGCAGGTGGTCGTCGATCGGCACCATGTTTCGAGCCGCAAACCGGCCGACCTGCCCGCCTTCATGGGTGCAGTCGTCGACCTACTCGCGGGGGTGGGCGTGGCCTAGTCGTCCCTGGTGTACACTGCGGGCATGACACGTTCTCGTGCAAAGTCTTCCGCCGACGACTCGAGCGTCGAGGCGGTCCAGGCGAGCATCCGCGGTGCGGGGCTGCGGTGCACCGCAGCGCGGCTCTCCGTCATGCAGCACCTGCTGCGGTCTCGGGGTCCGGAGACCCATGCGGAGGTGTCCGATGCCCTCGCCGACAAGGGATTTGACCGGGCGACGATCTACCGCAACCTGACCGAGCTCACCGATGCCGGACTCGTCTCGCGGGTGGAACTTGGCGACCATGTCTGGCGGTTCGAGATCCGCCGGCATGCGCATGCGGGCGCGAAGGGTGAAGACCACCCGCATTTCCTCTGCACGACCTGTGGCGAGGTTTCCTGCTTGGACGACGTCAACGTGGCGATCACGCCGAAGCCGGGCGCCGTTGGCAAGCCTGCCAAGCCCGCGAAGCCCGCCAAGCCGCGGGGCACCCGCTCCGTGACGGAAGTGCTGCTCAAGGGCCGCTGCGAAAACTGCAACTGAAGTAGGACAGGCTTCAGCCTGTCTCCGTCATTGACAGGCTGAAGCCTGTCCTACTTCAGGCCCGGAGGGCCGGGTTCGCGCCAGCGGGCGGAGCCCGCCAAGGAAAGTTTGGCAGGATGCCAAGACTTTCCGTGAAGTCAGTACCACACGCCCGCGCGCACCATGAGCGTGTCGCTCGGCCGGTAGTCGGCCGTGTCGGTGATGTAATACTCGACGAGTCGGCCGAAGACCCAGCCGGTTTCGACGCGCCACGAGATGCCGAGGTCGGCTGGCCGGCGCTCCCAGCCGGCGAGGAGCCGGTAGTCGTGGTAGACGACGACGTCATTCGCGCCACTGTCGCGTCGCACGGCCCACTGGTTCCCGCCGAACTCGCCGGCGAGATAGACCCACTGCGCTGCTTTCGCGGTCTCCTGCACCCGCCAGGCGAGACGCGGCCGCGGGAAGAGGAGCTCGAACCGGCGATCATCGGAGGGCGTCCAGATGAGACCACCGGCGGGCAGGATGTTGACGTCGTAGCGGTCGAGGTAGATCAGGCCGGCGACGATCCGCAGGTCTTTGTTGGCCTCGTAGGCGCCAAAGCCGTGGCCGGTGATCCGGAGGGCCTGCGGCGTGTCGTTGGCGAAGTCGCTGTACCAGCCGGGGGCGACGGCGAGGTCGACACCGAACTTCGTTCCCACCTTCCGCATCCACCGCGCCTGCAGCCACGATTCATAGAGCTGCGCCGGCAGGCCCGGGTCCATCGCACCGCCCGATTCATCGACGAGCGTGGTGCCGAAGCCGGGCGTGACGAGCAGCGGCGAATCGACCGTGGGCGCCGGCATGCCGATCGTCAGGCTCGTGTCGAGCGTCGTGAGCCCGAGGCCATCGGATCCGAACCGCGGCAGTTCGGTGGCGGTGAAGATCACCTGCTGCAGTGCGCCGGGCTTCGCGCCAGGGGGCAGCTTTCTGCCCGCGGGCGGCTCGAACTCCTGCCGCGGCTGCCCCGGCGGCGCGACATCGTCGGGCAGGAGCGGCTCGGAGAGATCCTGTGGATCGCCGAAGGCCGCCAGCCGCACGTTGCCGAGCGCCGCCAGCCTGATCCGCTCGAAGACGCCCTGCTCGACCGGCGGCAGCGGCACGATCGCCTCGTCGGCCCGCGCGCTGCCGAGTCTCGCGATCAAGAGGGCAGCGACGAGGCAGGGAATCCTCCACACGATACGGCCTCTCGTGAAACTAGTAGGCCAGGCCGAGCCGCAGCATCAGCGTGTCGTTGAGGTTCTGGTATTGCGGCGGGCCGTCGACGAAGAAGAGCTGGCGGGCGAAGACGTAGCCCACCTCGAAGCTGCCGGCGAGCCCCGTCGGCGTCTGCGGGACGAACTCCGTGCCGAGCGAAATGCGGACGTCGTTGTAGTCGAAGGGTGAGATCTGGCCGGTCATGCGGCGGAAGGTCCAGGCGCCGCCGCCGTACTCGCCCGCCAGGAAGCCCCAGACGGAATGCCGGCCCATATTCGTGAACCGGCGGGCCGCCTTGGGCGCGGGAAAGAAGATGTCGTAGCGGCTGTCGGCGTCGGGGGTCCACGTGATGCCGACGGCCGGCAAGAGCTTCACGAGGTTGCGGTCGAGGTAGATGATGCCGAGCTTGCCGGTCATCGTCGGTGTCAGCCGCGCCGTACCGATCGCGCGGCCCATGATGCGCCAGCTGTCCCAGACGAGGACATCCCAGTTCGTGAAGATGCCGACGCGGATGCCGAGTTCGGCGCCGTAGATCGGCGAGAGCTGCGGGTTCCAGGCCGTATCGACGAAGACGTCGTAGGTATTGGGCGGCAGGTCGGCCCGCATGCTGCTCGTCGTCTGCGGGCCGTCCCACAGTTGCAGGCCGAAGCCCGGCGTGACGAGCAGCGGCGCGTGGTTGAGATTCACCGGCGAGTTGTGGAAGAAAGGCACCGCGAACGTAGCGGTCGTGTCGAGCTCATTGACGCCGACGTTCGTTCCCTGGCCGTTGCCGAAGAGATAGGCCCAGCTGCCGCGCGCGCCTTGGTAGAGCCGCATCGTCTGCTGAAACGTCGAGTTCTGTGATGGATAGCCGGGGGGAAACATCGACGGCGATCCGGCGGTGCCCTGCGTGGGCATGATCGAGGGCGCGGCCGGGGAGTAGCCCGGGTAGCCCGGCTGGCCGCCGAGCGCCGAAGGCGCCTGCGCCGGGGCCCAGGTCGTCGGCGCTTGGGCCGTAAAGAGCTGTGAGCCTTGCGGCGCGTAGGGATCCCATGTGGGGGGCGGCGGTGAAAGCGGCGCGCCGTATTGTGTCGGGATGATGCGATCGAGCGACGAGGCCGCGGGCGACGGCAGGGCGGCCGTCTGTGCGCGGGCCGGGCTCTGGCAGAGGGCTACCAGAACAGCGAGCAACGCTGTCGATGTGGCAAGAAAATGGCGCACGGGAACGGGGGGGTACCAATCGCGGCGTCGCAGGGTCAAGGTCGCAGCCCCGGCCCCTTTCCAGACTGCCGCCGCAGAGTGCCGATCTTGCGTGGACTGCCAGATTTGGCTTGCGAACGGAAGCCCGCAGCGCAAGCAAGGTCCATCCGCCCTCCACTCCAACAAGCGACGCTTCCACCTGCCCCGCGAGAAAAGCCCTGACTCTCCTCGCTTGCGCGTCGGGCTTTCGTGGCAGGCTGAAGCCTACGCTGCCGTGGCGCATGACTTATCGAATCGGCGGGAGGGTAACTTGGGTGGCATGATGCCCGCCGCTGACCCGATCGACCGCGATGCCCTGCTCTCCCACGGCGGCCTCGCCACGTTCGAACACCATGACGAGGTGGGGTCGACGATGGAGCGGGCGCGCGAGATCGCGCACGACGCCGGCATCCCGTTGCCTGCCGCGGTCGTGGCTGACAGGCAGTCGCTCGGGCGCGGCAGGCGCGGGGCGCGATGGTGGCAGCCGCCGGGCAGCCTGACGACGAGCATCGTGCTCGATGGCGCGGTGGCGGGCTTGGCCCCGCGGCAGGCGGAGCCGCGGCCCACCTGGTCGCTCGCCTGCGGTGTCGCCCTGGCCGAAGCGATCGCGGCGCTCGAGCCGTCAATAGACCCGCGGGTGCGGTGGCCCAACGACCTCGAGAGCGGCGGCCGAAAGCTCGCCGGCATCCTGGTCGAGACCGCGCCGAACGGCCGGGCGATCTTCGGGATCGGCGTGAACACGACCGGCTCCGCCGCCGACGCGCCGGCCGCGATCCGCCACCGTGTGGCCACGGTTCCCGATCGCGCGGGGCGGCCGCTCGCCCGGGAGCCGCTCATGGTCGCCTTCCTGCCGCGGTTCCTGCGGCTCTTGGCGGAGATGACGGCCGATCCCCGCGTGCTCGTCGATCGCTACCGGCCGCTCTGCGGCCTCACGGGCCGCGACGTGACGGTGTTTCGCGGCGTCGATACGCGTGTGGCGGAGGGAGCGATCACCGGCCGTTGCCTCGGCATCGACTCCGACGGCGCGATCGTGATCGAGACGCTTGCGGGCCGGCTACACCTGGCCTCGGGCAGCCTCACGCACCCCGGGGACGTGTGGCATGGCGAGGACGGCGGGGCGACGCTCGCCTGAGGGCCATCACGCACACCTCGCGGCCGCCGGTCGAGAGCTGCCGCGCCTGGGGCGCGTAGCCCCAGCGGCGGAAGATCGCGAGCCATTCGGGCAGCGCGTCGGCCCGCGACCACTCCGGCAGCTTGAGCGTGGCGATGATGCCCCGCGGGCGGCTGCCCGGCGCGGTGACGACCCGTTCGATCGCCTCGAGCGTGCTCGTGGGGTCGATGTTCATGTCGGCCACGACCCAGTCGAAGCCGCGCAGCTCCTTGAGCCGGACATCGCGGGCCCGCATCCGCCGCTGTTCGAACCGCGCATGGGCGGCCACGCGATCGTCGACCAGGGCCGGGTCGATGCCGGTGACGGAAAGCCCGGCCTCGAGCAGCCGCTGGCAGGCGCCGCCGGGCGCGCAGCCGAGTTCCACGGCACGCTGGCCCGGTGCGAGCGGGATCGCGAACGTGGCGATCGCCTCGTCGAGCTTGAGCCAGGCCCGCGAGACCTTGTCAGCCGGTAGCGTCACGGGATAGAGACCACCGGGCCACTGGCTCGGGGGCGTGCGGGCGCGGTGCCAGCCCACCCAGAGCCGCTGCGCCGGGACGTCCCCCTGCTCGTCGATGATGCAGTCGAGGACGAGCTCGCCCGGCCGCGCGATCGGGTCGTCGAGGATCGATTCGAGCCGCGCAGCCCCGAGAAGTTGGTGGGCCTGCAAGGCTTCTAGGATCGTCGCGCGCAGGGCTCGTGCCTCCGCGGCGGCCTCTTCGGCTGTCGCCCCGCGCGGGGCGCGCACCCAGACATGCACGTTGTCCCACGACGTCTTGCCGGCGAGGGCGAGGAGGTTATTGAGCAGTTCCGGCTCGGTCGATCCAGTCGCCTGCCCGAGCGAGCGGATGACGGTGCGGGCGAACGTGAGATCGGGAAAGAAGTCGTCCGGCGGGTCGAATCCGGGGGAGCCAGGCGTGGCTTCGGGCAGCCGAAACGTCACGGCGCCGCGACGCCACACGCCCTTGGAGACCTGCGGCAGCACATCCTGCTGACGGTGGCAGAGCGATTCTTCGGCACCGCCCTGACAGGCGACGAGGAGGAAGCCGCCACGGATGGCCGGCGCGGGGGACGGGGGCTGTTCGGGGGCGGGCATCATGGCTGCTACGGAAGCCCGACGCGCGAGCGAGGGGAGAGTGGGCTTTTCTCGCGGGGCGGGTGAGAGCGGCGCTTGTTGGAGTCGAGAACGCTTGATCCTTGCTTGCGCTGCGGGCTTCCGGGCGCAAAAATCAGGCCGGCCCGGGCGCCCAAGGGCCCGGGCCGGCCTTTCTCGTCTGAACAGTCGACAGTTGAACGGTCGACGGTACCCAGCCGAACCTCAGAGAGGATCAGCCGGGCGAAGGACTAGCCGTGGCCCTTCTTCTTCTTGGCAACCTTCTTGGCAGCCTTCTTCTTCTTCTTCGCCATCGATATGGCTCCTTGCCACGAGCGCCCTGACACACACCACACATCCGATCCCTTGGGCACTCTATCGAAGGGATCGGACGACGTTTCGTGAATTGCTCGTGAGGCTCTTTCGCGGGCATGGTTCCAGCAGCTGTTTGCCGGTTCACACGCCCCTTGCAAGCGTCACGAAAAGAGTTGTGAGGGATGGAGCGGAAAACTGTCAAGAGAAATCCGGAAAAAAATTTTGGATTTTTCCCGTCGTTGATCGCGATCTGGCCATCATGCCGGTGGTATCATCGTGCGGTCGATCATCGTTTTGCAGGAACGCAAGTAGGAAAGCTTCACAGGAAACTTCACAGGAAAAGAGCAGCACTCTGACCACGGGCATGGAGAAGACAAACAGTCTGCATCTGGCGCGGCGCATGGCGTCGCTCGAGCCGTCGGCCACGCTGGCCATGGCGGCCAAGGCCTCGGCGATGGCGGCATCGGGCATCGACGTGATCGATCTTTCGGTGGGCGAACCCGACTTTCCCACGCCGCCTCACATCTGCGAGGCAGCCGAGGCGGCGATCCGCTCAGGCAAGACGAAATACACCCCCGCCGCCGGCATCCCCGACTTGCGCAAGGCGGTGGCCGCCGACTACTCCCGCCGCTCCGGTCTCACCGTGACGCCGGCGCAGGTCGTCGTCTCCAACGGGGCCAAGCACTCCCTCCACAACGCATTCATGGCGCTCTTGGACGAGGGGGATGAGGTGATCGTGCCCGCCCCCTATTGGGTGAGCTATGCCGAATTGATCAAGCTCTCCGGCGCCCGACCGGTGCTCCTGAAAACGAGTATTGCCGACGATTTCAAGCTGCGTCCGGAGGCCCTGCGGGCCGCCCTGACGCCCAAGTCGCGGATGCTCCTGCTCTGTTCGCCGAGCAACCCCACGGGCGTGGTCTACACGCCCGACGAACTGCGGGCCCTGGCCGACATCGCGATCGAGGCCGACCTCGCCGTCGTGGCCGACGAGATCTACGACCAGCTCGTCTTCGACGGCCGCCAGTCGCCGTCGTTCCCCACGCTCAGGCCCGGCATCGCCGACCGCACCGTGGTCGTCGCGGGAGTGAGCAAGACCTACTCGATGACCGGCTGGCGAATCGGGTGGACGATCTGCCCGGAGCCGCTCGCGAAGGCGATCGGCAACCTGCAGAGCCAGGAAACGAGCAATCCCTGCAGCGTGAGCCAGCATGCGGCCGTCGCCGCGCTCACCGGCCCGCAGGAGTGCGTGGCCGATATGTGCCGCGCCTTCCAGAAGCGGCGTGACTTGGTCGCGAAGGCGCTCACCGCGATCCCCGGCGTGAAGCTGCCCGAGATCGGCGGCGCCTTCTACGCGTTCTTCGACATCCGGGAGCCGCTCGCCCGCGCGCAATCGCGCGGGATCGCGACGAGCGCCGCCTGGTGCGAGAAGCTGCTCGAGGAGGAGCACGTGGCCCTCGTGGCGGGCAGTGCGTTCGGTGCGGAGGGCAACGTGCGAATGTCGTTCGCGGCCTCGGAGCAGAAGCTCACCGAAGGCCTCGCCCGCATCGCCCGCTTCCTCAATAAGTAGGGTAGGCTTCAGCCTGCCACGATAACTTCAGCCTGCCTCGATACCCCAAGACACCTGATCCGCTTCCGGAGGAAGCGGTCTACGCACATGACCCGAGGCGTCATCGGCATCGTGCTGGCCGGCGGAGCCTCGCGGCGGATGCAGCCGCCCGCAGGCGGCCCTCCGGTCCGCAAGGAACTGCTTGCCCCCGGCGGCCGCACGCTGCTTGAGCGGGTGGTCGATGCCGTCGCGGCCGAGGTGGCCGAGGTGATCGTCGTGGCCGCCCCCGACACGCCTGTGCCGGAGTTGCCCGGGCGGCCGTTCGTGGTGCGCGACTCCATGCCCGGGTCCGGGCCGCTGGCCGGGCTCGCCGACGGCCTCCGGGCCGCGGCGCTGTCCCGCGGCGGGGAGGCCGCGCCGCTGGCCGTCGTCGTCTCGTGCGACGTGCCCCTCGTCCGCCGCGAAGTGCTCAGGCTCTTGATCGACCGCGCCCGCGAGAGCGGGGCCATGTGGACGCTGCCGCTGGTGGGCGGCCATCGGCAGGTGCTCGTGTCGGTGGTGCGGGCCGAGTTGCTCGGACGGATCGAATCGTGGCTCGCCGCGGGACGCCGCGACCTGCGGGGGCTCGTGGACGAGATGGCGGCCGACGCTGCCGCCGTCGCGATCGTGCCGGAAGCGGAGATCGCCGCCGTGGATCCGCGGCTCGAATCGTTCCTCGACGTCGACACGCCCGCAGATTTTGCCCGCGTGCGCCGCCAACTGCCCTACGGCGAAAGCGACCGGTAAACCTATAATCCGCCGCCATGAGAGGGATCTCCTGATGGCGCGGCATTCCCGGGCTTTCGGTGGCGGGCCGCCGCGCCGCCGCCGCCGCGGATTCTTCTGGTTCGTCGGCGCTCTGGCGCTCGGCTGGCTGGTGCCGCATCTGATTGCGCTGACGCCGCTGCGGGACGAGCCGCTGCGGCTGGCCTTCGCGGGCATCGACGGCCGGCTCGCCAGCCGATCGGCCTCATGGGCCTGGTGGCGCGGGATCGAATACCGCGACATCGTGCTCTTTGACCGGGCCGACCGCCCCGTCGTGGTCGTGCAGCGGGCGGTGGTCGATCGCGGGCTCCTCGCGATTCTCTTCGATCCGACCCACCTGGGCACGGTGCGGCTCGTCGGCGGGGAAGCGCTCGTCGAGGTCCGGCGTGGCGGCTCGAACCTCGAGGACATCCTCGCGCCCTATCTGGCCGCGATGGCGCAGGCACAGTCGTTCCCAGTGTCGTTCGACCTGGAGGTGGTGGATGGCGCGGTCGAATTGGTCGATCTCGAACGACAAGACACGTGGCGGATCACCGACGTGGTTGCGGCCGGCACGGTGCATTCCGGCGCGGAGATCGCCGGCTGGACGGTGTCGGGCCGCGTGCAGCATGCCGGCGAACCGGTTCGCGACCGCGCTCAAGTGGCGGTGCGGCCTGCGGCTGCTGCGGCCGCTCCCGCCCGCCTCGACCGCGCGACGATCGCGGCCGGCGCGACGGCCACGCTCGCCCGCGACGGCGGCTGGTCGGTGTCGAGCCCCGAAGCAATTCCCGCCGCGCCACGGTCGCTGGTGATCGCCGGCACCCGCGTGCCGCTTGGCATCTCGAGCGTCTGGGCCACGCGTTTCGCCCATGAGCACCTGCTCGATGGACTCGCCGACCTGCGGCTCGATATCACGCTGCCCCCGGCGGACGATCCGTCGGGGCAGGCTGCCTCCAGCCGCGTCTTCGGCACGGTGTCTGGATCGCAGCTGGCCATCTGCCGCTCCGACACGCTCAAAGAGGTGCTCGCGATCGATCGGCTGGAGATGCCGCTCGACGTCTCCACCGATGGCCGCACGCTCGCGATCCGCAGCCTCAAGGCCTCGTCGCCACTCTTCAAGGCCGAGGCCTCGGGGCGGATCGGCCTGCCGCGGACGACCTCCTGGGAGTGGGCGGAGTCGTTGATCGCCGACGATTTCGCGGTCGCCGCCGACATCGACCTCACCGCCGCGGCCAACGCGATTCCGGGCGGGCTCGCCGTTCGGCCCGACGTGCGGGTGACGGCCGGCCAGGTGCAGTTCACCGCCGTGTCGAAGGCCGACGGCCACGACCGGGTGCTCGAGGTGCGGGCCTCGTCGGAGGATCTCGCGGCCGAGCAAGGGGAGCGGCAGCTGCGCTGGAACGAACCGTTTTCCGCCTGGCTCCGCGGGCGGCGCGGGGCGGTGCAAGGGGAGCCCTTCCGCGTCGAAGAGGCGCGGATCGCTTCGCCGGCCGTCGAACTCTCGGCCGCCGGCACTTCCGCGTCGTCGAGCATGCAGTGGACGATCGATCTCGACAGGCTCGTGCAGGAGGCGGCGGAGGTGCTCGACCTGCGCGGGACGAAGATCACCGGCACCGCCCGCGGCCGGATCGACATTGCCGCGACGGAGGATCGCACCGCCTCCACCGCCAAGATCTCCGCGGGACTCTCGAACTTCGCCTGGTCAGCCCCTGGTCGGATGACCTGGTCCGACGAGGAGATCTCACTCGAGGCCGAAGGCGCTGGCAGCTTGTCGGAAGGCGCCGTGCTCGTCGATTCGGCCCACGCGATCGTTGCCGCCGCCGACGACCGGCTCGAGATGACGCTCACCGGCGGGGCGATCGTGAATCCCGGCGCGTTCTTCGCCGTCGCAGCGCAGGATGCATCGCCGTTGCTGCGGCCGGCGCCCAATGCCGATGGCCTGTCGGCCGATTGGTCGCTGGCGGGAGACCTCGGCCGCTGGCAGCCGCGGCTCGAGGTGGTGCTGCCCGGACTTTTCAGCGGCGGCCTGCGATTCGGCGGCACCGTGCGGGCGTCGGCGGCGCTCGCGGCCCGCGGCGACATCTGGCAGGTGACGCGGGCCGGCGCCGAGATCGAGAAGCTCACCGCCAACGACGCCGCGCGGCGGATCAGCGAGCCACGGCTCGTGGCCAGCGCCGCGGGACTCTTCAATCCGACGACCGGCCAGATCGAGATCTCGTCGGCCGAGGTGCTTACGGCCACGATGTCGCTGCGGACCGGCGGACTGGCGCTCGCGCCGGCGACAGCGCAGGGCGGCGTGATCTTCGGCCTGATGAATCGGCTGCGCGGCCGGGCCCAGTGGCAGGCCGACGTCGGCCGGCTCGAAAAATGGCTCGTGTCGACGCCGCAGGCGGCCCGCTGGCCCGTCGGCGGACGGGCCTGGGGCACGATCGACGTGATCGACACGCCGACGGGGATGAACCTGCTCATCGACGCCACCGGCAACCAGCTTTCGCTTGCGCACCAGCCCGCCGCCGGCGAGCAGGCGGCGATCGGCGCGGCGCCACGCGAGGTCTGGTCGGAGCCGCGGGCGCGGCTCGTCGTCGAGGTGACCCGCGGTGGGGCGGCGGCACCGGAATCGCCACGGGAAGACAGCCTGGTGGTGAATCGGTTCGCGGTCGAATCATCCACGCTCGCCGTCGCGGCGGCTGGCAGTGTCGACGAGTGGTCCTCGCGGCGGCTCGTCGATCTCGGCGGCACGATGCGCTATGACTGGGACATGGTCTCGCGGCTGCTCACGCCCTGGACCGGCGGCCGCGTGCGGCTCGCCGGTGGCGGGCCGCGGCCATTCGCGGTGCGGGCGCCCTTGGGCACGATCGCCGCGGCCGCATTCCCCGGCAGTGGCCCGGCACCGCGGCCCGACGCGGCCGCGAAGCTCCCGTCCGGCGGCCCGCAGCCGGATGCAGTGTCGCTTCCCGAGGATTGGCTGTCGGCGATCGGCGGCCCGTCCGGCGCCGTCGAGGCACCCAAGCGGCTCGCGCTGCCGGTTGCGGAGGCCAAGCGACAAGAGCCGCTGGCGATGGCCGATTGGCTGCGGCTCGTCTCGATCGACACGTCGGCCGCCTGGACGGCCGCCGACATCGACGGCTTCCAGGTCGACGCCGGCGAGATGCCGGTGCGGCTCTTCGAAGGGCAGTTGGCGCTCGGGCCGTTCGAGATCGCCGCCTCGGGCGGACGGCTGCGGGGCGCGCCCTGGATCAAGCTTTTGCCGCTGCCCGGCGAGCTGGTCGTGCCGCCCGGCCGCGCGATCGATCGGGTCGCCCTCTCGAGCCGGCTCTGCGACCAGTGGATTTCCTGGGCGGTGCCGATCATCGGAAAATCCGCCCGCATGCAGGGGGTCGCAAGCCTCGATCTCGCCGGGGCGCGGCTGCCGCTGGCCGACCCGTTCGGCGGCGAGCTCTCCGGCCAGTTTCTCTTCGAGAACCTCGAGGTCACTCCCGGCCCGCAGCTCGAGCCGCTGGCGATGCTGATGGTGAAACTGCAGTCGCTCGTTGATCCGCGGTTTGCCTTCGGTGATAAGGCGGTGCTCCTGCGGGTGCGGCCCGATCCCGTCCGCGTGCGGCTCGTCGAGCGGCGGCTGTGGCATGAAGGGCTCGTCATGGACATGGGGCAGCTCGTCATGAAGAGTGGCGGCAGCGTTGGTGCCGACGGCTCGCTCGCCATGGCGGTCGAGGTGGCGTTCCGCGGCGACCTGGCCGGCCAGACGCCGATCGTCGCGCAGCTCCTGCGGACGCCGCTGGTGATCCCGCTGGGCGGCACCGTGAGCCGGCCGCAGTTCGATGCCAGGGCTCTCGAGAAGATCCTGGGGCGGATCGTGGAGAACACGGCCGAGGCGGTGATCAACGACGGCCTCAAGCGCGGGCTCGAGAATCTCTTCGGCAACCCGCAGCCCCCCGCCGGTGCGCCGTAGGACAGGCTTCAGCCTGTCGTCGCCATGACAGGCTGAAGCCTGTCCTACGTGTGGAGGCGGCGGTCCATGCTCTGGATCAGCCGCTCGAGTCGCCGCCGATACGAAAAGTGCTCCACCTCGAGCCGGTGCCGCGGTGAGTCGACGTATTCGATCGGCCGCTTCGCCGCCGGCCGCTGCCGCTGGCGGTAGAGCCAGGCGGCGGCCCGCGGGGCATGCCGTGCGGCGACTGCCATCTGCGCGACGAGCCGGGCCTGCGCGTCGGTGATTCCCCACTGGCCGCTATCGGGCTGAATGAGCCCCACCACCGCGATGTCGTCGCGGGTGGGATGCAGGAGATTCAGAAAGAGCCGCGGGCAGCCATCCTCCTCGCAGAGGTGCTCCGGTGCGATGAAGGGATGCGCGATCCGGTATCCGGTCGCGCAGAGGACGATATCGAACGGCTCGCGGCGGCCGTCGGCAAAGACGGCCTCGGCCCCCTCGAAGGCCACGACGTCGCGGGCCGGTGCGATCGCGCCCGAGTCGATGCGCGCGTAGAGATCCTCGTTGATGACCGGGTGGGAGGCGAAGAGACCGTGGTCGGGCTGCGGCAGACCGTGCCGGCGCGGCAGGCCGATCGTGCGGTCGATCATGCGCAGGCTCACGAGCCTGCGGAGCCAGAGCGGTGCGTTCATCTTCAAGAGCCGCTCGCCGCGCAGATCCGCGGGGCGGCCGAGGATGAACCGCGGCACGACGAAATAGCCGCGGCGGATCGAGTGCACCGTGCGGGCGGCGTGCCGGGAGCATTCGACCGCGATGTCAGCGGCCGAGTTGCCCCCGCCGATCACGAGCACCCGCTTGCCGGCAATTGCAGCCGGCTCGAGCGGCGACTTGTAGTCGCAGGCGTGCAAGAGCGTGCCCGCGAACGATCCCGGGATGTCCGGGAACCGGGGTAGGCGATTGTGCCCCGAGGCGATCACGACACCCGCATAGGCGGCCGGTGCGCGGCCAGTTGCATGTACGACCCAGCCACCGCTCGGGCCTTCCGTCGGATCGATCCGTTCGACCGCGGTGCGGGTGTGGATGTGGCCGCCGAGGCCAAAGTTGCTGGCGTAGCCGCGGAGATACTCGAGGCACTGCGCGTGGTCGGGATAGGCGGGCCACTGCCGCGGCATCGGGTAATCGGGGTACTCGGTGAGCGACTTCGAGCTGATGAGCCGCGTCGAGGCGAAGACGGCCGACGCCGCCGAGCCGAAATACCAGTTGCCCCCGACGTCGTCCTCGCGCTCGAGGCATTCGGCGTCGACGCCCGCCGCGCGCAGGTTCTTAAGCGCGGTGAGCCCCGAGGGGCCGGCGCCGATCACGCACCAGCGGCCTGCGCTCCCGCGGCGTTCGCGTTCCTGCTCGCGAGTGCTCATGGCTGGCAAAGGGCCTCGGCGAGTCGTTCGAGGTCGCGGTCGTCGTGGAGCCACGACAGGCTTGCGCGCACGAGGCTTTTCCCGACGGGCACGCTCGGCGGCCGGATGGCCGGCACGAAAAAGCCGCAGTCGGCCAGACGGCCGGCAAGCGCGACGGCCGCCGCGGGCGCGCCGGCGACGACGGGCACGATCTGGGCCTCGGCCCCGCCGATGTCCACATGGCGGCGGCGAAGCGCGTCGCGGAAGGCGGCGGCCCTCGCGAGCAGTTCGTGGCGGCGCTGCGGCTCCGCGCCGACGAGCCGGATCGCGCGGGTCGCCGCCGCGGCCACGCCCGGCGGATGCGCCGTCGAGAAGATCCAGGCGCGGGCCTTGTGCCTGAGCCAGTGGATGAGTTGCGCATTGCCGGCCACGAAGCCGCCCGCCGCGCCGAGCGCCTTCGAGAGCGTGCCCACCCGCACATGCACGCCATCGCCACAGCCCTGCTCCTCCACGAGCCCGCTGCCGCGGCCGCCGAAGACGCCCGTTGCATGGGCCTCATCGGCCATCAGGATCGCGCCGTGCTTCCGCGCCAGGTCGGAGAGGCCAGCGAGCGGCGCGAACGTGCCGTCCATCGAGAAGAGCGTGTCGGTCACGATCAGCTTCCGGCGGGCGTGCGGCGCCGCGGCGAGGAGCGCGTCGAGCGCCGCGAGGTCGCGGTGCGGGTAGACGGACACGCGGGCCCGCGAGAGCCGGCAGCCGTCGATGATGCTTGCGTGGTTACGGTCGTCGCTGGCGATGAGGTCGTCCGGCCCGACGAGGGCGGCGATCGTCGCGGTGTTGGCGGCAAAGCCGCTGGGGAAGACGAGGGCCGCCTCGACGTCGAGGAGCGTCGCAATCGCCTGCTCGAGCGCTTCGTGCGCCTGAGAGTGGCCGCTCACGAGCGGGCTTGCGCCCGCGCCGAATCCCTCGGCACAGGAGCCCTTCGATGCTGCCTTCGTGAGCCGCACGTCGCCGGCATAGCCGAGATAGTCGTTCGAGCCGAAGTTGACGAGGTCGCGGCCGTCGAGCGTGACCGCAGCCCCCTGCCGCCCTGACCGCACGCGGTGCGGCCGCTCGAGCCCCTCGGCCCTGAGCGCCTCGATCTCACCTTCGATCCAGACGAGTGCGACGGGCAGCGGCGCGGTGGCACGGGCTGGCGGCAGGGATTCGGTATCGATGCGGCAGGGCATGCCGGCATTCTAGACCGGCGGCTCTATGGCCAAACGGCGGGCTACGAGGCTGCGAGTTTTTCGATCGTACGAAACTGGGCGGGCGTCACCGGCGTCACGGAGAGCCGGCTGCCGCGTCGCAAAAGCTCCATCCCGGCCAAGGCCTTCACGCCCCGCAGTTCGTCGAGCGGGATTTCGCGGGGGAAGATCGCGACGAGCTTCACGTCGACCATCGACCAGACGGGATTGTCGGGCGAGGCCTTCGGGTCGTGGTAGTCGCTCTTCGCGTCCCAGGCGGTTGGATCCGGATACGCCTCGCGGACGATCTCGACCACGCCGGCGACCGCCGAAGGCGTGGCATTGGAGTGGTAGAAGAGGGCGCGATCCCCCTTCTTCATGGCGCGGAGAAAGTTCCGCGCCTGGTAGTTGCGGACTCCTTCCCAGTGCGTGGTCTTGTTCCGCGCCTTGGCGAGGTCGCGGATCGAGAAGACATCGGGTTCGCTCTTGATCAGCCAATGGTTCATGGCGGCAGGATAGCAAAAACGAGCGGGCCGGACGGTTTCCCGTCCGGCCCGCCTTTGTCATTCATCGAGTCCCGTGAGGGACTGCGTGAACTAGCAGCCCTTCTTGCAGCCGCGGCCGCAGCCCTTGAGGAGGCCGCCCTTGCCGCAACCAGCGTTGCCGTTCGAGGCACCCGAGTCGCAAGCCGGAACCTGCTCCTCGACGCACTTCTTCACCTTCACGCAGACCTGCTTCGTGACCTTCTTGGGCACGCGGACGACGTAGTGCTCGGTCTTGGTCTCCGAGACACAGTCGCTCGTGCACACGCTGTAGGTGGCGGTCTTCTGGACCGGCACCATCACCGTGTAGTTCACTTCGCGGCTCCGCTTCTCAGGCACGCAGCGGTTCACCGTGATCTCGCGGGTGCGAGTCTCGGTGCGGCACTTCTTCACGCACACCGTGCGGGTCCGGGTCTCCGGAACCATCTTGGTGACGCAGTAGTTCCGGGTCCGTTCTTCGCAGCGGCTGAGCTTCACGCAGTAGGTGCGGGTCCGCTCTTCGCAGCGAGACTTCTTCACGCACACCATCCGCGAGCGCTCCTCACAACGGGTCTTCCGCACGCAGTAGGTGTAGGGCACCTGCTCGCACTCGGACTTCCACATCGTGACCTCGATCTCCTTGGTCTCGCAGGTGGGAACCCACTTGCGGCAGCAGACCACCTTCGGGCAGCACGGGTTGCCGTTGGCGTCATACTTGCCGTTGGCCGAGATTTCCTTGGCCTCGGTGACCCAGTGGCCGCCCCGGCAGGTGACCGACTTGGTCGTCTTGACGGGAACCCGCTTGCTGACCGTGCGGGTGCCGGTCATCTGCTCGGTGTAGGGAACCTGGACCGTGTACTTCTCCTCGACCTGCTCCGTGAAGGGCACGTTCACCTTGTAGGTGGCCGTCCGCTCTTCCGTGTAGGGCACGCTCACCTTGTAGGTGCTCGTCCGCTCTTCCTTGACCGGCACGCACACCGTGTAAGACTCCTCGCGGTTTTCGGTGTAGGGAACCTTCACCGAATACTCGATCGTCTTCGTCTCGGGCACGTTCACGTTGACGGTGTAGTCGACCGTCTTCGTGCGGTGCTCGGGCACCATCACGGTGTAGTTCCGCGTCCGCTCTTCGACCCGCGGCACCTTCTTGCTGACCGTGAAGGAGCGCTCGCGCACCTCCGTCGTCCACTCGGTGGCCTCGACCTCGCGGATCTCGGGCACCATCTTCCACACCTTCACCGTCTTCATGCAGGCGTCGGCGGCGGCATCCTCCGCCACGACGGCCTGGGCCGGGGCGGCGGCGGCTTCACCACCGACGAGCACCGAGCCATCCTCACTGCGGGCAAACGAGCCGCCGAGGCACACGCCGGCAGCCGCGACCCACGGCAGGAAACTGAATGTCAAACGCTTCTTCACAGAAACCTCCAGAGGAAAAAGAACACGCCAAACGGTTCGCGAACACTCTTTCCAGGCATTCCAAGGAGGCCATCCCCAGTCGGTGGCTTTCCGCAGTCGAGCCCGGCCGAGCTTGCCGACGCGAATCCTCAGCGGGTCACGGGACGGAAACGTGGCGTCGTTCCCGTGGTCGCCAAGGTTTGCGTGAGTGGCAAACTCACAGCAGAAGATCGATCTTTCCGGACCGGAAAACTCACTCGTCGCGAGAATCGCGCGGTTGTTCCGGTCGTGTCGGTGGCGCGGTCGGCTTCGTGCAGGCGGGGCTTCCGCCCATCGGCCCGCCTTCGCAGCAGGTCTCGAGGATCATGCCGCACGCCCGGCAGACGAGTTTCGCGCGGATCTCGAAGGTTTCACCCTGGCAGACAGGGCAGCGGGGCTGGCTCATGCGGGAAAGCATAGCGAAAAGGAGACCGCTTGCTCCGCAAGCGGATCGAACAGCGCAGCACCGGCTCGGAGGCGGCAGAAGGTTCCTCGCGGTGTCCCTCGAAGACTCGGGCCAAATGCTCGTCACGCTTCCGCCGCCCCCTCGCCTCCGCCCACGGAGATCCGCTTGCGGAGCAAGCGGTCTACGGAAGCCCGCAGCGCAAGCAAGGTTGATCTGCGCCGCTACTCCTCGCGATCCCGACTCTCCTCGCTCGCGCGTCGGGCTTCCGTGTCCGGTGCGGAGCGGAGGGTATCGGCGAGCATGCGGCGGAGGCCGCGCCGCGAGAGGTGGGTGCGGACGAGTTCGTGGGCATTCGCAGCGATCCGACGGGCCTCTTCCGGGCGTGACCGCAGCCTTTCGAGCACATCCGCGAGCGTGCGACGATCCGCTACCACGCAGTTGTGGCCGTCGGCGAGCAGGTGATGCCAGCACTCCTCCCACTGGGGCTCGAAGCGGATGGGAACGCCGCCGAAAGACCCGATGAGCAGAAATCGGTCCCACGACGAGCCGTGGCCGTCCACGTCGGCGAGGAAGCGGTGGAGGTTGAGCACGTCGATCGGATGCCGCCGGCCCACCAGGCCGTGGTTGCGCAGCTCGCGGGCGAATTCCGGCGACGAGTTGCCCAGTCGCGAAAGCCGGCAGTCGGTGCGGGGCAGGGATGCGGCCAGGTGGCATAACGCCGCTCGGTGGTTCTCCTCGATCGACTGGGGCCCCGTGCTCGAGCCGCGGAAATAGAGCACGTCGGTTTTTACAGACCAGGGCAGCGGCGGGGTGAGCCACGGCCGCGGCCGCAGGAGATACGGATTCGGGATCAGCCGGGCCGGGCTGCCCGGCCGCTTGGCGAACGCATGTTCCCCCGCGGGCGCTTCCGGACCGACGCCGTCGGCCAACGAGATGACGGCATCGTGGAACGCGAAGTCGGGGTCCTCGCGGCCGATCTCCCAGATCGCGTCGGCGAGGATCCGCCACCGCGCCGTGAGCGACGCCAAGTGGGAAAAACCGCTGAATGTGATCAGCACCCGCGGCCCGTGGCGGCGACGGTCGAACGTCCAGCGGGTGGAAAGGCCGGCGCAGCCGCCCTGGTCGGCTGGTCCCGCGATCCGCACCGAGACGGGGGCGTGCTGCACTCCGCGGAGCACCTTCCGCGGATTCGTCGCCCAGCTTCGCCACGGCATCGGCTCCCACCAGCCGATCGGCACGTAGTCCTGGAGCGACCGGTTCTCGAGCGACGAGAGCGTTTGCAGGCGAGTCATGCGCAAGCCCGCCTTACCGGTCGACGAGGAAGACGATCAATTCCTTCGGGCCGTGCGCCCCGAGGACGAGAATCCGCTCGATGTCGCCGGTGCGGCTCGGGCCGGTGATGAACGAGAGCATGCTCGGCATCCGGCCGGCATGGCGGTCTTTCATCAGGTGCAACGCGTCGCCGAGCGCGGGCACGATCTGGTCGAGCGTGGCGACGACGACATGCACATGCGGCAGGATCGAAAGTCCGCGGCCGCCGCAGGTGGCGCTCGAGACGAGGATCGAGCCGGTTTGCGAGACGAGACCTTCGCAGGCCGTGATGCCGGCATCGCAGGATTCGAGTTCGTTCTTGTCGCACAGCGGGGCATCGACCGGGTAGATCGCGCAGGGCGGTGCGGCAATGAGCGGCGTCACGAGTGGGTGGGCGTGATAGGCCAGTCGCTTCCAGCCGCGGTCGCGGGCCAGGCTGCCCACGAGATCGGCCGCGGCCTGGAGATTGGGCACGCGATGGACTTCCGCCCGGAGTTTTTCCAGGTTGTCGGTGAGGATGCGAAGCCGCTCCTCCGCCGTGTCGCCGCCGTCGGGAAGCCAGGGCTTCGCCACCTCCAGCGGCAGCACGGCCAGCGACGGATGGCCGGTGGCGGTGGCCGGCACCGCCGCCTGCGCGGCGTCGTGCGACTTCAGGTGCGGCAATGGCGCCGGGATCCGCAGGGCCTCGCGGACGCGGGCGAGGATCGTGTCGCGGGCGTTCATTTTTTCGACAGGCTGTGTTGTTCTTGTGACAGGCTGAAGCCTGTCCTACTTTTCCATTGGGCGCGGAAGCTCTTCGCGGGGGCGGCCGGCAGGTCGCGGGTGGCGAGCCAGTCGCGAAGCAGGGGCGGTCGCAACGCCTTCATGAGTCCGAGCGTCTTGCGAAACACGCCGCCACCAGTGGCGAAGAGCCAGGGCCGACGGGCGACCATCACGAAAAACGCGTGGCCGAGTTTCTCCCAGCGGTTGGGCGCCGTACGGGCGGCGTTGCGGCGGTTGTGGAGCAGGTGGTGGTGGATGTCGATCCGCACCGGGCAGGCGTCGGTGCAGGCTCCGCAGAGCGAGCTTGCGCCGGAGAGATGATTCCAGTCGGCGAGGCCGCGGAGGTGGGGCGTGATCACCGAGCCGATCGGCCCCTGGTAGGTCGTGCCATACGTGAAGCCGCCGACATTCTTGAAGATCGGGCAGACGTTCAGGCAGGCGCCGCAGCGGATGCAATGGAGGCTGTCGCGCTGTTCCGGATCGGCGAGGATCGCCGTCCGCTGGTTGTCGAGGAGGACAAGGTGCATCTCCTCAGGACCGTCGCACTCGCCCGGCTTCCGCGGGCCGGCATAGAGCGTGTTGTAGCAGGTCATCGGCTGGCCGGCGCCGGCCGTGGCGAGCATCGGCAGGAGCACGGCGAGGTCGTCGAGATGCTCGATCACCTTTTCGATTCCCGCGATCGCGATGTGCACCCGCGGCAGGGCAGCGGTGAGCCGGGCGTTGCCTTCGTTTTCCGTGATCGAGATCTGGCCCGTCTCGGCGACGAGGAAATTCGCGCCGGTGATCCCCACGTCGGCCTCCACGTAGAGCCGCCGCATGTGCCGGCGGGCGATCATCGTCAGTTCCTCGGGGCTGTCGGTCGGCGGCGTGCCGAGATGCTTGCCGAAGAGGTCGCTGATCTCGTCGCGGCGGACGTGCATGCAGGGGAAGACGAAGTGATAGGGCGGCTCGCCGCGCAGCTGCTGGATGAACTCGCCGAGGTCGCTCTCCACCACGCCGTAGCCGTCCTGTTCCATGGCGGCATTCAGGTGGATCTCCTCGCTCGTCATGCACTTGCTCTTGATGACGGCCTTCGCCTTCGCCTGGCGCAGGAGGTCGAGCACGATCGAGCGCGCCTCGTCGGCGTTCCGCGCCCAGTGCACCTGGCCCCCATTGGCCTCGAAGTTGGCGACGAACCGCGGCAAGAGCTCGTCGAGCCGATTCACGGCCGACCACTTGGCGAGGCTGGCGGCGTCGCGGGCATGCTCCCAGTCGCGGTAGCGGGCCTTCTGGAGGTCGCGATTCGTGTAGTAGCCGCCGAGGGCCTTGCGCACGAACGAGCGATGGCCGGTGTCGCGGACGTGCTCGGCCGCGTCGTGGAGGAACTGTTTCTTGGGTGCT
>JBIIOK010000111.1:0-8433 GCA_044336985.1 Pirellulales bacterium | reverse complement strand
CCCGTCCCGTCACGCTGTTCACCGGCCAGTGGGCCGACCTGCCGCTCGAGGATCTCGCCCGCAAGGCGAAGGAGTTCGGCTACCAGGGTCTCGAGTTGGCCTGCTGGGGCGACCACTTCGACGTCACTCGGGCGCTCGAGGAGAGCGGCTACTGCGCCGCGAAGCGCGATACGCTCGAGCGGAATGACCTCTCCGTCTACGCGATCTCGAGCCACCTCGTCGGCCAGGCCGTCTGCGATCGGATCGACGAGCGCCACAAGTCGATCCTGCCCCCCCATGTCTGGGGCGACGGCAAGCCCGACGGCGTCAACAAGCGGGCGATCGAAGAGATGAAGAATACGGCGCGGGCCGCGCAGAAGCTCGGCGTGTCGGTGGTCAACGGCTTCACCGGTTCGAGCATCTGGCACCTGCTCTATTCGTTCCCGCCGGTGCCTGAATCTATGATCGCCGCCGGCTTCCAGGAATTTGCCGACCGCTGGAACCCGATCCTCGACGTCTTTGCCGAGTGTGGCGTGCGGTTCGCGCTCGAGGTGCACCCCACCGAGATCGCGTTCGACACCATCACGGCGCAGCGGGCGCTCGATGCCCTCGGCCGCCGCGAGGAGTTTGGCTTCAACTTCGACCCGAGCCACCTCCACTGGCAGGGCGTCGATCCGGTCGAATTCATCCGCACCTGCCACGACCGCATTTATCACGTCCACATCAAGGACGCCGTCGTCACGCTCAATGGCAAGAACGGCATCCTCGGCAGCCATCTCAACTTCGGCGACCCGCGCCGCGGCTGGGACTTCCGCTCGCCGGGCCGCGGCGGTGTCGACTTCGAGGAGATCATCCGCGCCCTGAACCAGATCGGCTACGAAGGGCCGCTCTCGGTCGAATGGGAGGATTGCGGCATGGATCGTGAGCACGGTGCGGCCGAGGCGTGCGAGTTCGTGCAGAACCTCGACTTCGCGCCGAGCCGCCGGCAGTTCGATTCGGCGTTTGCCGAAGAGGCCTGACCGAGCCGGAGCCCGGGTGGCGGCCGCCAGGCGGAGGCGCACGCGCCAGGAGTTTTTCGATCATGGAGGATCTCACGCGGCGGAGCGTGCTGGCATCGGCGGCGGCTGCGCTCTGGGCATGGCCGCGGCCCGACCGCGGCCCCCTGCCCTCGGCCGGCGCGCGGTTCCGCTTTGCCCCGGACCCGCCTCCGGCTGACGAGCGGCCATTCTTCGCCAGCGGATTCATCGACCACGATCCGCCACTCGCTTACGTCCACTGCCCGTCGATCTGCGAACTGCCGGCGGGCGGCCTGGCCTGCGTCTGGTACGCGGGCTCACGGGAGGCGGTCCGCGACGTGTCGCTCTATCTGGCCGACAGCCCGCCTCTCGACGCCGCCGCGTCATCCACACCGGCTTGGAGCAGTCCGCGGCTTGCCATCGATCGGGATAGGGCCGTCGCCGATCTCGACCGCTTCATCGACAAGGTGGGCAATGCCGTGCTGTTCGGCGATGGCACGGGCAGGCTCTGGCTCGTCTATGTGACGATCGGCGTCGGTGGCTGGTCGGGCAGTTCGCTCAACGCGTGCTTCTCCACCGATGGCGGCAAAACCTTCTCGACGAGCCGTCGGCTGACGCTCAGCCCGTTCTTCAACGTCAGCGAATTGGTGCGGGCGGCCCCGGTGCTCCTCGACTCGGGCGAGATCGCCCTGCCCGTCTACCACGAATGCATCGGCAAGTTTCCCGAGATGCTCTGGTTGCGGCCGGCGGGAGACAGGCTCGTCGCCAGAAAAATGCGGCTGGCCGGCGGGCGGTCGCTCCTGCAGCCGGCCATCGTGCCGCTCGGAGGCACCGAGGCCGTCGCCTTCCTGCGCGACCATGGCCCCGCTCGCCGGCTTGTCGAGCAGCGGTCGAGCGACGGCGGCAGATCCTGGTCGGCGCCGAAGCAGACGCGACTCTCCAATCCCGATGCCAGCGTGGCCGGCGTTCGCCTTTCGACCGGAGCAGTGCTCGTGGCGATGAACCACTCGGCGGAGAATCGCGAGAACCTGTCGCTCGCGATCAGTGACGGGCGCTCAGATGATTGGCGGATCATCGCGACGCTCGACCGCGAACCGGGGCAGAAGTTCGCCTATCCCTACATGATCCAGGATTCCCGCGGCCTCGTGCATCTCGTCTACGCCTGGAAGATGAAGCGGATCCGGCATGTGGCGATGAACGAGGCCTGGATTTTCGCGCAGCCGTCGGAGCCGATCGGATGAATGGTGCCGTCGCCGCCGGTGGGCTCGTCGAATGGTGGTCGGCGATCGCCGTCTGGGCGGTCGTCTTCGCCGCGTTGGCCCGCACCATGCAGCAGGCATTTGGGTGCATCGGGCCGCGGTGGCTTCCGATCGCGGCGGGCTTCTTGGCGCTCGTGCCGATCGACGGACTGCCGGTCGGCCGCTGGCTGCATGGGTTCAACGCCAACTTCAGCATTCCCTTCATCGCGCTCTTGTTCGATCATGCAGCCGCACCGCTCGTCGGCCGACCATTCTTCACGAAGGCCGCCCGGCGGGCCGCGCTCTGGTTTGGCATCGTCGCCGGCGCGCTGCTCTATCCGGCGGCGCTCGGCTGGGGCCCCTTCGATCCCTACGAACTCGGCTGGCGGTCGCCCGGCGTGGCCGCCGCGGCGGCACTCGTCGGCGCGGGGCTGGCGCTCGTGGGCAATGCCTTCGGAATCGTGCTCCTGGTCGCCGGTGCGCTCTGGCAGATCGGCTGCCTCGAGTCGGACAACGCCTGGGATTACCTGGTCGATCCGATCTACTGCCTGACCTCGGCTGCCAACCTGATCGGCGGCAGGCTCGCGACAGTGCCGATCGTGAACCGCCGCCCGCGCGCTTGCGCCGCAGCCATGTTCGCGATCCTGTTCATCGCCGCAGCCCGGAAGGAGGAGCCGAAGACGGAGGCTCAACTCGGCAAGGAATGGACGGCTTCCGCCGCAAGCCTCGAGCGGCGCGCGGGGTCGGACGGTTATGTGCAGCTGGCGGCATTCATCAAAGGCTGGCAGCTGCCCGAGCCGTTCGATCGACAGCTCGTCCTGAAGATTCCGCCGCGGCTCGAACGGCCCGAGTGGGTCGACTCGGCCGCCGAAGAGGCGATCTGGGAGGATTTCTGCGCCGCACGGCGGGCACGGGCCGAGGGGCTCTTCCAGTTGGCGCTCGCCGCGTCGCGGGCCCACGAGAAGATCCCCACGCGGGCGGAACGTGCCGCGGCCGGCGACGAACCGCGGCCAAAGCTCGACCAACAAAACTGCAAGGCGATCACGCTGCTCCACCAGGCGCTCCGCGAAGATCCTGACCACGAACGCGCCCGCGAGGCGGGCGGCTGGGTGCGACGGGAGGGCGCATGGGTGTGGCCGGAGGCGGCAGCCCGGCTCGACCGGGGCGACGACTACTCATCGGAGTTTGGCTGGCTGCCAAAGGGCCGTCTCGCGCGATATCAGGCGGGCGAGCGATTCGACCGCGTCCGCTGGGTGAAGGCCGACGCCGTGCCGGCGCCGAAGAAGGCTGCCGAAGGCCGGAGGTTCAATTCGGATCATTGGCAGATCACGTCCACCGCGAGCGAGGCGGAGGCGGCCGATCTCGCCCGCACGCTCGAAGAAACCCACGCTGTCTGGCGGCAGGTGTTTGGCGGGTTTGCCGTGGAGCCGGCGGAACTCGAAAAACTGTTCGAGGGGCGCGGCAGGATCGTCGCCCGCGATCCATTCGTGGCGATGTTCCTCGCCAGCCGCGAGCAATATGTCGCCGAGCTCGAGAATCTCGAGCCGACGATCGCGCGGACGCTGGGCATCTATTGGACGCCCACCCGCACGGCCTGGTTCGTCGCGCCTCAGGATGCCGATGGCGGCGCAAGTTCGACGGTGCACCACGAGGCCACGCACCAGCTCTTCGCCGAGATGCGGAAGACGAGTCCGCTGGCCGGTGAGCGGTGTGGCTTCTGGGCGATCGAGGCGGCCGCCTGCTACATGGAAAGCCTGCAGCCGGCGGACTACGGCTGGACGCTCGGCGGCCGCGACGCCGGCCGGGCGCCGGCGGCCCGCGAGCGACTCATCGACGACGGTTTTTATCTTCCCCTCGAGGAGCTCTGCAGCCTCGGCCGGCGCGAACTGCAGGCCGACGACCGCCTGCCGCAGATCTACAGCCAGATCTCGGGCCTCGCCGACTTCTTCATGAACGGCGAACAGGCGAGGCATCGCGAAGCCTTCGTGGAATACCTCGTGCGGATCTATACGGGAACGGTCGATCCCGACACGCTCGCCAAGCTCTGCGGCTCGAGCTTCGCCGACCTCGACGACGCCTATCGCCACCACATGGCACGTTGAACCAAATCCTCTCCAGATGCTGAACGCCGGAATCGGCGGAAGCTCGAGGATCGAAAGTAGACCGCTTGCTCTGCAAGCGGCTCCACGCCGGACGGAGGCAAGGGGGTCGGCGGAAGCGTGACGAGCATTTGGCCCGAGTCCGCGAGGGACACCGCGAGGAACCTTCTGCCGCCCCCGAGCCGGTGCGCCACGGTGGGCAGCATTGACGCGTGTTCCTCGCCGCTCGTAGACTCCGCGGCCAAGAAATACGAGTTTTTTCAGGAGCACCTCCCCGATGGCATCCCCCTCCGCAGCGCCCGCGCGCGCCCCCCACGGCACCGATCTCGACCGCCTTTCGATCGACACGATCCGCACCCTCTCGATGGATGCGGTGGAGGCCGCGAAGAGCGGCCATCCCGGCACGCCGATGGCGCTGGCCCCGGTGGCCTTCACCGTCTGGAAGGATTTTCTGCGGTATGACCCGACGAACCCCGCCTGGCCCAACCGCGATCGCTTCGTGCTCTCCTGCGGCCATGCGTCGATGCTGCTCTATTCGTTGATCCATCTGGCCGGCATCCGCCGGGGCGGCGCCAATGACGCCGGCCGCGACCTCCCCGCCGTGTCGCTCGATGAGATCAAGAAGTTTCGCCAGCTCGACAGCGTCTGCGCCGGCCACCCCGAGCACCACATGACGGCAGGGATCGAGACGACCACCGGCCCGCTCGGCCAGGGCTGCGGCAACTCCGTCGGCATGGCCATCGCCTCGAAGTGGCTCGGCGCCCACTACAACCAGCCCGGCCACCAGCTGTTCGACTACGACACCTACGTGCTCTGCAGCGACGGCGACCTGATGGAGGGCGTGGCCGCCGAGGCCGCCTCGCTCGCCGGCCACCTCAAGCTCTCGAACCTCTGCTGGATCTACGACGACAACTCGATCACGATCGAAGGCGAGACACACCTCGCCTTCACCGAAAACGTGGCCCGGCGCTTCGAGGGGCTCGGCTGGCGGATCGAGCACGTCGCCGACGCCAACGACACGGCGGCGCTCAAGAAGGCGCTGCAAAACTTCAAGGCGGAGCAGGGGAAGCCCACGCTCGTCGTCGTGAAGAGCGTCATCGGCTACGGGGCGCCGAAGAAGGCCGGCTCGCACGAGTCGCACGGCGCGCCGCTGGGCCCCGACGAGATCAAGGGGGCCAAGGAAGCCTACGGCTGGCCCGCCGACGCGCAGTTTTTGGTGCCGCCGGAAGTGCCCGAGCACTTCGCAAAGACATTCGCCACCCGCGGCAAGCAGGCCCACGAGGCCTGGCAGAAGAGCGTCGCCGACTATTCGAAATCGCACGCGGCGCTCGCGGGAGAACTCAAGGACTTTCTCGATGGCCGGCTACCGTCTGGCTGGGACTCCCAGATCCCGACGTTCCCCGCCGATGCCAAGGGCCTGGCCAGCCGGGTCTCCTCGGGCAAGGTGATCCAGGGAGTGAGCGCGGGGGTGCCCTGGTTCCTGGGCGGCTCCGCCGACCTCGCTCCGTCGACGATGACGCTCGTGCCCGGCGCCGGAGAGTTTGAGCCGGCCACGTATGGCGGCCGCAACTTCCACTTCGGCATCCGCGAGCACGGCATGGCGGCGGCCTGCAATGGGCTCGCGCTTTCGGGCCTGCGGCCTTACTGCGCCACCTTCTTCGTGTTTCTCGACTACCTGAAGCCGTCGCTGCGGCTTTCGGCGATCGGCAACCTTGGCGTGATCTACGTGCTCACGCACGATTCGATCGGCCTCGGCGAGGACGGCCCGACGCACCAGCCGATCGAGCAGCTCGCGACCGCCCGCGCCGTGCCGGGGCTCTCCGTCTTCCGCCCCGGCGACGCCAACGAAGTGGCCGAGACCTACCGCGCGGTGATGCAGCGGCCCGACCGGCCGGCCGTGATCGTGCTCTCGCGGCAAAACCTCCCCACGCTCGACCGCGCGGGCCTCGGCGCCGCCAGTGGCACCGCGAAGGGGGCCTACATCCTCAAGGATGCCCCGAACGGCAAGCCCGCCTGCATCCTGATCGGCACGGGCAGCGAAGTGCAGCTCTGCCTCGATGCCGCCGCGAAACTGGCCGAAGCGGGCGTGCATGCCCGCGTGGTGAGCATGCCGAGCTGGGATCTCTTCGAAGAGCAGGATGCGGCCTACAAGGAAAGCGTGCTGCCCGCGGCGATCACGGCCCGCGTGGCCTGCGAGGCGGCCTGCGGCTTTGGGTGGGAGAAGTGGATCGGCAGCCGCGGGAAGTTCGTCGGCATGAACTCGTTCGGCGCCTCGGGCCCGGCCCCCGCGCTCTACAAGCACTTCGGCATCACCGCCGACGCCATCACCGCCGCCGCGAAGTCGCTGCTGTAGGTAGACCGCTTCGTCCCGAAGCGGATTCCAATCGATTTCCGGTCCATCCGCCGCCGTCTTTCCTTTCGCGCGCAACCGCGATAGGAATTGACTGTGCCGGAGTTTTCGCGTGAGCCGCTCGCTTGCACGAAAGCCCAGGCCATCATTCTCGGAAGACGAGTTGCTCGGCTTCGCCATCTTGCGAGGCCAGGCGCAGCGTAGGCCGGCGCGGGCAGGAGTCTAGAAGACTCCCGGCTCGTAGAGGCTTTTCTTCGTGCGCCGAAATGCACTTCGACGCGTCGTCAGGGCAGAGACGCCGCCACCGCGAAATGGCAACCACCGAGGTGCCCCGTGTCTGGTCTGCGTCTGCTCGCTTCATTCGCGGTCTGTTTCGCACCGCTCGTTCTCGCCGGCTTCGCGGCGGCAGACCCAATCGTCTTCAGCCAGCAATACGATTTCCGCAGCGATGACGGCCGTTCCACGGGAGGCGCCTGGACGCCAAGCCACACCGGAAACCCGTCCATCGCCAACCGCTGGCGATGGACGGGCTCGCCCCGTCGCGGCAATGGAAGATGGGCAGAGATGCCGGCCGCCCGCGGCCGGGGAGATCGCCTACAGCCTCGACGGCGGGAGCTTCATCCCGATTCCACTCGATGCATTCACGAGCGGCGGCTCGATTGATGACGCCTCGTTTCATGGCGTCGCCTCGCCGCTGGCGACGATCCCGGGGCTCGTGAATCAAAAGACATTCGTGTCGCCCAATGCCGCGTGGTCAGGCCCTCCACCCCTGCTCTCCGGCGGCGGGCTCTTCACTGGCCGGTCGGCCGGCTTCCACCGCGGCGCCTACGTGCCGACGGAGGCCATCCTCGATTTCCGTGGCAGCGGGATCACCTTCGACACGATCCAGTTCCGGCTGATCGAGGCGAGCCTCGGATCCCGATGCCCGCCCCGCTCCCGCTGGGATGTGCGGTATGTGCAGGCAGATTTCGCTGCGCCGGAGCCGGGCGGAATCGTACTGGCCGGAATCGGCTGTGCGCTGCTGGCGTGGCGCTGGTGGCGCTCACATTAAGGCTGGTGATGCGAGTCGCCGATCACCGCGTCTTCGGCGTCGATGCCCGCGGCGGTCTTGCCGTCGTGATTCTTGAAGAGGTGGTCTTCGCGGTGGACGTCGTCCTGGAAGACACGCTCGACGTGGCCGTCCTCGAAGAGGATGTAGTGGATGCCGCCCGGATGGTTGCTGCTCTTCTCGCAGCAGGAGTCGGGGGCGTCGGCCATGAGCGGATGGTGCTCACGCCGCAGGTTCTTGTTGGGTTGCAGCACGCCCTGGGCATCACGGTGGCCGAGCGTGTAGCCGTAATCGCCCCCCATCGTCCGCACCATTTCGTCGAACTGCGGCGTCCCCACCGCGGCCTTCAATTCCTCGAGCGTGGGCACGCCGAAATTGCCGCGGCGGGCGAGTTCGGAGTCGGGGCAGAGGAGCGTGCCGTCGTCCGCCACGAGGCGGTGCTCCGAGACGAGCGTCGGCGCATAAAGGCCGGCGCGGGAGAGCGGCCCGGAATCGGGTGGCGTGGGAAACACACGATGCGCCTCGGCGTAGCCCTGCAGCGCGCCCGACGTCTTCTGCAGGTTGCGTTCTGCTCGGCGGGCCCGGGATTCCTGGATCGCATCGAGCAAGAGCGGCCCCACGAGCACACAGGCCGCCAGCGCCGTCGCGGCCATGATCATCCGATCGAGCCAGGCCCGCGGCCCGGCGCCGCCTCCCGACCCAG
>JBIIOK010000029.1:0-21866 GCA_044336985.1 Pirellulales bacterium | reverse complement strand
AGGTGAAATTCCTCGCCGCCTACGCCTTTCCGGCCGAGATCCCCTTCTGGCCGTCGGCCTTCGGCCGCGACCTGCTCGCGAAATACACGATCGGCATCGAGGGCTCGCTGATCATGGTCGCCGCCGGCGCGATCATGGGCATACGGGTGGCGGCGTCGATGCTCGTCGGGGCGTTCATCTTCTACGGCGTGATCGGCCCGATCCTCGTGGAGCGCGGCATCGCCCAGCCCGGCTACCGTGGCATCGTGTCGTGGGTGCTCTGGCCCTCGACGGCGATGATGGTGGCCTCAGGGCTGCTCTCGTTTGCGCTGAAATGGCGGACGGTGGCCCGCGCCTTCGGCGGGCTCTCGCAGCTCTTCGGCAACGCGACGACCGCCGACGACGATGACCCGCTCGCGCACGTCGAGGTGCCCGCGTCGTGGTTCATCCTCGGCACGCTCACTGCCGGCACGGCGTGCGTGATCCTCGGCCATTATCTCTTCGGCATCACGTGGTGGATGGGCATCCTCGCGGTGCTCGTGACGTTTCTGCTCTCGATCGTCGCCGCGCGGGCCACTGGCGAGACCGACATCACGCCGATCGGCGCGATGGGGAAGATCACGCAGCTGATCTACGGCGTCGTCGCCCCGACGAACATCACGACGAACCTCATGACCGCCTCGATCACGTCGGGCGCCGCATCACACGCGGCCGACCTGCTCACCGATTTGAAGAGCGGCTACCTGCTCGGCGGCAATCCCCGGAAGCAGACGATCTCCCAGCTCTTCGGTGTCTTGGCAGGAACGCTCGTGAGCGTGCCCGCCTATCTCTTCGTGGTGCAGCGCAATCCCGAACGGCTCGGCTCGGAGGCGCTCCCCGCGCCGTCGGCGAAGGTGTGGGCCGGCGTGGCCGAACTGCTCGCCAAGGGCATCGACAGCCTGCCGCAGGGGGCGCTCGCCGCGATCGTGGTGGGCGCCGCGATCGGGATCGCGCTGACGCTCGTCGAAGAATTCGGGCCGAAGGCCTGGCGGCCGTGGCTCCCCTCGACGACAGGCCTCGGCATCGCCGGCGTGATCCCGGCCTTCAATTCGTTCGCAATGTTCGCGGGGGCGTTCGCCGCGTGGCTCTTCGCGAAGGCGCGGCCGCAGGCGGCGGAGACCTACACGGTGCCCATCTCGAGCGGACTCATCGCCGGCGAGAGCCTGATGGGTGTGGGCATCATCCTCACGCTCGAACTCCTCAAGCTCGCAACCTTGTAGACCGCTTGCTCCGCAAGCGGATCTCAGAAAACGCTGCGCCGGCTCGCGGGTCGGCAGAAGGTTCCTCGCGTTGCCCCTCGCGGACTCGGTTCAAAAGCTCGTCACGCTTCCGCCGACCCGCGAGCCTACGCCATTCCTGTCGAAGAGCCGAGGCGCTGAGCAACTCAGCGGGGAGGCTCAGGGATCGGCTGAAGCTCGACGAGCTTTTGGAACTTTCGAGCCTCAGCGGCACCGCAGCGCCTCTGGCGTTCAAGCGAGGAAGTTTCAACGCGAGGAGACTTCTGCCGTCCCTGAGCCGGCTTTTTTCCGCAGCGCGGCTACGACCAGACCACGCCGCAAAGGATGTTCGCCGCCTGGTCGACCTCGTCGAGGTCGATCCACTCATCGGCCGTGTGGGCCTGGGCGATCGAGCCTGGCCCGAAGACGACGCTCGGCACGCCGGCCGCCGCGAAGATGCTGGCATTGGTGCCGTAGCGGGCCGCCGTGCGCCGCGTTTCGACGCCACACGCTGCCGCCGCCGCTTCGATCGCCTTCGCACACGCAGCCGCATCGGCCTCCGGCAGCCCCGCGCTCTCCACGAACGGGGGTTCGTGCTCGATCCGCGCGCCCGGGGCGGCGGTGGCGATCCGTCGGATCACCTCGTCGCGGGCCTCGCTCGGCGATTCGCCAGGCACGATCCGACGGTCGATCTCAAGGACGACGAGGTCGGGCACGAGGTTCACGCCCGTGCCGCCGCGAATCGTTCCCAGGCTCAAGGTCGGCGGGCCGCACGGCTGTTCGGGCCGGCGCCGCAAGAGTTCCCGCGCGAGTTCCTCGATCGCGAGGATCACGCGGCCGGCCGGGTAGATCGCGTTCTCTCCCTGCTCGGGGAAGGCACTGTGGCAGGCGCGCCCATGAATGCGGATCCGCCAGCGGACCGCGCCCTTATGCTGGGTGACGATGTCGAGATCCGTCGGCTCGGCGACGATCGCGGCGGCGGGCCGGGCCTTCACGAGCCCTCCGGCGGGCTGGCCAGCGTCCGGGTCGGTCCAGAGACGGGCCACCGCCTTTGCGCCCGAGAAGCCAAACTCCTCGTTCACCGTCGCCGAAAAGATCACCGTCTTCTTTCGCGGCTTGTCGGAGGACCGCAGCCGATCGAGCGCCACGAGCATCGCCGCCATGCCCCCCTTCACGTCGCAAGACCCGCGGCCGTAGAGCCGGCCGTCGCGGACCAGGGGGGCGAAGGGCTCGATCGTCATGCCATCGGCGGGCACCGTGTCTTGATGGGCGTCCCAGAGGATCACCGGTGCCTTCGCGACCGTCGCATCGAGACGGGCGATCACGTTATCGCGGCCGGGAGCGACGTGCTGGCGAACCCAGGGAATCCCCGCCGCCGAGAACCGCTGCACGAGGTAGTCGGTGACGCGGCCCTCGAGATACTCCGGGCCGGAGACATCGCGGCCCATCGGGTTGACGCTCGGACGGCGAACGAGATCGGCGAGAGTGGCGACATGGTCTGACATTGCAAACACCCTACCAAACCGGGGCGTTTCTTTCCCGGGGCACCGGCCGCGTGATACGATTTGCCCATCGAGAGGGACGAGTCGCCGCCCAGGCGATCGATTCGACGGCGTTCAACTTCGCAGTTCCGGCACAGGTGCTTCATGGCTCGAGTATTCGTTGGCGTCGCGGCGGCGATCGTGATGGCGGTCGCGGTCATCGCGGCCCCCCCCGCCCGCGGGCAGACCTCGGAGGACGAGCAGGCCATCCGCGCCGCGGGCGCCGCCTACCAGCAGGCGCTCGAACGCGGCGATGGCAAGGCGCTCGCCGAGTTCTGGACGGCCGACGGCGACATCGTCGATGACGTCGGCAACGTGATGAAGGGACGCGAGACTGCGTCGCTGGCGCTCGCGCCGGAGCCGGACTCGCCGCGGCCCGAACTGAAACTCCGCGACACGAGCCTGCGGTTTCTGTCCCCAGGCGTGGCGCTCGAGGATGGCGTGATCGAGGTGAAAGCGCCGGGCGCTGCCGTGCCGACGACCGGCCGCTTCTCGGCCACATGGGTGAAGCAGGGCGATGGCTGGAAGATCGCGAGCCTCCGCGAGGCCCGACTCGGCGCCGCGGGCGGACGGGAGCAACTGGCCGATCTCGACTGGATGGTGGGCGATTGGACGGTGGTCGACAACGCCCCCGTGAAGGAGGGCGCCCGGAAGCCCTCGATCGAGGTGTCCGTGCGCTGGAACGCCAACCGCACCTACCTGCTTCGCGACATGAAGATCACGCCCCCGGCCGCGCCGGGCGCGGAGCCGGCCGCCGCGATGCACGTCACGCAGCGGATCGGCTGGGATCCGCTTTTGCGGCAGATCCGCTCGTGGGTGTTCAGCAGCGACGGCGGACACGGCGAGGCCTTTTGGAGCCGCGACGGCGGCTCGTGGCTCGCCCGCACGACGGCCGTGCTTCCCGACGGATCGCAGACGGCGTCGCTCAACGTCTACACCTACGACGGCAAGGACCGCTGCACGTGGCAGTCGATCCACACGCACGCCGGCAGCGAACACGCGCCGCCGGTCAACATGACGATGATCCGCAAGCCGGGGAGGCCGACGAAATGATGTCTCGCGTTTGTGCCACGCATTCCACCCTCCTCGCGGTTTCGGCGATCGCCGCCATGCTCGCGGCCGCCCCCGCCGCGGCGCAGCCCGCCGCCGACGCCAAAAACGACACCGCTGCCACCGACGACATCGCCCAGAAGGCGGAGATCCTCCGCAGTTCGCGGTGGCGACGGGCCATCTTCGAGCTCGGCGAATGGCTCGACACGCAGGAGATCTACCCGCCCAAGCAGGTGTTGAAGATCAAGTCTGACTTCAATCGCCGCGTCGCGAAGATGTCGTCCTACGAACTTGAATATCTGCTCGAAGACCTCGAAACGAAATTTAAGGTGATCGATTCGCCCGAGGCGAAGGATGCCCGCGCCTGGGTCGGGCAATACCTCTCGGCGATGTCGGATCGCAAACGCGAGGAGGTTTTGAAGGACATCCCCGACATCGTGACGATGTCGTCGGGCCAGCTCTCCCAGGAGATCCAGAAGATCGAGGAGAAGCGGCAGTCCCTCCAGCAGCAGCAGGCGGCCTTTGATCAGGGCCGCCAGGCGCTCGCCGAGCAGGCGCAGACGGCAAGGCAGCAGACTGCGATGGCCGCCGCGCGGTCCGCGGCGCAGGCGAGCGGCCCGGCCTACTCCCCCTATCGCAGCCAGGGAGGCGGCAAGCCCCCCTTCTCCGACGTCCACGGCTCCGGGATGTCGATCGGCGTCGGTCCGTTTGGCGCCTACGTGGGCTTCAACGTCGGCAACTTTTAAGTCGCATCCAGCCCAAAAAAACGACCGCCTCGTCGGCCGCGGCCCCGGGCTGTATAACTCTGACGGTTATGACGGCTGGCCGGCGGCCCCCCCGGGTCCCGGCTTTTTTGGGCGCCGACTTCGTGACGAATTTCACGAAGTGTCGTCCCACGGCCGATTTTCAGAGGTAACAGACCCGCCGACTGTTCCCGCCAGGCAACGCCCATGGACGCCATCCTCCCAGTGCTGCTCTTCGTCGCCATCGCGGCGGCGGTCTCGGTCGGCCTGGTGGGATTCGCGCAGCTCGTCGGCCCCAAACGGTCGAGCGCCGTCAAGGAGATGCCGTACGAGAGCGGCATGGACCCGATCCACGACACCCGGCGGCGGTTCGACGTGCGGTTCCACCTCGTGGCGCTGACGTTCCTCGTCTTCGACGTCGAACTGCTCTTCCTCTATCCCTGGGCGGTGGCCAGCCGCTCGGCCGCCGGCATCGACGCCGCGGTCGCAGGCGGGCTCGTCTCGTCGCGGTTGCTCGTGTTCGCCGGGGCCATGCTCTTCATCGCGATGGTGGTGATCGGATTCGCCTATGACTGGCGGAAGGGGGTCTTCAAATGGCGCTAGGGCAGTCACAGAAGCTCGAGCTTCCCGAGAACGTCGTCGTCAGCAAACTCGACGAATTGGCGAATTGGTGCCGCAAAAACAGCCTCTGGCCGATGCCTTTCGCGACGGCCTGCTGCGGCATCGAGCTGATGGCGACCGGCGCGAGCAAGCACGACCTGTCGCGCTTCGGCGCCGAGGTCTTCCGCTTCAGCCCGCGACAGTGCGATCTGATGATCGTCGCCGGCCGCGTGGTGATGAAGATGCTGCCGGTGCTCCAGCGCATCTGGCTGCAGATGCACGAGCCGAAGTGGTGCATCTCGATGGGCGCCTGCGCGAGCACGGGGGGCGTCTTCGACACCTACGCCGTCGTGCAGGGCATCGACCGCTTCATCCCGGTCGACATGTACGTGCCGGGCTGCCCGCCGCGGCCGGAACAGCTCATTCAGGCGATCATCGACCTGCAAGACAAGATCCAGCGCGAGGGCACGATCACCGGCCGCGAATTCGACACCGCGGAGCGGCAGCGGCGGAAGCGGGCGCTTGTCGAGCAATCCCTGCCGCTCACGATCGATGCCTCCCGTAACCCCGTCATCCAGCGCGAACTCGCCGACATCATCCAGCACGGCTAAAGCCGTCGCCCCCACTCCACGCCATGCCCCACCAGCCCACCCCCGTCGACGAAATCCTCGAAGCCATCATCGCGAAGTTCGGCGCGGTCGAGACATCCGTGTTTCGCGGCGAGACGCGGGTCGTCGTGCCGGAGCCGAAGTCGTTCGCGGTGTTCGAGGTCCTCAAGGCCCGTGGCTTCGACCTGCTCGTCGATATCAGCTGCGTCGACTATCTCGAGTACAAGGGCGCGAAGCATCGCTACGGGCTCGTCTACCTGCTGGCCTCGACGACGACCAACCAGCGGCTCACCGTCCGCGTGTTCGTCGACGATCCCGAACCGAGTGTCCGCAGCGTCGTGCCGCTCTGGGAAGGCGCCAACTGGCTCGAGCGCGAGGTCTGGGATCTCTTCGGCATCCGCTTCGAGGGCCACCCCGACCTGCGGCGGCTGGTGATGCCGGAGCAATTCACCGCCCACCCGCTCCGCAAGGACTATCCGCTGCAGGGCCGCGGCGAACGACACAACTTCCCGGTGCTCACGCGAGACGACGGCTAAACATTTATTTATTGACAGGCTAAAGCCTGTCCTACCCATGGCAATCGCGACCAACGAATTTGATTCCGCAACTGGCGCCCCGGACGGCGCGCGCAGCGAGGACTACCTCTGGACGCTGAACTTCGGCCCGCAGCACCCTGCCACGCACACGACGCTCCGGCTCGTGCTCAAGCTCGAGGGGGAGCGGGTCGTCGACGCGATGCCGGAGATGGGCTACCTGCACTCGGGCTTCGAGAAGATCGGCGAGCACCTCACGTTCAACCAATACGTGACGGTCACCGACCGGATGAACTACATCTCGCCGATGGCCAACAATGTGGCCTGGCACCATGCCGTCGAAAAACTGCTGGGTATCGAGCTCACGCCGCGGTGCAAATACATCCGGACGATCATCGCGGAGCTCGCGCGGATCAGCGACCACTTGCTCTCCAACGGCGCCGTGGGCCTCGACACCGGCGCCTTCACCTTCTTCCTCTACGCGTTCTATCAGCGCGAGGTGATCTACGACATCTTCGAGACGCTCTGCGGCGCCCGTTTCACGAATTCCTACACGCGGGTGGGCGGGGTCTCGCAGGATTTCACGCCGCTGGTGATCGAGAAGATCCGCACCTTCGTGAAGACCTTCCCGAAGACGCTCGACGACATGGAACGGCTGCTCACGCGCAACCGCATCTTCGTCGATCGCACGAAGGGCGTGGGCGTGCTCACGAAGGAGCAGGCGATCAACCGCAGCGCCACCGGCCCGGTCGCCCGCGCCAGCGGCGTCACCCGCGACCTGCGAAAGGACGAGCCCTACCTCGCCTACGAAGACCTCCAGTTCCAGATCTGCTGTGCCTCGGCCGGCGATTGCTACGCCCGCTACCTCGTGCGGATGCAGGAGATGCGGGAGAGCTTGAAGATCGTCTCCCAGGCCCTCGAGAACCTGCCCTCCGGCCCGGTGAACGTGGGCATCGACCAGCGGATGGCGCTGCCGACGAAGAAGCAGGTCTACTCGACGATCGAGGGCACGATCTCGCACTTCGAGCTCTCGATGTCGAACCGCGGCTTCGAGGTGCCGAACGAGGAGACCTACGGCGCGATCGAGGCGCCCAACGGCGAGCTCGGCTTCTACATCGTCGGCGACGGCGGCGAATCGGCCTACCGGGCCCGTTGCCGGCCGCCGTCGGTGCTCCACTTCGCGATGTTCCCCCACCTGATCCGCGGCCACACGCTCTCCGACGTCGTGGCCGTGCTCGGCAGCCTCAACATCATCGCCGCGGAGCTCGACCGATGATCGCCCCGAAGAAAATCCTCACCGACGAGATGGTGGCGAAGATCGAGGCGCTCGCGCCGCGGTATCCCAACCGCCGTGCCCTCACGCTGCCGGCGCTCCACATCGTCAACGCCGAACTGCGGCACGTGCCGATGGAGGCGGTGGTCGAGATCGCCCAGGTGCTCGGCCTCGCGCCGGCCGAAGTGCAAGACACGCTCACCTTCTACCAGTTCTTCCACCAGGAGAAGCCGCACGGCAAGGTGCGGGCCTTCGTCTGCCGGTCGGTCTCCTGCGCCCTCCGCGGCGGCGACCACCTGCTCGAGCACCTCTGCCACAAAAACGGGGTCAAGCCGTATGGCACGACGCCCGACGGCGAGCTGACGATCGAGCCGGCCGAGTGCCTCGGGGCCTGCGACTTCGCCCCCTGCATCCTCGCCAACGACGACCTGCTCAAGAACATGACGCCCGAGGCCGCCGAGGCCGAGCTCAAGAAACCCCGCGCGAGGGCCACCTGACATGCCGGCGTTCAAGCCCGTCCTCCTCGAGGCCGTCGGCGTGCCCGACGGCAACACGCTCGCCAGCTACAAGAGCCGCGGCGGCTATGCGCCGCTCGAAAAGCTGCTTAAGGAAAAGCAGCCGGGCGACGTCGTCGAGATGGTGAAGTCGTCGGGGCTGCGGGGCCGCGGCGGGGCCGGGTTTTCGACCGGTCTCAAGTGGACGTTCCTGCCGAAGGATCATCCGGGGCCGATCTATCTCTGCATCAACGCCGACGAGAGCGAGCCCGGCACGTTCAATAATCGCATCCTCATGGAGGATGATCCCCATCAGGTGATCGAGGGGATCATCATCTCGGCCTACGCCACCAAGGCGTCCACCGCCTATCTCTATCTGCGGTACGAATATCCGCACAGTTGGCATCGGCTGCAGGCGGCGATCGACGAGGCCTATGCGGCCGGCTACCTTGGGAAGAACATCAAGGGGAGCGGCTTCTCGCTTGACATCTACCTCCACCGTGGCGCCGCCGCCTACATCTGCGGCGAGGAGACAGGCCTCATTGAGAGCCTCGAAGGGAAGCGGGCCTGGCCGCGGATCAAGCCGCCGTTCCCGGCGATCGAGGGCCTCTTCCGCAAGCCAACGGTCGTCAACAACATCGAGACGATGGCCTGCGTGGCGCAGATCGCCCGCCGCGGCGTCGAGTGGTTCAAATCGATCGGCGTGCCGGCCGATCCGAACAATCCCCGCGACCCCGGTTCCTACGGCCCGAAGCTCTACTGCCTCTCCGGCCACGTTGAGAAGCCCGGCTGCTACGAGGCGCCGCTCGGCATCACCGCGCGGCAGCTCATCGACGAATTCGGCGGCGGCGTCTGGAAGGGCCGCAAGGCGAAGGCGGTGATCCCCGGCGGCATCTCGATGGGCCTCATGACGGAGAGCGAGCTCGACACGCCGCTCGATTTCGCCGGGCCCGGCAAGGTGGGATGCCTCGGCCTCGGCACCGCGGCCGTCGTCGTCATCGACGACCAGACGAGCATCGTCGACTTCCTCCACAACTCCTGCCGGTTCTTCGCCCACGAGTCGTGCGGCCAGTGCACGCCCTGCCGCGAGGGCACGAGCTGGTCGCTGCGGATGCTCGAGCGGATCAAGGCTGGCAAGGGCCGACTCAAGGATCTCGACCTCCTGCTCGAGCTCGGCAACACGATGGGCATGATGCCCGGTAGCACGATCTGCGGTCTGGCCGACGGCGCCGCCTGGCCGATGAAGAACGCGATCAAGAAATTCCGCGGCGAGTTCGAGGACTACATCAAGCGAACCAACCCGTCGGGCTGGATGGTCACCGAGCCCGTGCCCGCCCTCCAAATCGTGGAAGCTCATTGATGCCCACAGTCATCGTTGACGGACAAGAGATCGAGATCGGGGCCGACGAGCGGCTCAACTGCATCGAGGCCGCGCGGCGGGCCGGCAAGGAGATTCCGCATTACTGCTGGCACCCCGGCCTGTCGGTCGTGGCGAGCTGCCGCATGTGCCTGATCGAGACGGGACAGCGCGATGCCGCCACCGGCAAGATCACGATGGTGCCGAAGCTCGTGCCGGGCTGCCAGACGCCGGTCAAGGACGGTACGGTGATCGTCACCGAGAGCCCGCTCGTGAAGGAGAGCCGGGCCCGCGTGGAAGAGTCGCTGCTCATCGACCACCCTATCGACTGCCCGATCTGCGACAAGGCCGGCGAGTGCCTGCTGCAGGACTACCACTTCGAGCACGGCCAGGCGGAGCGGCGGGCCGACCTGCAGCCCTTCACGAGCCGGCGCCGCGACGTGGGGCCGACGGTCACGCTCTTCGTCGACCGTTGCATCATGTGCACGCGGTGCGTGCGATTCACCCGCGAGGTGAGCGGCACGTCGGAGTTGATGGTCACTTCCCGTGGTGCCAAGGAGGAAATCGACGTCTTCCCCGGCTTCCCGCTCGACAACAAGCTCGCCGGCAACGTGGTCGATCTTTGCCCGGTGGGGGCGCTCGGCGACAAGGACTTCCTCTACCAGCAGCGGGTCTGGTTTCTGAAGCGGGAGGCGAATGTCTGCGGCGGCTGCTCGGCTGGCTGCAGCATTTACACCGAGCACAACCAAGACACCGTCTACCGGCTCAAGCCCCGCGAGAACATGCACGTCAACAAGTGGTGGATCTGCGACGAGGGCCGCTACGGCTGGCACCACCTCCACGATCCATCGCGGCTCCTCGAGGCGGGCCGCCGCGAGGAATCCTCCCGCCGCCAGGCCGCGCCGACATTCGCGGCCGTCGAGTGGGCCGATGTCGTGACCAGGCTTCGCGACGAGCTCAAGACCGCCGGCCGGCTGGCCGTGGCCGTCTCGCCGATGCTCACGGTCGAGGAGGCCTGGATGCTCTGCGCGGTGGCGCGGTCGATCGACCCGCAGGCCTATCTCGCCGTCGGCCACGTGCCGTCGAGCGAGGCCGACGAGACGTTCCCCGGCGGCTTCACGATCCGCGCCGAAAAATGCCCCAACCGCCTCGGCGTCGAGGGCGTGATCGCGCTCTTCGATCCGGCCGTGCACGGCTGGGATGACCTCGTGGCGCACGTCCGCGCGGGCAATGCCGACGCGGCCTGGGTCACCGCGGGCTATGCCGTCGCGGAAGGTGCGCCGTGGATCGACGCCGACACGGCCGCGGCATTCGCCGAACTCAAGTGCCTCGTCGTGCAGGATCTCTTCGATTCGCCGCTCGCGAAGCTCGCCACGTGGCGGCTCCCCGCCGCGGGGTTCGCGGAGCGGACGGGCACGTGGGTGAACGTCGGCCACCGCGCCCAGAGCTTCGCGCAGGCGATCAAGCCGCCCGCCGGCGTCTGGCCCGAGGGGCGGCTCTTCTGGAACATGCTCGGCCGCCGCGGGCTCTATGACGCCGTCGCGGTCCGCCGCCAGATCGCCGAATCATCGGCGGCCTTCGCGGCCCTCGCCGGCGACATTCCCGCCACGGGCGTCGACCTCCGACTCCAGCAACTGGCCTCCACATGACCGCCTACCTTCCCTCCCCTGAAACGATCGCCGCCCTCGTGAAGATCGGCCTGCTTGTCGGCGGCCTGATGACGGCGGCGGCCTATCTCGTGCTCCTCGAGCGCTGGATCGCCGCCTGGGTGCAGGACCGCCGCGGGCCGAATCGCGTGGGCATTCCGCTCACGAAGATCCGGCTCTTCGGCCTGGGGCAGCCGCTGGCCGACGGCCTCAAGATCATCCTCAAGGAAGACTTCACGCCGAAGCACGTCGACAAGGTGCTCTACAGCGCGGCGCCGCTCGTCATCCTCGCCGCCTCCCTGGCGATCTTCGCGGCGATCCCGTTCGGCAGCGTGCTGCCGCCGCTCAACATCCCCGGCCTGCCCGACCCCGTGCCCTTCCTCGTGGCGCCGGGGCTCGACGTGGGCGTGCTCTGGGTCTTCGCCCTCTCGAGCATCGCCGTCTACGGCGTGCTCCTCGGCGGCTGGGCGAGCAACAACAAATACGGTTTCTTGGGCGGCCTGCGGAGTAGCGCCCAGCTCGTGGCCTACGAGATCCCGCTCGGCCTCGGCCTGCTCGGCGTCGTGCTCGCGGCCGGCTCGCTCAAGCTCGACGCGATCATGAATGCCCAGGCCCAGAGCGGCGTCTGGTATGCCTTCGCACAGCCGCTCGGATTTCTCGTCTTCATGGTGGCGAGCTTCGCCGAGGCGGCGCGGCTGCCGTTCGATCTTCCCGAGGCGGAGCAGGAGCTCGTCGGCGGCTACCACACCGAATATTCGGGGATCAAGCTGCTGTTGTTCCTCGTCTCCGAGTTCCTCCACATGATCACGGCGGCCTTCCTGATCGTGATCATGTTCCTCGGCGGCTGGCACCTCTGGGGCGTGACGGGCGCCGGGCAGGAGGTGACGTGGGCCGGCGCCTTGATCCGGTTCGGCGTGCTCTCGGCGAAGATCCTCGCCGTCATCGTCTTCTTCATGCTCGTCCGCTGGAGCTGGCCGCGGTTTCGGTTCGACCAGCTCATGAGCCTCGCCTGGAAGGTGATGCTGCCCTTGGGCCTCGCCAATCTCGTGACCGTGGCCGCGGTGGAGGAGTTCCGCCCGCAGCTCGTGGCCGCGCTCGGCGAAGGCTGGGCGAAGTGGGCGGCGATCGCCGCGCCGTGGGCCGTCTTCCTCGTCGGCTGGATCGCGGCCGGCATCCTCACGCCGTCCGGCACCGACAACCGTCCCATCCTCACGCACGGCCCGCTCGACATCGAACACGATCTCCTTCACGGAACCAGCGAGCACGAACTGGCAGGCACCCGATGAAACCATCCGATCCCGGCATCAAATGGCTGGAAGAAAAGCCCCTCGGCCTCACCGAGCGGCTCTACCTGCCGCTCTTTCTCCAGGGCCTCACGACCACCGCCCGGCACATGGTGAGCCCGAAGGTCACGGTGAACTTCCCGGAACAGCGGCCCACCGTGGGCAACCCGCTCATCTACCGCGGCGTGCACCGGCTCAACCGCGACGACGAGGGGCGCGTGAAGTGCGTGGCCTGCTTCCTCTGCGCGACGGCCTGCCCCGCCCACTGCATCGACATCGTCGCCACCGAGAGCCCCTGGCCCGACCGCGAGAAGTATCCCGAGAGCTTCCAGATCGACGAGCTGCGGTGCATCTTCTGCGGCATGTGCGAGGAGGCCTGCCCGGTCGATGCGATCGAGCTCACGAGCCTCCTCGACCTCACCGGCAAGAGCCGCGAGGAGATGATCTTCGACAAGGAGAAGCTCCTGAGCGTCTACGACATGACGAAGGACGCCGAGCCGATGAAGTCGGCGTCGCTGGGAGGCACGCTGTGAGCCCGGTCCTTCCTGCCCTCTCCGCCCTTTCCCCCGGGGTGATTCTGGCCGGCGCCGTCACCGCCGCAGCCGCGAGCCTCTGGCTGCTTTTGCCACGCGGGACCGAGTCGCCCGCCGCCCGCTGGCTCGGTCTCTTGCTCGGCGCCGCGGCGCTCGCCGGCTTCGTGGCCACGGGCCGCCGGCTCGGCGGCCTCGGCGAGGAGTCGGTGTTTCTGATCGTGTCGCTCGTGGCGATCGTCTCCGGCGCCGCCACGATCGTCACGCGATCCCCCGTCTACTCCGCGATCTGGTTCGCGCTTGCGCTGGCGGGCGTGGCGGGCGTCTTGCTCGTGCTCGGCGCACAATTTTTAGGCGTCGCCACGATCGTGGTCTATGCCGGCGCGATCCTCGTCATGTTTCTCTTCGTGCTCATGCTCGCGCAGCCTTCGGGACTCGCTTCCTACGACCGCGTGTCGAGCGAGCCCTTGCTCTCGGCCGTGGCCGGCGCGATCCTCCTCGGCCTGCTCACGCTCTCGATCGGCCGGCTCTCGTCGGAGCCCGCGCTCTGCTGCGCCGTGCCGTCGCGGTCGGCGGCGGTCACGGCCGCCGCGCCCGTCGCGCCCGTCGCGGCTGGCGTGAATGAAGCCGCCGCGGTCACGCCCGACCCGCTCGCGCAGGATCAGGTCGCCCGGCTCGGGGCGGAGCTCTTCGGCCGCCACCTCCTCGCCGTCGAGGTCGCGGGGGTGCTGCTGCTCGCCGCCCTCATCGGCGCGATCGCGGTCGTCTCGCGGGGCGAGGCCGCCCTGGAGGAAGAACGTCGCAGTGCGATCGGGAGGGCCTCGCGATGATGCCGTTGACGACACCCCTGCTGGCCGCCACGTCGATGGCCCTCCTGCAAAACGCGCTTATCGTCGGCGCGATCCTCTTCGCGATCGGGCTTGTCGGCATCCTCACGCGGCGCAACCTGATCGTCATGTTCCTCTCCGCGGAGCTCATGCTGCAGGGGATCTCCGTGAGCCTCGTCGCCTGGAGCCGACACCACGGCGACTGGGGCGGGCAGGTGCTCGTGATCTTCGTGCTCACCGTCGCGGCCTGCGAGGCGGCCGTCGCGCTGGTCTTCGTGCTGCAGGCCTTCGCCCGCACCGGCCGGCTCGACGCCGCCGCCTGGCAGTCGCTCCGCGAGGCGATCCTCGTCCGGTCGGTCGACCGTGAGCTGCCCCCTTCCGACGCCGCGGCGGTCTCGTGGCCGCGGCTCACGCCCGCGGGTGTGCTGCCGGAGCACACGGCCGACACCCCGCTCGAGCGCGAGCACGTCTAAACCGCCCTCCACTCTTTGCCAGCCATGACGCCACTCTCCCCCTCCACGCTCCTCGTCCTCGTGCCGCTCCTGCCGCTCGTGGGCGCGATCCTCACGCTCCTGCTCGGCCGCGCGCTTGGCTCGCGCGCGCACCTGCCGGCCGTGGCGGGCATCGCGGCTGCGGCCGGAGCCGCCGTGATGCTGCTCCTGGCCACGGCCAACCAGGTGGGCAGCCCGCACGGTGCCCACCAGGAGCCGATCCGTCCGGTCGAGATGATCTCGACGCTCTGGCAGTGGGCGACGGTGGACGAGGCCTACGCGCCCCCCGCCGACAGCGCCGCGGCGATCCCCGGCACCGCGGTCGGCCGTCAGCTGTCCGATGCGCGGGCCTTTTCGATCCCGGTGGCGCTGCGTCTCGATCCGCTCACGGCGACGATGCTCACGATCATCACCTGCGTGGGTCTGCTCGTGGCGATCTACTCCGTGGGCTACATGGACGGCGACCCGGGCTACCCGCGGTTCTTTGCGCTCGTCTCGATGTTCGTCTTCTCGATGGCGATGCTCGTGGCGGCGAGCAACTTCCTCATCGTCTACGTCTTCTGGGAGGCGGTGGGCGCCTGCAGCTACCTGCTGATCGGCTTCTGGTTTCGGAAGCCCGAGGCGGCCCGGGCGGCGAAGAAGGCCTTCCTCGTCAACCGCGTCGGCGACTTCGGACTGGCGATCGCCACGTTCCTGCTCTGGATGACCTACGGCACGCTCGACTTCCACGACACGCTCTCCCCTGACGGCACGATCCTCCCCGGCATCCTCGGGCAGACCAGGCTCGCCGACGCGGCGGGCATCGTAGGGGGCGTGGTGGGCACCGCGATCTGCCTGCTGCTCCTGCTGGCCGCCTGCGGCAAGAGCGCGCAATTGCCCCTGCACGTCTGGCTCCCCGATGCGATGGAGGGCCCCACGCCGGCCAGCGCCCTGATCCACGCCGCCACGATGGTCACGGCGGGCATCTACCTGATCACCCGCTGTGCGCCGCTGTTTGTGGCCTGCCCCGGCGCCCTGACGGCCGTGTCGATCGTCGGCGCCACGACCGCCCTCGTCGCCGCGCTCATCGCCACGGTGCAAAACGACCTCAAGCGGGTGCTCGCCTACTCCACGATCAGCCAACTCGGCTACATGTTCGCGAGCCTCGGCACCGGCACCATGCTCGGCTTCACGGCGGCGATCTTCCACCTCGTGACCCACGCCTTCTTCAAGGCGCTCCTCTTCATGGGCGCGGGCTCCGTAATGCATTCGATGGGGGGCGTCATCGACATGCGGCGATTTGGCGGCCTTCGCCGGGTCATGCCGATCACCGCGGCCACGTTCCTCATCGGCTCGCTCGCGCTCGCCGGCGTCGCCCCGTTCGCGGGCTTCTTCAGCAAGGACGAGATCCTCGCCACGCTCCATGCCCGTGGCTGGCCCGACGCCCACACCGAACACCACGACGCGGCTGCAACTCCCGCCGTAGCGCGGGGACTTGAGCGTGGTTCACGTGATGACAACCCGCCACGTGATGACAACCCATATTGGTCGCCGGCGGCAGAAGTCGCCTTCACGCTGCCATTTCTCCGCGCACGACCTGTGGAGATGCCGGCCTCAGAAGGTCGAAATGGCATACGTTCGGCGAGCTTCCGCCGGCCGGCTCCTCAGCATCGGGAGAGTACTGGCGGTGACAATACTTCAGTGCCTCTTTCCAGCCTCGACACTCCCGCGACGTTTCGCATCCTCTTCTGGATGGCGCTCGTGACGGCGGGGCTCACGGCCTTCTATACGTTCCGCGCCGTCTTCATGACGTTCACCGGGCCCACGCGGGTGCCGGAGGAGGCGGGCCACCACGCGCACGAATCCCCGCCGGTGATGACGCTGCCGCTGGTGATCCTCGCCGTGCCATCGGCCCTCGCCGGCTGGTGGCTCTTCAGCACCAACTGGCTGGCGCACTTCCTTTCTGCCACGCCCTCCCTCACCGCCCCTGCCGTGGCCAAGACGGCGGCCCCGCACGTCTTCCACATGGATCTCGCGATCCAGGGCTCGCTCGCCGCCGCGATCGGGATCGTGATCGCCGCGATCGGCCACCTCGGCCGCCGCAGCGACGCCCCGCAGATGGAGCGGTTCCTCGGGCCGCTCCAGACGGTCTTCGCCAACAAGTTCTACTTCGACCAGCTCTACTCCGCGCTCGTCGTGCGGCCGCTCGAGGCGCTGGCGATGGTGGCGGCGCTCATCGACCGCTACGTGATCGACGGCCTCGTGAACGGCGTCGCCACGATCCCAGTCGCGCTTGGCGGGATCGTCCGCCGGCTGCAGTCGGGCCTCGTGCAGCGATATGCCCTGGCCGGCGTCATGGGCGTGCTCATGATCGTGCTCGCCCTCGCCTGGCAGCTCCGCGGCTGAGAGAAACCACAGACACCCCCATCCCCACGCTCCACCCATGAACGGCCCCTCTCCCGGCATGCATCTGCTCCTCACGATCGCCACACCCCTGGTCGGGGCGGTCGTGGCCTGGCTGCTCGGCAGCCGCGGCCGCCATGCCGTGCGGCAGAGTGCGGCCGTGACCGCGGTGATCACGCTGGCGCTCGCCGGCTGGCTCGTCATCCGCTACCTGCAGAGCCCCGAGGCGGCGGTCGGCGAGCCCTATGCCGTGATCTCCGCCCCCTGGCTCGTCGATGGCGCGTTCAACGTGCAGCTCTCGCTCGGGCTCGACGGGCTGTCGCTCTGGCTCTTCGGCCTCTCGGCGCTGCTCTCGCTCACGGCCGTGCTTGTCTCCTGGGAGGCGGTCGAGGAGCGGCCTGTCGGCTTCTACGTGCTCCTGCTCGTGCTCGAGGCGGCGATGCTCGGCGTCTTCGCCGCGCGCGACGTGATCCTCTTCTACGTGTTCTTCGAGTTCACGCTCGTGCCGCTCTTCTTCCTGATCGGCATCTGGGGGCATGACGAGCGCCGCAAGGCCGCGATCAAGTTCTTTCTCTACACGCTCGCCGGCAGCGTGCTCACGTTCCTCGGCCTGCTCACGATCGTCCTCTGGAACGCCTCGCACACCGGCACCATCACGTTTGACATCGCCGCGCTCACGGCGGGGCTCGCCGCCCATCCGCTGCCGATGACGGCCCAGGGGGGCTGGCTGCAGATGATCGTCTTCCTCGCGCTCTTCATCGGCTTCGCGATCAAGGTGCCGATCGTCCCCTTCCACACCTGGCTGCCGCTGGCGCACGTCGAGGCGCCGACCGGGGGCAGCGTGGATCTCGCCGGCATCCTGCTCAAGCTCGGCATCTACGGCTTTCTGCGGTTCTCACTGCCGATGCTGCCCGACGCGGCGGCGGTCGCGGCTCCGTGGCTCGTCGGCCTGGGCGTGGTGGGGATCATCTACGGGGCGCTCGTGGCCCTCGTGCAGACCGACCTCAAGCGGCTGATCGCCTACTCGTCGGTGAGCCACATGGGCTACTGCGTGATGGGGCTCTTCGCGCTCGAGCCGGTCGCCGTCGAGGGGGCGACGCTCCAACTCGTGAACCACGGCCTCTCCGCGGCCGGCCTCTTCGCGCTGGTCGGCATGATCTACGAGCGGTTCCACACTCGCTCGATCGCGAATCTCGGCGGCATCGCGAGCCGGGCTCCCTGGCTCGCGGCCCTGTTCATGCTCTTCACGTTCTCGAGCATCGGCCTGCCGGGGCTCAACGGCTTCGTCGGCGAGTTCATGATCCTCGCCGGCTCGTTCCAGCGTGCTTGGGCGGGTGTGTCGGCCGACTGGCAGTTTGCCTACCTCACGATGGCGGTCCTCGCCGTTGCGGGCGTCGTGCTCGGCGCATGGTACATGCTTTGGGCGGTCGAGCGGGTGCTCTTCGGCCCATCGCGGCAGCCGCCCGTCGGCCATGCATCCGTCCACGCGGCCCACGCCCACGCCGACCACGCGAGCGAAGCCCACGGCGGCCACGGTCACTCGGGCCACGAGCCGGCCGGCGATTCCTGCGATCTCCGCTGGTACGAGTTCGCGGCGGTGCTGCCGCTGGCGGTGTTCGTGCTCTGGATCGGCCTCGTGCCAGCGACATTCCTCAAGCCCTCGGCCGCAGCCGTCCGTTCGGCCACGGCGCGAAGCGCTGCCGCCTTCGCCGAGCGAATGGAGGGCCCCGCGGCTTCCTCCGCCGACAAGGTCGTCCACCTCCCCTGACTCCTTCGCCCGACATGACGCCGACGCCCGACATGACATCGCTCCAGACGTTTTCCCTTCTCGCGCCCGAGATCGCGCTCGTGGTCGCGGCCATCGTGGCCTACCTCGCCGGCGCGTTCGCCGGCCTGCGCAACGGCTGGCTCGTGGCGCTCGTCGGCATCGCGGCGGCGATGGCTCTCGCCGGCGGCCAGCCGGCGGCCGACGCGGCCACGGTCGCGGCCGGACCGGTCTCGATCAACGCCTTTTCGTCCTACATCCGCTGGACGGTGCTCGCCCTCGGGGCGCTCTTGGCGCTCGTGCAGGCGGGCGATCTCTTTCCGTCGGCCGTGATCCGCGGCAATGCGGTCTGGCGTGGCGGCACCTGCGAGGAGGCGGGGACGTTTCTCCTCCTGCTTGCCGGGCTCTCGCTCGTGGGCGTGAGCGACGACCTCGTGCTGCTCTTCGCCGGCCTCGAGCTCGTGTCGATCCCCACCTACATCCTGCTGGCCCTCAAGCGGACCGACCCGCACGGCCAGGAGGCGAGCCTCAAGTATTTCTTCCTCTCGCTCGTCGCCTCGGCGCTCTTCCTCTACGCGCTCGTCTGCCTCTACGGGATCGGTGGCTCGACGAGCCTCGCCGTGATCGGTGAACGGCTGCGATCCACGAACGAGTCGCTCGCCGGCATCGCGATGGTGCTCTTGCCGGTGGCGCTCGGCATGGCGATGGCGGGCGCCGCCTTCCGCATGGCCGCCGTGCCGATGCACTTCTACGCGCCCGACGTCTACGAGGGCACGAGCCCGGGCAATGCCGCGTTGCTCTCGACCTTGCCAAAGGTGGCGGGCGTGGTCGTGCTGCTGCGGCTTCTGGGCCTCGCGGTCACCGGCCCGACGCAGGCTGCGGCCGTGGGTCCGGCGGCTGCGGCCTACACGACGCTCTTCTGGCAGTTGGCGGCGGTCCTCGCCGCGATCACGATGACCGTGGGCAACGTGATGGCGCTCGTGCAGAAGAACCTCCGCCGCATGCTGGCCTGCTCGTCGATCGCCCACGCCGGCTACCTCCTGCTCGGCGTGGCTGCGGCAGCCGCCTTTGCGGCGGCGGGCGCGGCCGGCGCGGGAAGCCAAGGAGCCATCACCGCCGCAGACGCGGGCTGGACCCGCGGCCTGGGCGGCACGGGCGCGACGCTCTTCTATCTGGCGACCTATGCCCTGGCGACGATCGGAGTCTTCGCGGCGATCACCTACCTCGGCCACCGCTGGCCCGAATGGTCGACGGGCAGCGGCCCGCGGCCGCCGCGCGAGGAGATCACGACGGTCGACGACCTCAACGGGCTCTCCAGCACCAACCCCGTGGCCGCGTTCGCAATCGCCACGTTCCTCCTGAGCCTCGCCGGCATCCCGCCGCTGCCCGGGTTCTGGGGCAAGCTCTCGCTCGCCACCGCGGCGCTCGAGATCGACTGGAATGCGCCGATCACGTTCGGCAGCCGCCGCGCCGCCTTCGTGGCCCTGGCCGTGATCCTCGTGCTCAATGCCGCGATCGCCGCCGCCTATTACCTGCGGATCATCGCGGCGATGTACTTCCGCTCGACGAAGCGGGGCGTGCAGGCCGATGGCGGAATCTCCGCGGGCTTGGCGATGCTCGCCTGCCTCGGCCTCGTCTTCGCGGCCACCGTCGCCCCACGGTGGCTCTTCCACCCGGCGGTGCAGGCTGGCATGGCGGTGCGGGCAGGGGCCGCGGCGGCGGTGCCGCCTACAATCGAAGAGCACCACGCCCAGCACCTTCCCACCGAGTCGCGATGAGCACCACCCCCGACCAGTCCGCCGTCACGTCCGTCCTCGCCGAAATCGCCGACCCGGAAACCGGCCGACCGCTCACCGCGATGGGGCAGGTCAAGTCGGTCGCGGCCTCGCCCACGGCCATCAAGGCCACGATCGGCCTCACGACCCACTCCGCGATCCTCTGGAAACAGACCCGCGGCCGCATCGAGGAATTGCTGCGGTCGCGATTCCCGCAGGTGGCCGACGTCGCCATCGACGTCGTCCCGCACGACCGACCGCCCGGCAAGCTCGGCCAGATCGGCCTCGAGGCGAAGAGCGTGATCGCGGTCGGCTCCGGCAAGGGGGGCGTGGGCAAGAGCACGATCGCCACATCGATCGCGATCGGCCTCGCGCGGGCCGGCAGCCGCGTGGGCCTCCTCGACGCCGACGTCTACGGCCCGAGCGTGCCGCACCTCTTGGGCCTCTCCGGCCGGCCGCAGATCGAGCAGGGCAAGATCCAGCCGATGCACCTCGTGCTCGGCCCGAACCAGATGCCCGTGATGTCGATGGGTTTTCTCGTGCCGCCGGGCGAGGCGGTCGTCTGGCGCGGCCCGATGCTTCACGGCGCCATCTCGCAGATGCTCCGCGACACCGCCTGGGGCCCGCTCGATTATCTGATCATCGACATGCCCCCCGGCACCGGCGACATCGCGCTGACGCTCTCGCAGGTCTTGCCGCTCACCGGCGCCGTCGTCGTCTGCACGCCGCAAGACGTGGCCCTGCTCGACGCGACCAAGGCGATCGCGATGTTTCGCAAGGTGAATATCCCGATCCTGGGCATGGTGGAGAACATGAGCTTCTTCGTCTGCCCCGACACGCAGAAGCGCTACGACATTTTTGGCACAGGCGGCGCGAAGCGCACGGCCAAGGATCTCGACATCCCGTTTTTGGGCGAGGTGCCGATCCAGATCCCGATCCGCGAGCACGGCGACGCGGGAAAGACCGCGGCCAACTACGACGACCCCGCCTCCCGTCCCTATCTCGAATCGATCTGCGAACGGCTAGCCGGCAACCTCGCCGCCGCAACCGCCGCCCGCCCCCCGATGCCCTCCCTCCCTGTCCTGTAGGACAGGCTTCAGCCTGTCAGGTAGACCGCTTGCAAAGTAGACCGCTTCGTCCCGAAGCGGATCTCCCTCTTATCGGTCCTCCACTTGCCCAACCCGGCACGGGGCTGCCTACTACCCTCTCGCGGAAGTTCGCTCGCTACGGAAGCCCGCAGCGCAAGCAAGGTCCATCCGCCCTCCACTTCGACCAGTGACGCTCCCACCCGCCCCGCGTGAAACGCCTCCACTCTCCTCGCTCGCGCGTCGGGCTTCCGTAACTTCCGTAGCGAGCGTCCGGCGACGGGGTACGGGTCGCCCGAAGCCGGGTTGGGCGCGTTGACCAAAGCGTCCATGGCCTCAATACATCCACACGCGCATTGCGGCCCGCTCGATCACCGGCTGACGCGTCAGCCGCGTCACCCGCGCGACCGATCGCACTTCCGCAGCCTTCGTGCCGAGCGCGGCCCATTCGGCAATCGTTGCCCGCGGCCTTCCCGGCGCCGCAGGCAACTCCCAGGCGTCACCGGCGATCCGCCACAATGCGTCGAGCCGCGGCCGCTTCAGGTGGATCGCGTCGAGCCCATACCAGTCTCCTGGCTGCTCGATGTAGGTCGCGCCCAGCTCCGCGGCGAGCGCCCGCAGTTCGTCGTCGAGCCACTGCGCTGCTTC
>JBIIOK010000240.1:0-2701 GCA_044336985.1 Pirellulales bacterium | reverse complement strand
CGTCGAGCCGCGGCCGCTTCAGGTGGATCGCGTCGAGCCCATACCAGTCTCCTGGCTGCTCGATGTAGGTCGCGCCCAGCTCCGCGGCGAGCGCCCGCAGTTCGTCGTCGAGCCACTGCGCTGCTTCCTTGAGTTCGTCGAGTGCGAGCGGACAGCCCGGCACATAGAGCGATCGCAGGAGGCCGTAGCGCACGGCCCCGACGCCGGAGATGCTTTCCAGCGGCAGGCCCGTGATCGCGAGGCGGGCGCCGCGGTTGGCGAGCCGCCGCGCCGCTTCCCCGACGGCTGCCGCCACCGCCGCAATGCCGAGGCCGTAGAGCAGTTCGTTGCCGATGTCCGTCACCAGCGCCAGCGGCTTTTCCACCTGCGCGCGGTCGAGCGCCCGCCACAGGCCGCTGGCGAGGATCGACGGCAATCGCCGCGCCCAGACGCGGCTGCTCACGCCGTAGGCCCGGCCGTGGCCCGCCGCCACGTAGAGATCGATCGGCGCATTCGAGCGGGCCCGCACCGTGGCCGTCAGCCGCGCAAGCCCGCGCGCGACGTTGCTCGCGCCGAGCACGACGATCGGGCGGCGGGGAGCGGTCAGTTCCACCGCCGCCACGGCGTGCCCCCCGAGAGGTTTTGGTAGCACGAGACGGCGAGCATCGCGAACATGATGCCGAGATAGGGCTCGTTATTCGTGTAGCCCCAGAAGGCGACCAATCCACCGGCGACCACCCCGAGCATGCCGGCGATCCGCGGCGCCTCGTCGATGCCAAGGCTCGCCAGCCCCTCGCGCACGATCTGCCCGCCGTCGAGCGGGGGCACGGGCACGAGGTTCAAGAGCGGCCAGAAGATGTTCACCTGCAGGAGAAACCAGACGACGGCGAACCCGAGCGGCGATGCAAAGGGCCGCCCCTCGGAGAGCCCGAGTGCCGTGCCGACCGACCGGATCGGGAATGGCACACGATACCCCCAGGCCTTGAGCGCGGCGACGATCGCAAAAGCCAAAAGCAGCTGCGCGAGCGGCCCTGCCGCCGACACGATGAGCCGCTCGATCGGGCGGCGGGCGCCGCGGCGGCCCCAGCCGTCGGGCACGGCGAGGCCGCCGAAGTGGTAGAGGATCACATGCGCGGACTGGCCAAACCGACGGTACGCGAGCGCGTGGCCCATCTCGTGGACGAGCAGCGACACGAGCACCACGCCAACCCAGGCGGCGAGGTATCTCAAGAGGTCCCGCTGGTCTCCCTCCGCCAGGCTCTGGCAGACATTCCAGCCGAGCAGGACGGCCGCCACCCAAAACCAGCCCGACACGCGCACGGGGATCCCGAGCAGCGAAAATCGCAGGTCGGCCGGCGTCGGCTGGGGCTCACCGAGAAACATGCCCGCCATTATGCCGCGTGCTCGGCCGGAACGATGGACCAGCTCCGTTTTTCCGCGAGCGGGACCTGGCCGAGCGTTCCCGTGGCGATCGCCAGCACGGCCTCGGCGGCCCGTTCGGCCGAGCCCGCCACGGCGACGTCGGCGGCGATCGCCTCGAGTCGGGCGACAGTTCGGTCGCGAGCAATAGGATCGCGAAGCCACTCCACCACGTGGTCCGCCGCGCGTGCGGCGGGATCCTGCACGGAGAGAAACTCTGGATAGACGGCCTCCGGATCGGCGGCCTCGACATCGTGTGGCGGCCGCCACACGCCCTGCGCCGGCAGAATCGGCTCCGGGCAGCCAAGCAGGTTGACGAGCGTGATAAACCGGGCACGGCGACACCAGCTTTGCACGATGTAGGCTAGGCCGCTGATCCGGTAGACGATCACGCTGGGAACGCGGGAGGCGAGCAATTCGAGCGACACCGAGCCGCTGACGGCGATCGCGCAGGCGGCCTCGGCGATCAGGCTCCGCGTGCGGCCAGCCGCGATCTCCAGATCGAGGCCGCCAAGCTCGTGGCCGAGCGCGGCCGCCATCTCGCGAACCCGCGCCGCATGCCGCTCATGCAGGGCTCCGACGGCGAACCGCGCCTCCGGCACGCGGGCATGCACCGCCGCGGCGGCGCGGAGGATCGACGCGAGGTTGCTCTCGATCTCCTGGCCGCGGGAGCCGGGCAGCAGGAGGACGAGCGGTCTGCTAGACGCGCCGTGGCCCGGCTTGACCGGCTCGAGTTCGTCGAAGAACGGATGCCCCACGAGCGTGCTCTGCATGCCCTGCGCCGTGAACCAGTCGTGCTCGAAGGGGAGCACCGACAGCACATGGTCGACGAGCCGGCGCATCTTGTTGATCCGCCAGCTTGCCCAGGCCCAGATCTGCGGCGGGCAGTAGAAGACGACCGGGATCCCGTGCCGCTTCGCCCGCCAGGCGAGCCACCAGTGAAAGCCCGGGAAATCGACGAGCACGCAGATGTCGGGCCGGGCGTCGAGAAAGCTGCGTTCGGCCCGCCGCGCGAGTTCGATGAAGCGGTGGATGTTGAGGATCACGCGCAGGAACCACATGACGGCGAGCGTGGTCATGTCGGCCACGAGCCTGCAGCCCTCGGCCGCCATGCACGGCCCACCGAGGCCGACGCACTCGACATCGGGCCGCCGCGCCTTCAGCGCGCGCACGAGCAGCGCCGCATGATGGTCGCCCGAAGGCTCGCCCGCCGAAAGGAACACGCGCATGAAAAACTCCGCACGGGACCGCTGTCCCATGCGGAGTATTTCAAGTTATCGCCCCGTGCCCTAGGCCATTTTCA
>JBIIOK010000184.1:0-4144 GCA_044336985.1 Pirellulales bacterium | reverse complement strand
TCACCCGACCTTCACGTAGGGATCGCCCTTCTTCCAGTTGCACGGGCAGAGCTCGTCGCTCTGCAGGGCGTCGAGCACGCGGAGCACCTCGGCGACGTTGCGGCCGACGCGGCCCTGGTTGACGTCCACCCACTGGATCACGCCGTGGGGATCGACGATGAACGTCGCCCGCAGGCAGTAGCCCTCGGTCTTCTCGAGGATGCCGAGCGTTGGGGCGAGCAGCTGCGCGGCGATCAAGGGATAGCCCAGATCCTTGAGGTCGGCATGCGACCGCCGCCACATCATGTGCGACCACTCATTGTCGGTGCTGCCCCCCACAACGCTCGTGTCGCGGTCGGCGAAGGACTTGAGCTGCTTGTTGAACTCGGCCAACTCGGTCGGGCAGACGAACGTGAAATCCTTCGGATAGAAAAAGTAGACGACCCACTTCCCCTTGTAGTCGGCGTTCGTGAGCAGCTTGATGTCGTCCTTGCCGGTGCCAACGCAGGCCTGAACGCTGAACTGGGGGAACGAGTCGCCAACCGTGAGCATGTGCCGTGTCTCCGAAAACAGGATCCGAGGGAAACAAGATCCAAGGAATGAATCAAACAAGAGTCTACGGGCGGCCCCACACGCGTTCAACACGCGGCAAGACGGGCGGGGCGGGGTGATCCATGCCATACTCGTCGACGCCATGACAGCCGACATTCCTGCCGACGAGCCTGCCGGCCTTGCGCCACGCCGCCATCACGATCCGCTCGCCGCGCGCACCGTGCTCGTCGCGCCCCGGCGGGCCGAGCGGCCGATCGAACTGGAGTCGGCCGACCACGGCGGCGGCCGGCTCGCCGAGTGCCCGTTCTGCGCGGGCAACGAGTCGCTCACGCCGCCCGACATCCTGCGGTCACCCGACGCGGCCGCCGTCCCGTGGCAGGCGCGGATCATCCCCAACCGCTATCCGCTGGTCGAGGATCTGCCGACGGGATCGGTCGCGGCCGAAGAGCATGCGTTCGCCGCCGCCAGCCGACCGGCCCACGGCGTGCACGACGTCGTGATCGAGTCGCCAGCCCATGTGCGGTCGATCCTCGATGTCGATGCGGCGCGCTGGCGGGATGTGTGGGAGCTCTGCCGCCAGCGGCTGGCGATGCTCGCCTGCCGTGACGACCTCGTCTGGGCGACCATCTTCAAGAACTCCGGGCCGCGGGCGGGCGCCTCGCTCGAGCACCTCCACAGCCAGCTTGTCGCACTCGACTTCGTGCCGCCGGCGATCGCGGCGGAGCTCGAGGCGGCGGGCCGCGCGGCCGACAGTTTTGCCGAGCTCGTGCGACAGGCCGAGGCCGAGGGACGGATCGTGGCCGAGGAGGGGGATCTCGTGGCTCTCGTGCCGCATGCGATCCGCCAGCCCTTCGAGACCTGGATCGTGCCGCGCGCAGCGGAAGCCTGGTTCCACGCCACGTCGCCCGATCGCGTGGCGGCGGTGGCGGCGCTGACGCGGCGGTTCGTCTCCCAGCTCGAGGCAATCGTCCCGGGCGCCGACTACAACTGGTGGCTCCACCAGGCACCGCACGCCAACTGCACCAAGGCGATGCTGCCCGATGGCTGGCGCTGGCACCTCGAGATCCTGCCGCGGCTGGCGAGCTTCGCCGGCTTCGAACTCGGCACCGGCTGCCACATCTCGGTGGCCACCCCCGCCGAGTCGGCCAGCCTGCTGCGAACGTAGATAACTATCGTTAGGGCGAGGCGAGCGGGTCGGCGGAAGCTCGAGGAGCATTTGGACCGAGTCTTCGAGGGCCACCGCGACGCGACTTCTGCCGCCCGCGAGCCGGTGCGATTCCATTTTGATCCGCTTGCGGAGCGAGCGGTCTACTTGAGCGGCGCAGATTCCCCAGTCGTCACGACCGGCATTTCGTTTGGCGCGGCTCCCGCCAACGCCGACAATCGGGCGTCTTTCATCCACTCACTCCCGCCCTGGGCATCGCATGTCAGCCGCCGTTCGCTTCGTCTTCGTCCTCCACGACCATCAGCCCGTCGGCAACTTCGACGACGTCATCGAACAGGCGTACCAAGACAGTTATCTGCCGCTGCTCGAACTGCTCGAACGGCATCCCGGCGTGCGGCTCGGCCTGCACACGAGCGGCCCGCTCGCCGAGTGGCTCGACCGCCGCCACCCCGACTACCTCGACCGCGTGGCAGAGCTCGTCGCCGCGCGGCAGATCGAGATCGTCGGCGGCGCCTTCTACGAGCCGGTGCTCGCGATGCTGCCGGCCCGCGACCGGATCGGCCAGATCAAGACCTACACGCAGTGGCTCGAGCGCCGGTTCCGCACCAAGGTCTCCGGCATGTGGGTGGCCGAGCGGGTGTGGGATCCGGGCATGACGGCCGACATCGCCGCCGCCGGCATCGAATGGACGATCCTCGACGACAGCCACTTCAAGGCGGCCGGCCTCTCCGAGGACCAGCTCGACCGGCACTGGCTCACCGAGGGGGACGGCGCGACGCTCGCCGTGTTTCCGGTGAGCGAGCGGCTGCGCTATGTGATCCCGTTCGCCGCGCCGCACGCCACGATCGACCACCTCCGCTGGCTCGCCTCGCGGCGGCACGGGGCGCTGGCCATCTTCGGCGACGACGGCGAGAAGTTCGGCGTCTGGCCCGACACGAAAAAGGCTTGCTTCGACGAGGGCTGGCTCGAGACGTTCTTCAGCCTGCTCGAACAAAACGCCGACTGGATCGAGATGAGCCTGCCCTCGGAGGTGGTCCGCGACACGCCACCGGCCGGCACGGTCTGGCTGCCCGAATGCAGCTACCGCGAGATGACCGAATGGGTGCTGCCGCCGGAGAAGCAGCTCGCCTGCGTGCAGGCCCGCGTCGCGGCCACGACCGATCCGGCGCTCGCGAGCATCGCCACGTTCATCCGTGGCGGCACGTGGCGGAACTTCCGCAACCGGTATCCCGAGGCCAACGAGATGTATGCGCGGATGCTGGCCGTGAGCGCGCGGATCGAGCGGATCCGGCAGACGGGCGCGGCCGATCAGGCGGCGCTCGCCGAGGCGACGCAGGCCCTCTACCGGGGGCAGTGCAACTGCGCCTACTGGCACGGCGCCTTCGGCGGCATCTACCTGCCGCACCTCCGCAACGCAATCTTCCGCGAGCTGATCGCCGCCGAGAAGGCTGCCGACCGCGCGGAAGGCCGCCGCGGCGTGTGGGTGGAGGCAACCACCGCCGACTACGATTTCGACGGCCGCACCGACATCCGGCTCTCCAGCGAATCGCTCGACGCCTGGATCGCGCCGGCCAAGGGGGGCATGCTCTACGAGCTTGACCTTCGCGACCAGGAGCACAACCTGCTCGCCACGCTCGACCGTCGGCCCGAGGCCTACCACGAGCAGGTGCTCGCCGGGCCGGGCGTGGCCCGCAGCGTGGTCGATGCCTCGCAGCTGGCGAAGTTCAAGCAGGAGGGGCTCGAGCGGATGGTCCGCTACGACACCTCCCGGCGGAAGAGCCTCGTCGACCACTTCTGGGACGTGGGCGTGGACACCGCGGCCGTGGTGGAGGGAACGGCGCTCGAGCGCGGCGACTTCGCCTCGGGCGTCTACGAGGCGAGCATCCGCCGCAACCCCGGCCGCATCCAGGTGCTGCTCTCGCGCACGGGCAATGCCTGGGGCATCCCGTTCACGCTCTCGAAGGCGATCACGCTCGAGGCGGGCTCGCGGTCGCTCGAGATCGCCTACAAGCTCGAGGGGCTGCCGCGGGATTTCCGGCAGCATCTTGCGATCGAATTCAACTTCGCGGGCCTGCCGGCCCAGGCCGCGGGGAGATTCTTCTACGACGAATCGGGCCGCGCATTGGGCGAACTCGGCAGCAAGCTCGACCTCGAAGGGCCGCGGGTCCTGGGGCTCGTGGATGACTGGCTCGACATCGACGCGCGACTCACGTTCGCCCCCGCCTCCAACGGCGCGGCCACCGGCATCTGGACGTTTCCGATCCAGTCGGTGAGCCAGTCGGAGGGGGGCTTCGAGCTCGTCCACCAATCGGTGGTCGTGATGCCCCACTGGATCGTCACCCCCGATGCCCACGGCATCTGGAAGGTGACGATGCGGCTCGACCTCGGCAGGTTTTCGCGGCGGGGCGTCGGCGTGGCCGACAGGCTCGAAGCGGTGACAGGCTGAGC
>JBIIOK010000178.1:0-4227 GCA_044336985.1 Pirellulales bacterium | reverse complement strand
TGATGCCGTCCCTGGACCAAGTCCGCGTCGGGGCCACCACGCAGGTGGCTGATGTCCCCGGCGACGATGCGACGGCGATTCGGCTGCTGGAAATGGGGCTGACGCCCGGCGTGACCGTGCGGGTGGTCGCCACGGCGCCTCTGGGAGATCCTCTCGAACTGGAACTTCGCGGCTACCGTCTTTCGCTCCGCCGGCACGACGCGGCGCGGGTCGTCGTCGCCACCTGACCGACACACCATGACACACGCGTCCGGCAGCCGGAGCGGCGAAAAACCGCTCACCGTCGCCCTTCTGGGCAACCCCAACACCGGCAAGAGCACGCTCTTCTCGGCCCTCGCGGGCATCCCCACGCGGATCGGCAACTATCCCGGCGTCACCGTCGAGGAGAAGGTCGGCCGCTTCGCGCACCGCGGCCGCACGATCGACCTGGTCGACCTGCCGGGCACCTACAGCCTGCGCGCGAAGAGCCCCGACGAGCAGGTCGCCATCGACGTGCTGCACGGCCGGGTCGCCGACGTGCCTCTGCCCGACTGCGTGGTCGTCGTCGTCGACGCGACCAATCTCGAGCGCAATCTGTTTCTCGCCAGCCAGGCCCTCGAACTCGGGCGGCCGACCGTGATCGCGCTCTCGCTCACCGACATCGCCGCGACGAAGGGCATCGCGATCGACGTCGCCGAGCTTGCCCGGCGGCTGGACTGCCCGGTCATCCGCGTCGTCGCGCCCGCCCGCGACGGCATCACGGCGCTCGGCGACGCGATCCTTGCGGCGATCGACACCCCGCCGCCCCGCGCCCCCGCGCTTGACCCGCACCTCGCGGCGATCGACGCCGGCCGTCCCGCCGCCGCCCGCGAGGCGATCGCCCGTTATGCCTGGATCGATGCGGCCGTGGCGGGAGTCGTCCGCCGCTCGATCGTCGCCCCTCCGCCACTGAACGAGCGGATCGATCGCCTGCTCACGCACAGGCTTTGGGGAACGGTCTTCTTCGCGGCGACGATGCTCGCCATCTTCTCGTCGATCTTCTGGCTGGCGGCCCCGCTCATGGATGCGATTTCCGGCGGCGTCGATGCGGTCGGGGCGCGGGTGGAGGCGGCGCTGCCAGAGGGCGCCCTGCGTTCCCTGCTTGTCGACGGCGTGATCGCCGGCGTGGGAGGCGTGGTCGTCTTCCTGCCGCAGATCGCGCTGCTCTTTCTTTTTGTCGCGCTGCTCGAGGGCTGCGGCTATCTCTCGCGGGCGGCGTTTCTGATGGACCGGCTGCTTTGTGGCGTGGGCTTGAGCGGCAAATCGTTCATCCCACTGCTTTCGAGCTTCGCCTGCGCGATCCCCGGCATCATGGCGGCCCGCACGATCGAAAACCGTCGCGACCGCCTGCTCACGATCCTCGTCGCGCCCCTGATGAGCTGCTCGGCGCGGCTGCCGGTCTACCTCTTGCTCTGCGGCGCCTTCGTGCCCAACGTGCCCGTGCTCGGGCTCTCGTGGCTGCGGCTGCCGGCGGTGGTGCTGGCGGCGATGTATGCCGTGGGCGTGGTCGTGGCGGCGATCGTGGCATTCGTCCTCTCGCGGACGCTCTTCCGCGGCCGGCCGGACCCGTTCGTGATGGAATTGCCGGGATGGCGCTGGCCCCAGTGGCAGGTGGTGCTCGAGCGGGTGCGCGAGGCGTCGGTCTCGTTCCTGAAGAATGCCGGCACGCTGATCGTGGCGGTGAGCATCGTCATCTGGGCGCTGGGCACCTACCCGCGGCCGTCGGCGCCGGCCGACCCGGCCGCCACCGAAGCGGAGGTGCGCGGCGAGGCGCTCCGGCAGAGCTTCCTCGGCCGCGCCGGGCGGCTCATTGAGCCGGTCGTGAGGCCGCTCGGCTGGGACTGGCGGCTCGGCTGCGCGGCGATCGCGAGCTTCCCGGCCCGCGAGGTGGTGCTTGGCACGCTCGGGGTCATCTACAATCTGGGCGACGTCGATCCGGGCGAGGAGGAGGGGGCCACGGCGCTCGTGCGGCGACTCAAGGCCGCCACCTGGGATGGCACCGACCGCAAGGTGTTCACGCTGCCGGTGGCGCTCTCGATCATGGTGTTCTTCGCGCTGTGCGCGCAGTGCGCGAGCACGCTCGTCGTGATCGGCAAGGAGACGGGCAGTCGGTTCTGGCCGTTCGTCGCGTTTACCTACATGACCGTGCTCGCCTGGCTCGGCGCCTTCGCGACCTACCAGATCGGCACCCTCCTCTCCCCGTAGGGTAGGCTTCAGCCTGCCTCGCGCTCGGCTTCAGCCTGCCATGCAAGACGCCATCGCCATCGCCGTCTCGCTCGCCGCCGCCTTCTGGCTCGTGCGGACGCTCACCCGGCAGTTTTTCGCCCCCCCCTGCCGCGGGCCCTCCGACGCCCCCGCCGGGAGCGATGGCTTCGTACCGCTCGACTCGCTGCGGCCCCGCAAATAGCCCATTTTCGCCTCGACAGCGAACCTCCCGGGCTCCGCGGGCGTACATTTGTGTGGAGAGCGGATGATCCTTGCTTGCGCTGCGGGCTTTCGTTATTCCGGTGTTCGAAACCGCCCAAACATGCCTGCCATGAAGAAGCCTCAGTCGCTCCGTGTCGAGTCGCTCGAAGCCCGCCAGGTAATGGCGGTGAACGTGCTCGCGCCGCTGGCGGATCTCACGTTCGCCCCGACCGAGGCGACTCGCACGATCGATCTCACTCCGGCCTTCGATCTGGCGGAGGTGACGGGCGCGGTGGCGCGGTTCACCACCAACCAGCCCGGCGCCAACAACCGCTTTTTCGTCGAGCTCTTCGACACGGCCGGCGCCGGCCGCACCCGCACCACCCCGGCCAGCGTCTCTAACTTTCTCGCCTACATCGACGCCGGCCGGTATCGCAACACAATCATCCATCGATCGGTGGCCAATTTCGTGATCCAGGGGGGCGGCTTTACGCAGCCGACGGCTCCGAGCGATCAGGCCGGGGGATCACCGGCGGCAATCGCGACATTCGCGACGATCGCGAATGAGTCGGGAAATCAAAACGTGCGGGGCACGCTCGCCATGGCCCGTACCGACAAGCCAAACAGCGCCTCGAGCCAGTTCTTCATCAACACCATCGACAACAGAGCCAGCCTCGATCCGCAGCCCACCTCGTCGGATCCGTCTCTGCGGGCGGGCTATGCAGCATTCGGCAAGGTGCTCGGCACCGGCATGAGCGTGGTCGATGCCATGGCGGCCGTGCCGGTCTACAAAGCGGCCTCCTACTATCAAAACGGTGCGCTCGACGAACTGCCCCTTCGCGGGGTCCCGAACCCGATCCCGAGCCCCGCGGTCATTCGGCCCAGTCAGTTCGTGACGTTCACGAGCATCGACCGGGTTGGCGAACTCGCCTACACCATCACCTCGAGCGATCCCGCGCTCGCAACGGCCACGCTCAACGCCTCCGACGATCTCGTGGTCGGGTTTGGCAGCAACAAGTTCGGCACGGCCACGATCACCGTCCGCGCCGCGTCGGCCTTCGATGCCACCGACTTCAAGGAGGATGTCTTCACGGTCACACGGACCGCGCCAGCAATATTTCCGCCGGCGGCGCTCGCGCTCGCCGCGCGGAGCGACTCGGGCGCGAGCAACTCCGACCGGCTCACGAATGCCACGCGACCGGTGTTCACGGGCACCGCCGAGAAGGGCAGCGTGATCACCGTCTTCGCCCAACGCGGCAGCGAGCCGGCCGTCACCCTCGGCACGGCCAAGGCATCACCGCAGAACGGGGGCTGGGCCTTTGAGACGCCGCGGGGCCGGCCGCTGACGGCGGGCACCTGGGCGATCACCGCCACCGCGAGAAACCCTGCCGGCACCACGAGCAGCCCCTCCGCTCCGCTCGCCGTCACGGTCAAGACCGCGATCGTCGCCCCGACGGCATTCGCCCTCGCCGCGGGCAGCGACAGCGGCGTCTCCAACTCCGACGGCGTTACCAATGTCGCGACGCCGGCCTTCTCCGGCATCGCGGAGCCGGGCAGCACCGTCAGCGTGATCGTCAACAAGCGCTCGGTCGGGACGGCGGTCGCCAATCCTGTCAGCGGCGCATTCACCGTCGCGTCATCGGCCTTGCGGCCGGGCGCCTACCGGGTCTCGGCCGTCTCCGTTGACGCCGCGGGCAACCGCAGCCAGTCATCGACGCCGGTCTCGATCGTCCTCGACACGGTGATCACCGCCCCGCGGGGCGTCGACCTCATGGCCGCTTCCGACACCGGACGCAGCAACAA
>JBIIOK010000138.1:0-6125 GCA_044336985.1 Pirellulales bacterium | reverse complement strand
CCAAGTCGAAGAAAAAGAAGTCGAGCAAGACGAGTTACTCGCAGCAGATCGCCGGGCTGGCCACGATCGGCCTGCCGACGCCGGTGCAGCAGGTGGCCAAGTCGAAGTGGGGCTCGAAACTGCTGCTGCTGCTCGTCCCGATCCTGATCGCCAGCGGCGTGATCACGGTCTCGTTCTCGGGGGGCATCCCGAGCATCTCGGTCAACAAGGACCGGGCCGCCGTCGTCGGCGAGCAGATGACGACCGAGGCGATCAAGGCCGCCGAGAAGCTCAAGCAATTCGGCGACAGCTCGTATCGGTAACAATGAGACCGCTTCCCGTAGTAGACCGCTTCGTCCCGAAGCGGATCCGGATCCGCTTGCGGAGCAAGCGGTCTACGCGCGCCTCCATCCCCCATCGATGAACCGCCAGGGTCGGCTTTCGGGCGGCGCGTCCCGCAGGCACTCCGGCAGCCGCGCCTGCGACCAGCCATCGAAGCAGATCCGCCGCGCGAACCGCAGGATCGACCAGGGCATCCCGACGGCTGAGAAAAACGGCGGCGCGGCCGACGGCCACGGGCCGCCATGCTGCATCGCCGGGCTCACCGACATGCCGGTCGTCATCCGGTTTTCGACCACACGTCCAGCCCGCGCGACCAAGAGTGGCACGATTGCCCGCGCCGCCTCCTCGTCGCTCCCATCCCGCGCCGCATGAAAGCAGGCAGCGAGCGCCCCTTCGAGCGGCTCGATCGCCCGCTGCAACTCCGCAACCGACGCGCACCGCACGAGCAGCGTCACGTTGCCAAAGGCCTCGACGAGCAGTGCGTTGGCGTTCGCCACTAACTCAGTGGCAGTCACTTCGAGCAGCGTGGGCAAAAACGTGCAGCGGCCATTGCCGGCGGTGCCGCCGACAAGAATCCGCGCCCCCGAGGCATGGAGATGGCCCACCGCATCCACGAGCCGATCGTGGCCGGACGGCCCGAGGAGCACCTGCGGCCCAATGGCGCCGAACCGGCGACAGAGCGACCCGACGAACTCCTCGGCAGCCGCTCCGCCGACGAAGAACACGATGCTCGGCTTGATGCACACCTGCCCTGCCGATCCGGTGACACTCGCCGTCAACTGCTCCGCGATCTCCTCGCCCCGCTCGGCAAGCGCCCCAGGCAGCACCACAACGGGGTTGATGCTCCCCATCTCCACCCAGATCACGCGGCCCGTCGTCGCCGCGGCCGCGAAGAGTTTTTCGCCCGCCTGCTGGCTGCCGGTGAACCCGGTGCCGCCCACCCGAACGTCGGCCACGAGCCGCTCGCCGTCGGCCGGCGCGAGGCCGTGCACGAGTTGCACCGTTGCCGCTGGCAGGTCGGTCTCGCGCAGCGCATGAACCGCTTCGGCGGCCGCCAGCCGCGACACCGAAGGGTGGCCGGCGTGGGCCTTCGCGATCACCGGGTTGCCCCCGGCGATCGCGGCGGCGAAATCGCCCCCAGTCACGGCGCCGTAGGCGAGCGGAAAATTCGCCGGCGGAAAGACGACGACCGGGCCGAGCCCAAAGGCCGCCGCGCGGATGTTTTTTGCGGTGTCGATCGTCGCCATCCGCCAGGTCTCCTCGGCTGCAGCCGCGGCGGCCTGCCGGAGCTGGTCGAGCATCCGCGGCAGCTCGTGCTCCGCAAGCCGCGGCTTGACCAAGAGGCCCGTCTCAGCGTGCGCGAGCGCCACAAGTTCGCCGCCCCGCGCCTCGAGACGATCCGCGTAGCGGTCGAGAAACCGGGCAGTCGCGGCAGCCGGCAGCCGGCGGAGTTCATCCGCGGCCTGCGTCGCCGCGTCGAGCGCCGCGTCTACGTCGCTCCAACTGCTGACCGGCCAGATGGCGTCGCGCGGCTGTCCGGTCGATGGGTCGATCGCCCGGTAGATGTCGGCAGCCGCGGCCGGCCGCCATTCCCCGCCGATGAGGATCGGCTCGGCGGCGGTGTCTCGGGGTGCGGGTGGCATGCGGGAAAGTGTACGATCTCAAAGCGTCGGAAATCCGGCCCACGAAAGCCCGCAGCGCAAGCAAGGTCCATCCGCCCTCCACTCCAACCAACATCGCTCCCCCCTGCCCCGCGAGAACCACCCCGACTCTCCTCGCTCGCGCGTCGGGCTTCCGTACTTCCCAACAGCGTCCCTCTCAGGAGCCCGCTTCAGGCATGCGACACGCCCCGATCGACCCGGCCCTGTTCGTCGCCCACCGCCGACAGTTGCGGGAACTCTTGCCGAAAAACGGCGTCGTGGTCGTGCATGCCGCCGACGTCCTGCCGACGAGCGGCGATGGCACGCTCCGGCTCCACCCGGCAAGCGACCTCTTCTGGCTCTCCGGGATCGAGCAGGAGGAGAGCGTCCTCGTGCTCGCGCCGGATGCGGCCGAACCGGTCCACCGCGAGATGCTCTTCATCCGCCAGCCGAACGAGCACCTCGCGATCTGGGAGGGGGAAAAACTGTCGAAGGAACGGGCCCAGGAGATCTCTGGGATCGCGAAGGTGCGGTGGCTCTCCGAACTGCCCGGCGTTCTCCACGCGCTCGTGTGCGAAAGCGATCTCGTGGTGCTCAATGCCAACGAACACGAGCGGGCGAGCGCCGACATCGAGCCCCGTGACCTGCGGCTCGCGCGGCAGTTGATCGCGAAATATCCGCTCCACCGCATCGAGCGGCTCGCGCCGCTGCTACGGCGGCTGCGGGCCGTGAAGAGCCCGGCCGAGGTGGAGCTCATCCGCCAGGCGATCGACATCACCGACAAGGGCCTCCGCCGCGTGCTCGCCGCCCTGAAGCCGGGCGTGATGGAATACGAACTCGAGGCAGAGCTCCTCGCCGAGTTCACCCGCCACCGGGCGAAGATGGGCTACGAGCCGATCATCGCCGCGGGCAAAAATAGCTGCGTGCTGCATTACATCGACAACGACAAGCCCTGCCGCTCGGGCGATCTCGTGTTGATCGACGTCGGCGCCAACTACGCCAACTACAACGCCGACCTCACGCGCACCTATCCCGTGAGCGGCCGGTTCACGCCCCGCCAGCGGGCCGTGTATGACGCCGTGCTGCGGGTGCTGAAAAGCTCGATCGCCAGGGCGAAGCCGGGCGTGACGCCCCGCGACTGGAAGCGGGCGGCGCAGCTCGACATGAACGAGGAGCTCCTCAAGCTCGGTCTGCTCACGACGGAGCAGGTGGCGAAGGACGCGCCCGACGAGCCGGCCTGTAAAAGATTTTTCATGCACGGCCTCGGCCATTCACTCGGCCTGGGCGTACACGATCTCGCGCCACAGAATGGCCCCTTCGCGCCCGGCTGGGTGATCACGGTGGAGCCCGGGATCTACATTCCCGAAGAGGGGATCGGCATCCGGCTCGAGAACGATATCCTGATCACGGCGGACGGCCCGGTCGATCTCTGCAGCCACGTCCCGATCGAGCCCGACGAGATCGAATCCCTGCTCAAGTAGGCTAGGCTTCGCCGAGCCTGTCTCAGCCATGGTCAATCATTCGCTGTCCCCATGCCCGGATGCGAGGCAAACGCTCGCGGCCAACCGCGATGGGTTCTCCTTGTCATGGCTCGATTTGCTTGTCGTCCTGGGCGTCGTCGCCACCTTCAGCCCGGTCGTTCTCAACGGCTGGATCCTCGGCGATGACGAAATCAACGTCATCGACAACGAGTTCTTCTTTCCCGTGTCGTGGGAGAACCTGCTGCGGTTGTGGAGCCGGTCGTATTTCGACATGTACATCCCGGTCTCGTACGGCTTGTTCGCGGCGGAAAGCGTGCTGAGCCGGTGGCTGGCGGGGGACGGACCGATGGCGCCGATTCGGCCGCTGGTGTTCCACGCGACGAGCCTCACACTGCATGTGGTCAGCGTTCTTCTCGTGGGCCGCATGCTGAGGCAGATGGCCGCCTCCTGGTGGGCGGCCGGCGTGGGAATGGTCGTGTTCGCCGTTCACCCGCTCCAGGTCGAATCGGTCGCGTGGGTCTCCGAGCAACGCGGGCTGGCTGCGGCAGCTCTCTCCGTGGCGGCTCTCAACCTGTTTCTCGATGCTCTCCCAAACGATCGCCCCAGCCACGATCACTGGCGCGGCCTGTTTTCCATCCGCTACGCCCTGGCATCGATCCTGTTCGTTGCCGCGTTGCTCGCCAAGCCGACGGCGACCGTCACGCCGCTCCTCGCCGCCGCCGCGGCGACCGGCGCGGCATTGGCAGGCTATCGCACGCTAGCGTGGCTTCTCGCTCCGTGGTGTGTGCTCGCGGCCATCGGCATGGTCGTGACACGGGCCGTTCAGCCCGCGGATCTGACCGTCTTTCAAACACCGCCGCTGTTGCGGCCCATCATCGCCGGTGATGCGCTGGCGTTTTACGCCGAGAAGTTCGTGATGCCGACCGACCTGTGCTTCTACTATGGTCGGACCCCCCAGCGGGTCCTCGCCGACCCGTTGACGCCGTGGCGGGCGGCGCTGGCGGCGGCGGGGCTGGCCGTGGTGTTCGGCCTCCGCCAGCTGAAGGTGCTTCGTCTGCCGCTGGCCATCACCGTGGCCGGCCTTTTGCCGGTGCTGGGCCTCGTGCCCTTCGTGTATCAAAACATTTCGACCGTGGCCGACCGGTATGCGTATCTCGCGATGCTCGGCCCCGCCCTGGCCGTCGCCCGCCTGCTCGATTCACGGCCGGCGGATCGGCGGTGGCCGCGACTGGCCGTGGCGGCTGTCGTCGCGCTTGCGTGGGCCACGATGTCGTTTCGTCAGGCGATGGTCTGGCGGGACACGGGCACCGTCGCCGGCCGGGCCTGCCTAGTGGCCCCCCACACGGAGGCCGGATGGGTGCTGCTATCAGGGTACAGCCTGTTCATTGGCGACCCACACCAGGCGGCGGCTACCGCCGAGCAGGCGCTGCGAATCGTGCCGACGCACTCGATCGCGCTTGTCAATCTGGCGGCCGCGGCGGCCAGACTCGACGATGCGCCGGCCGCAGCCGCAGCCGTCAAGCGGCTGGAGAACACCAGGTTTACCGCGGAGGAGATCGCGGAGATCTTTTTCAAACGCGGCTGCCAGTTGCTCGCCGTGGAGAGGATGAACGAAGCCGTGGCGGATTTTTCGCTCGCACTCGCGGCCCAGCCCCGCCACCGCGGTGCGGCCGTCAATCTGAGCATTACGCTGACACGGCTCGGCCGATACGACCAGGCGATCGAGGTGCTCGAGCAGGCTCTGGAACATGATCCTGCCGACGTGCCAACACTCGTGAGCCTGGGCAACGCGTTGGTGCGTGCCGGGCGGCCGCTCGAAGCGATCGAATCATACGATCGTGCCCTCGCGGTCGCGCCTGACGACGCCGACACGCTCCTCAATCGAGCCCAGGCACACGAGGCCGCCGGGAATCCGACCGCGGCCGAAGCCGACAGGACCCAGGCCCGCCACGTGCTGGATCGCGCTGGGCAGGCGGGTCCTCCGCCCCGATAGATCAAACCGGGCGATGCCCTATACTATCTCCACCCGAATTCAGGAGCCATTTCGATGCGTCTTTTCATCGCCGTCACTGTTTGCTGCCTCATCCTTTTCACCCCGGAGATCACCGTGGCACAAGCCCCACAGGAAGTCCCCCATCCCGCGCTCCCCAAGGGCGCCGGCAAGATCGACGCCGACGCACCGAAGGCGTTCGCGAAGACAAATTCCGGCCTGCAATACCGCGTGCTGCGCAAGGGCACGGGGGCGAACCCCAAGGCCTCGAGCAACGTCGAGGTCCACTACCACGGCTGGCTCGACGACGGGAAGGTCTTCGACAGCTCCTACCAGCGCGGCGAGTCGATCGACTTTCCGCTCAATGGCGTGATCCCCGGCTGGACGGAGGGGATGCAACTCGTGGGCGAGGGGGGCATGATCGAACTGTTGATTCCAAGCAACCTCGGCTACGGCGCCCGCGGCACCCCCGGCGGCCCGATCCCGCCGAATGCCCAGCTCCACTTCCTCGTCGAACTCCTCAAGGTCCAGTAGGACAGGCTTCAGCCTGTCACTGCTTCACGCGAAACATCGGCATCCTGCCGATTTTCGCTTGGCGAGCTCCGCCGGCTGGTGCTAACCCGGCCCTCCAGGCCTACATATCCCCGCAAAGCCGGCCCCGCTGGAAAACCCAGCGGGGCCGGCTTTTTTGCT
>JBIIOK010000110.1:0-8575 GCA_044336985.1 Pirellulales bacterium | reverse complement strand
AGGATCTCGAACTTCATCGTGCCGGCCGGCACGTCGATTGAGACCTTCTCCCCCACCTTGCGGCCGAGGAGTCCCTGGGCCAGCGGGCTGGCCACGTTGATCTTGCCGGCGTCGTAGTCCTCTTCGCCGGCGCCGACGAGCACGAAGATCTCCTCGTCGCCGAACTTGAGATCCTTGACCACGATCGTCGAGCCAAACACGACCTCGTCGGAGGCCTCCTTCGGCCGTTCCACGATCACGGCGCGGGCGAGTTTGTCGGCGAGCATGTTGATCTTCGCCTGCATCATTCCCTGGCTCTCACGGGCCCCGTGATACTCGGCGTTTTCACTCAGGTCGCCCTCGCTGCGGGCGGCGGCCACGCGCTGGGCCAGCTTTGGCATCTCGACGCTATTGAGTTGGTCGATTTCGGCCTTGAGCTTATCGTAGCCGGCGCGGGTCATCGGGATGCGGTCGGAAGACATGGTCAATCTCGGGAAACGGAGGAAGGGAACGGAAAACGTGGGATCGGATCGGGAGGGGGCGGCGGCCTCACGGCCGGGCTATTTCGGCAGGTAGAGCAGACAGCCGCAACTGCGGCAGGCGACCACCCGGCCCATCGAAAGTTCGGCGAGCATGTTGCCGGTGACCTGCTGGTAACAGCCGCCGCAGCTTTCGCCATCGACGGCGGCCATGCCCTCGGCGCCCTTGCTCTTGACGATGCGATTGTAGGTCTCGCGGGAGTCGGCGGGGAGCTCGTGCTCGGCGGCGTCGAGATCGGCCTTGATGCGGGCCAACTCGGCCTCGAGCGACGAGGTTTCGCCATCGACCTTCGCCTTGGTCTCGGCGAGCGCCTTCTTCACGGCCGCGATTTCGGCCTCCGCCGGAGCGAGCGTCTTCTTGACCGCATCCACCCGCTCGAGCGACTCGAGGATCTCGTCCTCGAGCACCTTCGTGGCCATCTTGTCGGCGGCGATCTGGTCGCGGAGCGTCTGGTATTCGCGATTGGTCTTGCAGGCGTTGAGCTTCGCCTCGAGGTCGAGGATTTTCGACTCGGCCGACCGCAGCTGAAGCTGCTTCTGGTCAGCGGCCATCTTCGCCTTCTTGATCTCCTCCTGCACCGCCGCGTGGGACGCCTCGGCCGTCTGCAGATGCTTGGTGCGGACCGCGAGCTGCCGCGGGCCGGCGGCGAGCCGGTCGCGCAGGTCGGCGAGCTGGCGGTGAAGCCGGTGGAGCGTGCGGAGCGAATCGGCGGTGACGGCGAGGGCCATGAAGGGTTCCCGGAGGGCCGGCGGATCCGAGTGATCCGCCGGACCTCCGAGTCTACCAAAACGCCCCCGGGCCGCGAACGCCCCGCTCGGGTTTGGACGATCACCGGCTCAGGGACGGCAGAAGTCTCCTCGCTGCGGCCGCGGCGGCCACACGCTCGTCAAGCTTCCGCCGATCCCTTCGCCTACGTCCTCGATTGAATAAGTCGTCGCTCGCTGCACTTGAGAAGTGCTCTAGCCCGTGGCTCCGGTCAGGAACGTCTCGAGTTGCTTCGAGCGGACCGGATGCTGCAGCTTCTTCACCGCCTTGGCCTCGATCTGCCGCACCCGCTCCCGCGTCACGCGGAAGATGCGGCCGACCTCCTCGAGGGTGTAGGTGTAGCCGTCGGTGAGGCCGTAGCGCAGGCGGATGATCTCCCGCTCGCGGTAGGTCAGCGTCTTCAGGAGCGAGTCGATCCGGTCCTTGAGCAGGCCGTTGGTCGTGGCCTGCGTCGGGCTTTCGGCGCCGTGATCCTCAACGAACTCGCTGAAGCTCGCGTCTTCGCTCTCACCGACTGGCCGGTCGAGGCTCATCGGCTGACGGCCCATCTCGATCACGCGGCGAGCCTCCTCGAGGCCGACCTCGGCCGCCTGGGCGATCTCCTCCACGGTGGGCTCGCGGCCAAATTCATGGAGCAGCTTCTTCGCCGTCGTGCGGAGCTTCGAGAGCACGTCGATCATGTGCACCGGGATGCGGATCGTCCGCGATTGGTCGGCGATGGCGCGGGTGATCGCCTGCCGGATCCACCAGGTGGCATAGGTCGAAAACTTGAAGCCGCGGCGATACTCGTATTTGTCCACCGCCCGCATCAGGCCCGTGTTGCCCTCCTGGATGAGGTCGAGGAAGGAGAGGCCGCGATTGCGATACTTCTTCGCGATCGACACGACGAGCCGCAGGTTGGCCGCGGAGAGATTCCGCTTGGCGGCCTCGTATTCATCCTGCAACTTGCTCAGCATCGCCACCCGCTTGCGGAGCGACCGCGGGCTCTCGAGCGTGGAGAGCATGAGGTCGCGGAGTTCCTTCCGCATGTCGGCCCGGTCGTCGCTCGAGCCTTCGCCGTGAGCCATCACGCGGAGGTCTTGCTGGAGGCGGTCCATGCGGCTCGACATGCCGCGGAGCAGCTTCATCAGCGGCTGCACCCGACGGGTCCGCAGGGAGAGTTCCTCGACGAGCGTCAGCGACTTGGCCCGGTTGCGGCGGAACCGCGTACGGGCGGCCTGCAGTTCGTCCTCAGTCGTCCGCTTGCTGATCAAAAGGCGGAAGTCTTCATTGCTCTGGGCGATGAGGTGGTCGAGGGTCGCGAGGTTGTGGGGCATCCGCGACTGGATCTGCTCCTTCGTGAGCCGCTCCGTGAGCGACACCTTGATGGTGCGATCGAAGGGCAGCTTCCCCTCGTGCACCCGGCGGAGTGTGTCGACCGTGGCCTGCAGGGAGTAGGAACAGCCCAGGATCGCACGACGGAAACGCTTCCGCGTCACCTCGATCCGCTTGGCGAGCGAGATCTCCTCGTGCCGCGTCAAGAGCGGGATCTCCGCCATCTGCGCCAGATACATGCGGATCGGATCGTTGGCGGCGTTGGACGGCGCCGTGGTGATCGCCTCGTCGCGGCGCGGCTTGGCAGGCTTGGCCGGCTTCTGGGCCGGCGCGCTGGCCTCGGCGGCCTGCGGCTCCGGCGCGGAGTCGACAAGATCGATGCCGCGCTCCTCGAGGGCGACGAGCAGGGCGTCGATCTTCTCGGGGTCGACCGCCTCGTCGGGCAGGTAGGCGTTGACCTGGTCGAACGTCAGGTAGCCCTGCGCCCGGCCGGCCGCGATCAGCGCCTGCAAATCCGCGTCATGGTGGCCCGCAGGGGCCTGGGCGGGGGCGATCCCCGAAACGCGGTTGGTCCCGTGCACCGTCTTGCCGTGAGGCTTCGTCATCAGTCGTCTCCTTACGCCATCGTACCGTCACTCGACCGCCGCTCCATCCGCCGCGGCTTGAGCCGCGACGAACGATTGCAGCGACGAGACGGGCACCCTCACCCATCCTTGGGTTCGGAAGTGCCCCCCATTGAACCAGTCATGCCCTGGATGGCCCGCCGTTGGGCGACGAGCTGCTCCAGGAGCGCGGCCTCCGAGCCGGGATCCAGCCGGGAGGATTTCAGGGCCGTGGCGCTCGCATGCGCCTGCCGCTGGGCGGAGCGGCGTCGCAGGGCGTCCTCGAGATGATGCAGTCGTTCGGCCGGGTCGGTGGTGCCGCGGCCGGCGCTCGAATCGTCGACGGCGACGAGCAGGCTCTGGAGCGCGGGATCGGTGATCTCGAGCAGGAGCCCCGAGAGCGCCACGGGGCGGCCCTCGTCGTGCAGGCGGCGGGCGGCCTCGAGCACGGCCCGTCCTTCGCGGCTCTGGAGTTCGGTCGATTGCAACTCGCGGACGATGAGCCCCACGCTGTCGGGCACGCCGACGAGCACTTCGAGCACTTCGCGATCCCAGGGCGGGAGTTTGGCGACGGAGAGGGGCGCCGACTCCTCGGCCGCCGTCGGACGGGCTGCCCGGAGTTCGACCAGCCGGGCCCGCAGCGGATCGCGGCTGAGCCCAAATCGCCGTGCAAGCCTGCCGAGCACCTGGTCTTCGCGGAGCTGCTGCTGGGACGGACTCAGCGGCGATCGCGAGGAAACGTTGGCGAGGGCCTTGAGCACGCTCTCTACCGCCTCGAGCGCCGCATCGTCGCCCGGCCGGCCGGCCAGCTTCGCCACCGCCTCGTCCATCCGGTATTCGAGCGGGTCGACCGCCGCCTCGAGGATCGCCTCGAAGGCCTCCTTCCCGCGCTCGAGCACGAATTCGCAGGGATCGACGCCGGCGGGCAGCCGGGCGATCCGCAGGTCGATCGGCTCCGAGAGGATCACGTCGAGGATCTCGTCGGCCCGGCGGCGGCCGGCATCGTCGCCGTCGAGCACGAGCACGATCCGATCGGCATAGCGACGCAGGAGTTTGGTATGCCGCTCGCCGAGCGCCGTGCCGAGGACGGCGACGACGTCGTCGATCCCCGCCTGGCGGCAGGCCAGGCAGTCGGTGTAGCCCTCGACGACGACGGCGCGGTGCGTGCGGGCCATCGCTTCGCGGGCGGTGTCGAGGCCGTAGAGCATCGAGCTCTTCGAGAAGACGGGCGTCTCAGGGGAGTTGATGTATTTTGCGCCGGGAGCGGCGCCGTCGGCAGACGCGCCCGGAATCACGCGGCCGCCGAAGGCGACGCACCGCGCGAGCTGGTCGCGGATCGGGAAGATGACGCGATCGCGGAAGCGGTCGTAATGCCCGGAGCGGTCCTGCCGCTCGACCACCATCCCCGTGAGCGCGAGGTGCTCCACAGGAATCCCGGCCGCCGACGCCTGCCGCATGAGCCAATCCCAGCCAGCCGGGGCATAGCCGAGCTGAAAACGCTTGATCGTCTCGCTGGTCAGGCCGCGGCCGGCCAGATAGTCGCGGGCCGCCTTCGCCTCCGGCGATCGCTCGAGGCAATCGGAGAACCGCTCGGCCGCCCAGTTGAGCGCCTTGGCGAGGGCCGCCTTCTGGTCGATCGGCAGGCCGCGGCCGCGGGCGAGCTCGATGCCGGCCCGCTCGGCGAGTTGCTCGAGCGCCTCGCGAAACTCGATCTTCTCCATCCGCATCAGGAAGTTGAAGACATCGCCGCCGATGTTGCAGACCCAGCAGCGGAAGGTCTGGCGTTCCGGGTTGACCTGGAAGCTCGGGCGGGAGTCTTCGTGCCAGGGGCAGAGCCCCACCATGGCCTTGCCGGCGCGGCGGAGGGAAATGTATGTCCCCACCAAGTCAACGATGTCGGTCGCGTCGCGCACCCGCTCCTTCGCGTCGTCATGCGCGGGATGCGAGCCGGCTTTGGCGGGCGGGAGCGACAAGGAAAACGTCCTGAAAATGGAGCCTGAAAAGGTGACCGCCGGAATGTAGGCGGTGGCTCAAAAGGGGTCAATCTCAGGACAAGCCTGCGCATCCTGCCCAGATTGCGGTCGCGGGTGCTGAAGGTAGGACAGGCTTCAGCCTGTCAGTGGCAGCGACAGGCTGAAGGCTATTACTATCAGTGACAGGCTGAAGCCTGTCCTACTGAGGGCGGCGCGCCTAGGAGAGCAGCCGTTGGACGCTGTCGAGCAGCCGATCCATCGCGAACGGCTTGCGGATGTAGTCATCCACGCCGAGCATTTCCGCATACGCTTTATGGCGGCTGCCCTCGTTGGCGGTGATCATGATCACCCGCATCGGCACCGGGCGGCTACGGCGCAGCCGCTCGAGCACCAGGAAGCCGCTCCGCTTCGGCATCATCATGTCGAGCACGACGAGATCGGGATTCTCGCTCTCAGCCATCACGAGGCCCTGATTGCCGTCGCGGGCGACGAGGATCTCGTAGCCCTTTGACTCGAGCACCGTCCGCATCGACTCCATGATCTCGATGTCGTCGTCCACGAGCAGGACGCGCTTGCCGCCGGCCGCCTTCGGGACGGACGTTTCGCCCTGCTCGAGCGGCTCGTCGGCCGCGGGCTGCGACTTCGTGACTTTCTTGGCGCGCTTCTGGGGGGGCATCGTTTGCTCGGGCTGATTTCGTGGCGTGGTCGTCAAAAGGTGCTTCGCGTGATGCAAAAGACTATACAAAAAGCAACCGCCGCCGCCAACGGATCCGAAAATGCCCGCGAATGCGGTCGTGCGTCAGGCGTTTGCAGCTTCCTCAGGGGCGACATCGCCCAGAAAAACAGCGGCCCCGGCGAGCGCGAGGGCGGCCCCGAGGCAGATGTCGCTCGGATAGTGGGCCGACGTCGCCACCCGCTGGAGCGCCGCGCTCACGGCAAACATGCCGAAGAGCAGGCTGCCGCGCGGGTATCTCCAGGCAAGGGCCGCGGCGAGGCCGGTCGCCACCGCAGCGTGTCCTGATGGAAAGCTGTTGTAATCGGAGTGGCTCGCGGTTGCGGCGGCGAGCGCCGCATCGCCGAACGTGCCGAACGCCGAGGCCTGGCTCCCAAGGTCTGCCGCCCGCGGGCGGATGCGATCGACGAGCAACTTGATCAAGTCGACGATCAGTCCGCCCGTCGCGGTCGTGCAGATCATCCGCGCGAGCCGCTCCTGGGCCGCCGACGGCTGAAATGAGGGCCAGCGCGCGGCCGGCCAGCGAAACGAGGGAAATCTGAGCCCGCGGTCGAGGACGAGCGCCGTCAGCAGGATGCAGGCCGCGCCGGCCGAGTGGGCGAACACTTCCGAAAGGTTCAGCAGCCGCAGCAACTCCTTCGGCACGCGGCCGGCCTTGCACCACTCCGCCACGGGCAGGTCGATGAGCAGCGCCGCTGCGCCGAGGAACGCGAGGCCGGAGGCCGCCCGGAGATACCGCCGCCGGGTGCCGGGAGCCGCCGCGAGCGCGTCGGATGCCGATCGGTTTGGCGGGCGCGGCGCGGGCGTCGAATTGGAGAGCGTCATGTTGAGATCGTGGCATATGCCCGGCAGTTTTGTCGAGGTAGACCGCTTCGAGGTAGACCGCTTGCTCCGCAAGCGGATCTTGTGGGGATCCGCTTGCGGAGCAAGCGGTCTACTTTCGGAAGCGGTCTACTTCCCTCACGTCCAGAGGCTGCGGTCGAGCAGGCGGTAGTTGATGGCCTCGCTCACGTGCGCACAGTCGATTGTCTCGGCGGCGTCGAGATCGGCGATCGTGCGGGCTACCCGCAACACCTTGTCGTGCGCCCGCGCCGAGAGCCCCAGGTCGCTCACCGCGGCCCGCAAAAGCTCGAGGGCGGCCGGCTCCAGCGGGCAAAGCTCGCGGATTTCGCGGCTCGACATCCGGGCATTGGCCCTCGTTTTGAGCCCCTTGAACCGCGCCGCCTGCCGCAGCCGCGCCGTCAGCACGGCCTCGCGCATCTGGCTGCTCGACGTGCCGGCGCGGGCCGCGGAAAGCTCGCGGAAGGGCACCGCCGGCACTTCGAGGTGGATGTCGATCCGGTCGAGCAGCGGGCCTGAGATCTTCCCCATGTATTTTTCCACCTGCGGCGTCGTGCATTGGCAGGCGCGCCGCGGGTCGCCACGGTAGCCGCAGGGACAGGGGTTGAACGCGGCGACGAGCATGAAGTCGGCCGGAAACCGCGTGGAGGATTTCGCGCGGCTGATCGTCACGGTGCCATCCTCGAGCGGCTGCCGCAGCACCTCCAGCGTGCGGCGGTTGAATTCCGGGAGCTCGTCGAGGAAAAGCACGCCGTTGTGAGCGAGGCTGATCTCGCCCGGCATCGGGATCGACCGGCCGCCGATGAGGCCGGCTTCGGAGATCGTGTGGTGCGGGGCGCGGAAGGGGCGGGTCGCCAAGAGCGGCTGCCCCGCCGACATGAGCCCCAGGGCGCTATAGATCCGGGTGGTCTCGATCGACTCGGCCGCCGAGAGCTGCGGGAGGATCGTCGGGATCCGCTTGGCGAGCATCGTCTTGCCGCCGCCGGGCGGACCGAGCATGCAGACATTATGGCCACCGGCGGCGGCGACGCAGATCGCCCGCTTCGCCGCTTCCTGGCCGCGGACGTCGGAGAAATCGATGTCGTAGGCGGCGAAGCGATCGAACCATTCGCTCACCCGCGGCGGCGTTCGCGGTATGTCGAGATCGCCCGAGAAGAATTGCACCGCTTCGGTGAGCGAGGAGACGGGGATGATTTCGACATCCTCCACCACGGCGGCCTCGGTGGCGCTCGCCGTCGGCACGACCACGCCGCGAAGCGACTGCTGCCGCGCCGCCGCCATCGCCATCGAGAGGGCGCCCCGGGCCGGCCGCGTGAAGCCTTCGAGCGAGAGTTCGCCCACCACGGCGTAGTCGCGAAACCGGTCGGAGCAGAATTGTCCGCTGCCGGCGAGGATGCCGAGCGTGATCGGCAGGTCGAACGTGGCGGCCTGCTTCGGGAGTTCGGCCGGCGCGAGGTTGACGACGATCCGGTCGTTTGGCCGGCTGAAGCCGGAATTGACCATGGCCCGAGCGACGCGATGGGTGCTTTCGCGGATCGCCGCGTCAGGCAGGCCGACGAGCACCGTCGCCGGTAAAGCACCGGCCGACACATCGACCTCCACGTCGATCGGCACCGCCTCGATCCCAAACATCGAAAAAGTCTGCAGTCGTGCGAGCATGGTGACCTCCTTGTTGCGGTTTTTGTGATCCTGTGTCAGAGAGTGTACATAATTACACAACCCGTGCAAGGGGGGCACGGACCGCTTCCCGTAGACCGCTTCCTCCGGAAGCGGATCCAGATCCGCTTCGGGACGAAGCGGTCTACTTTGCTGATCCGCTTCGGGACGAA
>JBIIOK010000021.1:0-26994 GCA_044336985.1 Pirellulales bacterium | reverse complement strand
CCGAGGATGCCGCTCTGCGGCGGATTGATGATCGGCGTGCTCATCATCGAGCCATAGACGCCGCCGTTGGAAATCGTGAACGTGCCTCCCTGGAGCTCGTCGAGCTTGAGCTTGTTGTCGGCGGCACGGCGGGCGAATTCGCCGATCGACTGTTCGATCTGGGCGAACGAGAGCAGTTCGGCATTGCGCAACACCGGCACGACCAGGCCCTTGCCGCCCCCCACCGCGATGCCGATGTCGCAGTAATCGCGGTAGACGATGTGGGGATCGCGAAACTCGGCGTTCACCTGCGGCACGGCCCGCAGCGCCTCGACGGCGGCGCGCACGAAGAACGACATGAAGCCCAGCTTCACGCCATACCGCTCGGCGAACGAATCCTTGAACTTGGACCGCAGCGCCATCACAGCCGACATGTCGACCTCGTTGAACGTCGTCAGCAGGGCCGCCTGCTGCTGGGCTTCGACGAGCCGCTCGGCGATCTTGCGGCGAATCGGGCTGATAAGCACGTAGCGTTCCTCGCGGGTGCCGCCGACGGCCGGCACGGCGGGCAGCGTGGCCGGCTTGGGAGCCGGGGCGGCGGGCTTCGCCGCCGGAGCCGGGGCCGGCCGCGACACGGCGCCGACCGCATCCGACTTCGTGATGCGGCCACCGGGGCCCGTGCCGGCAATGGACGCCGGCGAGACGCCCGCCTCGCCGAGCACCCGTGCCGCAGCGGGCATCACGCGAGCTGGCTGGGCCGGCGCGGCGGCCGCGGGCATCTGCACGGAGCCGATGTCGGTGCGGCCCTCTTTCTTCGTGACGCCCACGACCGGCTGCGACGCCGGCGCCGAGGCGGGGGCGGCCGCGGCAGCGCCGGGCTCCATGTAGCCGATCACCTCGCCGACGACAGCCTTCTCACCAGAGGCCTTCAGGATCTTCGTGATCGTGCCGGGGGTCGGGGCGGGCAGTTCCACCGTGGCCTTGTCGCTCTCGATTTCGACGATGGCGTCATCGATCGCGACCGCATCCCCTTCGCGCTTCTTCCATGTGCCGATCATGACCTCGGTGATCGACTCGCCGACTTCGGGAACCTTGAGCTCGAGTGCCATGGCAGGGCGCGTTCTCGCTTTCTTGATGGTGGATCAACTCTGGAATGCGGCTGTGAGCAGTTCGTTCTGCTCGAGGTCGTGGCTCTTCTTCGATCCGGTCGCCGGGCTGGCGGCGCTCTGCCGGCAGACGCCGGAGAACGGAAACCGCTCGAGCAGCTTCTCACCGAAGTGAATCTTGAAGAATCGCCAGGCGCCCATGTTCTCCGGCTCCTCCTGCACCCAGACGGCCGGGGTGCCGGGGGCATACGCGGCGAGCGCCTCCTCGAGGGCCCGCTTCGGCAGCGGGTAGAGCTGCTCCACCCGCACGATCGCCACATCGCGGCGGCCGAGTTCCTGCCGCCGCTTCTCGAGTTCGTAGGCGATCTTGCCCGAGCAGAGCAGGATCCGGCGGATGTCGCGAGGGGGCGTGCCGGAGGCGTCAGCGATCACCCGCTGGAAGGTGCCCTTCGTGAGCTCCTCCATGTCGGACACGCAGGCAGGATGCCTGAGCAGGCTTTTCGGCGTCATGACCACGAGCGGCTTCCGCCAGACGCGGAGCACCTGCCGCCGGAGGCAGTGGAAGATCTGGGCCGGCGTGGTCGGCGAAACGACCTGGATGTTGTCCTTCGCCGCGAGCGAGAGGAACCGTTCGAGCCTGGCGCTCGAATGCTCGGGGCCCTGCCCCTCGAAGCCGTGCGGCAGAAGCATGACGATGCCCGACAGCCGGTTCCACTTGTCTTCAGCGCTCACGATGAACTGGTCGATCACGACCTGCGCGGCGTTCACGAAGTCGCCGAACTGGGCCTCCCACATCACGAGCCCGTCCGGGCAATCGAGGCTGTAGCCATACTCGAAGCCGAGCACGCCAGCCTCGGAAAGCGGGCTGTTGTAAATCTCGACCGGCGCCTGATCGCTCGCCAGATGCTCGAGCGCGCAGTACGTCTCGTCGGTGACCACGTCGTGGATCACGGCATGGCGGTGGCTGAAAGTGCCGCGCTGGCTGTCCTGGCCCGAGAGCCGCACTCGCAGCCCCTGCGTGGCGAGGCTTGCCAAGGCCAACGCCTCCGCCGCCGACCAGTCGAGCGGCTGCTTCCCCTCGGCCATCAACTGACGGCCCTCGAGAAACTTCTGAATCTTGGGATGCGGCTGGAAGCCGTCCGGCAGGGAGACGAGCCGCCGCAGCAGGTGCTCGAGCACCTCCCGCTTCACGCCCGTCTCCACGTCGGCCGCCTCGCGTTCGCGGCCGCCGATGTAGAAGGACCAGACGCCAGTCAGATCGCTCTTGTGGACGTAGTCCTCGCTCTTGGCCACCGAAAGCTCGGCATCGAGCTTGGCGCGGTGCTCGTCGGCGATCTGCATCGCCTCCTCGCGGGCCACGTCGCCGAGCTTGAGCAGCTTCTCGAGGTAGCTCTCGTGCACGCTCGGCCGCCGCTCGATCACGCGGTAGAGCGCCGGCTGCGTGAACGCCGGCTCGTCGGCCTCGTTGTGGCCGCGCCGCCGGAAGCAATACATGTCGATGACGACGTCGCGTTGGAATTCGCGGCGGAAATCCATCGCAAGGTTCACGACCTGCGCCACCGCCTCCGGATCCTCGCCGTTGACGTGGAAGATCGGGATCTGAAGCATCTTCGCGACGTCGGTCGCATACATGCAGCTGCGGGACTCGCGGGGCCCCGTCGTGAACCCGATCTGGTTGTTGACGATCACGTGGAGCGTGCCGCCGATGCGGTAGGCATCGAGCTCGCTCAGGTTCAGGGTCTCCTGGATGATCCCCTCGCCGGCGAATGCCGCGTCGCCGTGGATCAGGATCACCATGCCGTTCTGGCGGCCGAAGTCGGCCGAGCGATCCTGCCGCGATCGCATGCGGCCGATCGCGACGGGATTCACGAACTCGAGATGGCTCGGATTGAAGCAGAGCGTCAGGTGCACGTTGCGGCCGTTGGCCGCCCGGTAATCGGTGGAGTGGCCGAGGTGGTACTTCACGTCGCCGCGGCCGACGTGCATCTCCGGATCGATGTCGGCGAATTCGCGGAAAATCCGCTGCGGGCTCTTGCCCATGATGTTGGCGAGCACGTTGAGCCGTCCGCGGTGGGCCATGCCCATGACGACGTCGCCGATCTCCTGCGATGCCGCCCGCTCGATCGCCATCTCGAGAAGCGGGATCAGGCTCTCCGAGCCCTCGAGGGAGAAGCTCTTCGCGCCGAGAAATCGCTTCTGGATGAATTCTTCGAAGACGGCCGCCGTCGTCATCTGACGGTAGATCCGCAGCTGCTGCCGGCGGTCGAGCTGGATGCGGTTTTCGCAGCCCTCCATCCGCACCTGCAGCCACTGGCGCACCCGCAGGTCGTCCATGTGCATGAATTGCACGCCGATCGCCCGGCAGTAGGTATTGCGCAGCCGCTTGATGATCTGCCGCAGCGACATCGACTGCGGTCCCTCGATCGTGTCGGTCGAGAAGGACCGGTCCATGTCCTCTTCGGTGAGGTGGTAGAACTGCGGATCGAGCTCCGGCAGCCCCGGCCGCGGGCGGCCGAGCGGGTCGATCTCCGCCATCAGGTGGCCGCGGACGCGATACGCCCGCACGAGTTGGTCGACGCGATCCTGGAGGAAGGCGACCCGTTCCTCGCCCCTGGTGCCCGTGGCCACCGGTGGCAGCGGCAGCGGCATCGCCTCGCCGGCAGGCGCCGCCGGCAGCCTGACATCGCCGTTGGAGATCGCGACGGCATGCCCGGTGGCAATGCCGTCCGGCGTGACGAGCCGCTTGACCGGCGCTTGGGACGTCACTTGCGCCGCGGCGGCATGACCGTTACCGATCGGCAGCGGCGCCGCGGCGACCACCGCGCCTGCCCCGAGAGAATCGAAGTAGGAACGCCAGTCAGAATCGACGCTCGCTGGATCGGCCTGGTACTGCGCGAAAAGCTCCTCGAGAAATTCAAGGCTGGCCGTTCCGGCCAACTCGACGCCGCCGGCCGGACCGTTGGTTTCTGTGGTGCTCATGATCCTCGTTATTCGTGGCTGTTCGTCACATCGCCAGCAGCAGTCGGCCCGGGCTCTCGAGATAGCCAATCACCTCGTTGAGGAACCGTGCGGCCATCGCGCCGTCGATGATCCGATGGTCGTAGGAAAGCGAGAGCGGCATCATGAGCCGCGACTCGATCTTGTCTTCGTGGATGACCGGCATCTTCCGCGCTCGGCCGAGCAGCAGGATCGCCACCTCGGGCCAGTTGATGATGGGCGTCGAATAGGCGCCGCCGACCGCCCCGAGATTGCTGATGGTGAAAGTGCCACCCCGCAGATCCTCGATTCCATACTGCGAACTCTTGGCCTTCTCGGCGGTGTCGGCGATGGCCTGCGCGATCTGGGGAATCGAAAGCTGGTCGCAGTCGCGGAGCACCGGCACGACGAGTCCGCGCGGCGTGTCGACGGCCAGACCGACATTCACGTAATCCTTGTAGACGATCTCGCCCTTCTCAGTATCGATCGAGGCATTCACCGTCGGGTGCTGGCGGAGCGACAGACTCACCGCCTTGATCACGAAGGCCAGCGCCGTGAGTTTGAGGTTGCTCTTGGCATATTCCGCGGCGCTCGCCTTCCGCAGGTGCTCGAGCTCCGTGACGTCGGCATCGTCGAAGTTCGTGAGGTGCGGGATCGTCTGCACGCTGCGCACCATGTTGGCCGCGATCGTCTTCCGCATCCGCGACATCTGCTCGCGGCGGATCGGGCCCCAGTCATCCCGCTCGGTGGCGGTCGAATCGCTCCGCCGCAGCGACGGCCCCTGGGCGCTCGCCTGCCGGACGGCGGCCACGACGTCCTCGCGCACGATCCGACCACCTGGCCCGGTGCCTCGAACTCGCGCCAGATCGACACCCAGCTCGCGTGCCAGCCTGCGGACCGCCGGACCGGCCGGCTCCACGACCGCTGCGGCCGCGACGGGCTCCGGCTCCGGATCGATCGACTGCGGCGGCGCGGCCACCGCGACGGGCGACGGACGCGGCGCGGGGGCCGGCTCCGCCTTCTTCGCCGGCGCTGCAGCTGCAGCAGGGGCGGGGGCTGCGGCTGGGGCAGCTGCCTGCTTGGCGGGGGCGGCAGTCGCGGGGGCGGCCGCCCCGGCGGGCTCGAGCGTCACGAGCGCCTGGCCGACCTTCACGGTATCGCCCTTCTTCACCAGCACGCTCGCGATCCGGCCACCCGGAGGGCACGGCACTTCGATGACCGCCTTGTCGGTCTCCACTTCGAGCAGCGCCTGCCCGGGCTTCACGACGTCTCCCGGCGAGACGAAGACCGTCACGACGTCGCCTGAGGCGATGTTTTCACCAAGGTCAGGCAGCTTGAATTCGGTGGCCATGGTCGAGAGTGGGTTCCAGTTTCAAAGGGTGAAGAAGGTGTCGCGGCCGGCTCACGCGAGGGCCGCGTCGATCTTGTCGGGATTCACGCCGAGACGCTTGATCGCCTCGGCGACGACGTCGGCGCCGATCGCACCGGCCGCCGCCAAGCGGGAGAGCGTGCCAATCGCAATGCACTCGGCATCGACCTCGAAGTGACGGCGGAGCGGGCCACGGGTGTCGCTGCGGCCGAAACCGTCGGTGCCGAGGACGAAGAGACCGCCGGGAATCCACGGATCAAGCTGCTCAGGCACGGCCCGCACGTGATCGCTCGCTGCCACGAACAAGCCGTCGCAGTCGCCCAGCGTCTTCTCGAGGTAACTGCGGCGCGGGGCGCTGGTGGGATGGAGCATGTTCCAGCGGCGGCACTCCTGCGCCTCGCGCCGGAGCTCCTTCCAGCTCGTCACGCTCCAGACGTTGCTCGCCACGCCCCAGTGCTCGGAAAGCAGTTCCGCGGCCCGGATCACCTCGCGCAGGATGGCACCGGAGCCGAGCAGCTGGACAGGAGGCAGCTTCGCCTTGGGCTTCGCCTTGGCCGGCACCTCGCGGAGCTTGTAGGCCCCCTTGAGAATGCCCTCCTCGCAGCCCGGCGGCATCGGCGGCATCTCGTAATTTTCGTTGTAGACCGTGATGTAGTAGATCCAGTCCTCGCCCTTGGCGTACATCCGCTCGAGCCCATCGAGCATGATTGCCGTGGCCTCGTAGACGAACGCCGGATCGTAGGCGCGCACCGTCGGATAGGCCATCGCGAAGAGGTGGCTGTGGCCATCCTGATGCTGGAGCCCCTCGCCGGCGAGCGTCGTGCGGCCGGCGGTGCCGCCGAGCAGGAAGCCGCGGGCGCGGCAATCGCAGGCCGCCCAGATCTGGTCGCCGATCCGCTGGAAGCCGAACATCGAGTAGTAGATGAACATCGGGATCATCGGCACGCCGTGGCTGGCGTACGCCGTGCCCGCGGCGATGAAGCTCGAGATGCTCCCGGCCTCGGTGATGCCCTCCTCGAGAATCTGGCCATCCTTGGCCTCGCGGTAGTAGAGCAACTGGTCGGAGTCGACCGGCTCGTAGAGCTGTCCGGTGTGGGCGTAGATGCCGCACTGTTTGAAGAGCGGATCCATGCCGAACGTCCGCGACTCGTCGGGCACGATGGGGACGATGTACTTGCCCACGTTCTTGTCCTTGAGCAGCGACGCCATCAGCGTGACCACGCCCGTCGTCGTCGAGACCTCGCGGCCCGCGCTCTTCTCGATGAAGCCGGCGTATTCCGCAAGCGACGGCGTCTTGAGCCGCGGCGCATCCTTCGGGCGGGTCGGCACGGCGCCGCCGAGCGCGGCGCGGCGCTCCCGCAGGTAGCGAATCTCCTCGGAATCCTCCGGCGGCCGGTAGAACGGCGCCTTCGCCACCTCGTCGTCGGAGATCGGGATGCCGAAGCGGCTGCGGAAGGCCCGCAGTTCGTCCTCGTTGAGCTTCTTCTGCTGGTGGGTGACGTTGCGGCCTTCGCCGACTTCGCCGAGCCCGTAGCCCTTGATCGTCTTGGCGATGATCACCGTCGGCTTGCCGTGGCACTTCATCGCCGCATCGTAGGCGGCATACACCTTCTCGGGATCGTGGCCGCCGCGGCGGAGTTTCTTGAGCTTCTCGTCGGAAAGGTGCGCCACCATCTCGAGCATCTCGGGATCCGCGCCGAAGAAGTGCTCGCGGATGTAGCCGCCGGGCATGACGACGTATTTCTGGTACTGCCCGTCGACCACTTCGTTCATCCGCTTGACGAGCAGGCCCTTGTCGTCCTTGTCGAGGAGCGGATCCCACTCCTCGCCCCAGATCACCTTGACGACGTTCCAGCCGGCGCCGCGGAAGCAGCCCTCCAGTTCCTGGATGATCTTACCGTTGCCCCGCACCGGCCCGTCGAGCCGCTGCAGATTGCAATTGATCACGAAGACCAGGTTGTCGAGCTTTTCTCGGGACGCGAGCGAGATCGCGCCGAGCGTCTCCGGCTCGTCGCATTCGCCGTCGCCGATGAAGCACCAGACGTGCTGCTTACTCGTATCCTTGATGCCGCGATCCTGCAGATACTTGTTGAACCGCGCCTGGTAGATCGCCATGAGCGGGCCGAGGCCCATCGACACCGTCGGAAACTCCCAGAACTCCGGCATCAGCCAGGGGTGGGGATAACTCGAGAGGCCGCCCCCTTCCGCCAACTCGCGACGGAAGTTTTCCAGTTGCTTCTCGGTGAGCCGCCCCTCGAGAAATGCGCGGGAATAGATGCCCGGCGAGGCGTGGCCCTGGAAGTAGACCTGGTCGCCGGAGTAATCGTCGCCGCGGCCGCGGATGAAGTGGTTCATCGCGACCTCGACGAGCGTGGCCGACGAGGCGAACGTCGAGATGTGGCCGCCGATGCTCTTGTCTTCGCGGTTGGCGCGGACAACCATCGCCATCGCGTTCCAACGGATGATGCTCTTGATCCGCCGCTCGATCTCACGATTGCCCGGGAACGGCGGCTGCCGGTCGGCGGGAATCGTGTTGATGTAGGGCGTCGTGGCCGAGAAGGGGATCTGCACGCCCAGGCGGTAGGCTTCCTGCTCGATCGCCTGGAGGAGGTAGGCGGCCCGGTCGCCGCCGCGGCTGTTGATCACGTACCGCAGAGAGTCGAGCCATTCCCGGGTTTCGGTCGGGTCGGAATCGACGGCCGACACGCCATCGACGCGTTCTGGCTGCCCGGAGGCCGTGTCGCTCACCTGGCCGATCGACATGGGGGCGTGGGCGCCAGGCGGGAGGCTCTGGGCCTGGTCGATCTCGCTGCCGGTCTGGTCGATCTCGGGGCTGGCCATGGGGATCTCCGGGAAGATGGGCGAACTTTGCCCATTATTCCGATGGTTCGGAGCCCCGTAAAGGCCGATTGATTCGCCGCGGACGCTACTTCATCTCCGCTCTCGGCCGGTAGATTTCCGTGGCCAGGCCAAAATAGTTTTCGGCGGAGAACGCGACGGTCTCGCCGAGCGTCGGATGCGGGTGGATCGTCTCGCTGAGGTCCCGAGCCGAGCAGCCCATCTCGATGGCGAGCGCCCCCTCGGCGACGAGTTCGCCCGCTCCCGGCCCGACCATGCCCACGCCGAGCACGGTGTCGGTCTCGGGATCGACAAGGATCTTCGTCATCCCCTCGGTGCGACCGAGCGCCTGCGCGCGGCCGCTGGCGGCCCACGGATAGCGGCTGATCTCGACCACGCGGCCCTGCGCCGCGGCTTCATGTTCCGTCAGGCCGGCCCACGCGATCTCGGGATCGGTGAAGACCACGGCGGGGATCGCCCGCGGCGCGAAAAGCGCCGGCTCCCCATGGAGCGACTCGACGGCCACCTTGCCCTGGTGGCTCGCGCGGTGGGCCAGCATCGGCTCGCCGCAGACGTCGCCAATCGCCAGGATCTTCGGGTCGGCAGTCCGCTGCCGGCCGTCCACCTCCACGAAACCCTTCGCGTTGACCACCACCTTCGTGTTCTCGAGGCCGAGCCCATCGGAATTGGGGCGGCGGCCGACCGCCACCAGCACCCGCGAGAACTCACGGCTGCTCGGCCCTTCAGGCCCCTCGAAGTGGACCTGGATCGATTCGCCCCGGTCCTCGAGTTTCACCACCTTGGTCCGCAGGTGAATCTTCTCGAAGAGCTTCTCGAGCCGCTGCTGCAGCGGCTTCACGAGGTCGCGATCGGCGCCGGGCAGGAGCGTGTCGGTGAGTTCCACCACCGACACCCGCGAGCCAAGCTCGGCGTAGACCGTGCCCATCTCGAGGCCGATGTAGCCGCCGCCCACCACGAGCAGCGACTCCGGCACGTCGGCCATCTCGAGCGCCTTGGTCGAATCCATCACCCGCGGCGTGGGCAGGTCGAACGCGGGAATCTTCGCCGGCCGCGAGCCGCTGGCGAGGATGCAGTGATCGAACGTGATTCGCTGGCTCGCGCCGCCCGGCGCGGTCGGCGCGATCTCGAGCGTCGAGGAATCGATGAACCGGGCATTGCCGTGGACGACCGTCACGCTCCGACGCTTGGCGAGCTGGGCGAGCCCTCCGGTGAGCGTGGAGATCACCTTCTCCTTGCGGCCCCGCAGCAGGCTGATGTCGATCGACGGCTTGTCGAAGTGGATGCCCCAGGCCTCCATCTCCCGCGCCTCGGCGAGCACTCGGCCGACGTGGAGGAGGGCCTTCGACGGGATGCAGCCGCGCAGCAGGCACGTACCACCGAGCCGCTCGTCGCGCTCGACGATCGCCACCTGCATCCCCAGATCCGCCGCCAGAAATGCGGCTGCGTAGCCTCCAGGACCGCCACCGAGCACCACCAGCGGAACGTGCATCTTGTTCTTGACTCCTCTCGCGCCGACAGGCGGATTCTCGCGGGTCCTGCGGACCACGCGGCCGCCGGGTTCCTCGAAACGACCGCCCTGTTGTAGTTTCGTCGGCTGTTCCCGGCAAGAAACGTCCGGCGGGCACGGATGGCCCGCGGCTTGATGGTGCCCGATGAAGCTCGACCTGCGCAGCCTCGCCGCCTTCCGAATCGCGCTCGGCGCGGTCGTCTGCGCCGACGCCCTGCTGCGCACCCGCGACTTCCAGTTGATGTTCGGGACCGACGGGATGTTTCCGCCGGACGTGCTCCGCCGCCACTTCGGTGACGCCTGGGCCTGGTCGCTCGGCTTGCTCGTCGATGCCGACTGGTGGAATGCGGCCGTGCTCGCGATCGAGGGGCTCGCCGGGGCCACGCTCGCCCTCGGCATCGGCACGCGGCTCGCCACCTGCGCGGCCTGGGTCGCCGTCGTGAGCGTGTTGCGGCGAACGCTGCCCGCCACGAACGCGGGGGATTCGCTGCTCGCCTGCCTGCTCTTCTGGGGGATGTTCCTGCCGCTCGGCGCCGTCTGGTCCGTCGATGCCGCGCGGCGCCGCGATGGCGACGCCTCGGCCGGTCAGCCATCACGATTGGCGTCGTTCGCCCTCGTGATCCAGATCGCCGCCGTCTATCTTTCGGCGGGCCTCGCGAAGATCAACGACGCTTGGCTGTCGGGCGATGCCGTCTCGTACGCGCTCTCGCTGCACGACCACGGTACGTATCTGGGAAGCCGCCTCGCCGCCTTCGCGCCGGTCGGCAGGCTCGGCACTTGGAGTGTCGTCGCCACGGAGATTCTCGGCCCTTGCCTTCTGCTGGCGGCACCGCGGCCGCGAATCCGCACCGCCGTGGCGTGCCTCTTCATCGCCTTCCATGCGACGGTGGCGGCGCTCATGTCGGTGGGGCTCTTCGCCTACGTCGGCATGGCGGCATGGCTCGCCATCCTGCCGGGCGATTTCTGGGATTGGGCCGCACGGCATGCGCCGAACGCCTGGAGGCACGGCAGCTCGACGCCCGCCGGCAGCGCGCGATGGCCGGCAGCCAGAACCGTGGCGGATGCCGCCTGCACCGCAGCGCTGTTCATCGCCGCGGCGGCTTTCATTTATGCGCACACCTCCTGGCGCGAGCGGCCCCTGCCCGCGCCGCTGCATGCGGCCGTGAGGCTGCTCTGCCTGGAGCAGGAATGGAGCATGTTTGGCGATGTGCCGCGGCAGCAGCAGTGGGTGTATGCCCGGGCGGAGCTCGCCGACGGACGGGTCGTGGATCTGCTCCGTGGCGGGCGGCCGCTCGAGCCGGTGCTGCCCGCCGGCGGATTCATGTCGCTGCCCCACCACCGCTGGCAGAAGATCTTCTGGGAGCTGCCGAAGCCGACGGAGCGGATCTTCTCGCCGGGCATCGCCAGTGCGCTCGCCCGCGACTGGAACCGCCGCCACGTGGATGGCGAGCAGGTGCGGTCGCTCGAGATCAGGTTCGCGCGGATGACCAGCGATCCGGTCCCTGGCACGCTCCACGAACTCCTGCTCGCGACATGGCCGCCGCGAAATTCCGCGGGCCGCGGCAGCCTCGATCGCTGGCTCGAAGAGCGCCCCCGGTAGGGTAGGCTTTAGCCTGCCCCAAATAAGCTTCAGCCTGCCACAAGGAGACCGCTTCCTCCCCGTAAACCACATTCCTCACCGTAGACCGCTTCCTCCGGAAGCGGATCTCGAAACCGCCTGTGAAATCGGCGTCCCACGACGATCGCCGGCTCGCGGGCGGCAGCTTCGAATCGGGAGGGGAGCGGGTCGGCTGAAGCTCGACGAGCGTATGCAATTTCGACCTTCTGAGGTCGGCAGCGCCGTAGGTCGTCAGCGGAGAAATTGCAGCGCGAAGGCGACTTCTGCCGCCCGCTCACCGGCGCGTCACCAATGACCGGATGCCCCCAGGGAACCGCCCGTTTGCGAATGCGGGCCTGCGGTGTCAGACTTCGGCTGGCATGCCCTCGGGCAGCTCGCGAGAGTGGCGAAACTGGCAGACGCGCTGGATTTAGGTTCCAGTGCCGAAAGGCGTGCGGGTTCGACTCCCGCCTCTCGCATCGCGCGGCAGCAGGCTTGCTTTCGGCCCGCTATCGCAGGGGATTGTTCCGCGGCGGCTCGTTCGGAACCAGAGTTTCTTCGTGAGACACCGTCCGGACACCGGAGGGCGGTGCAGCCTCGAGGGTCTCCGGAAGGCTGGACGTTGGTTCGGTTTGGGCTTGGCGGGTCTGCTGGCGAAGCGCCTCCTGCCGGGCGAGCTCCGCGCGGATGGCCGACTGCTGAAGGCTGGCCAGGAGTTCGTTGCGACGGCGGCGGTGTGATGCCTCGTCGAAGAGGTTTTCTTCCGCGGCCGGAGACGACGGTTTCTCGATCGCAGGCTCCTTGGCTGCCGGCTTCTTCACATCGGATTCCGCTGCGGGCTCATCGGCAAACGGGGAGTCGAGCGGCTCGGAGTCTTTTTTCTTGGCAGGTGATTCGGCGGGAGATTCGGCGGGGGCTTTCGCGGGGGGCAGCGGTTCGGCAGTGAGCTCCTCGTCGCGTGGTTCTTCGTCCGTCGGCAATTCGGGAGCAGATGGCGGCGACTCCTCGTCGGCGTCGGGAATCTCTGACTTGGGGGGCCGGACAGGCGTCGCCGCTTCGGTGAAGGAAGCCTGCACGATGCCCTGCCCGGGCCATGTGCGCCACTGCGTTCCGTAAAAACCAAATCGATCGGGCCTGACCGGGCATTGGGCCGGGCAGCCGGCCTTGCCGCAACCGCCGTTCGCGCAACGGCCGTCGCAGCGGTTGGCATCAGGATGCGGTTGTTTGCCTGCCGCGCACTGACCACAACCACACGTGTTTCCGTGCTGCCGCTCTCGGGCGGGGATTTTGTTGATCGCAGGGGGGACCGACTTCGCCGGGAGAGCGCCCATGATCTCGCTCGCCGAAACCGGCCGCGCCGCTACAGCCGAGAGGGCTGCGATGAACAGCGCAAGGGCCGGCGATATTCCGGCGACACGGCATTCTTTGGCGTGAGAAAACATGGCTTCGCTTTGGGGGACCCGGGCCCGGCGGGCGTCAAAGTCGACGCAATCGGAACCTTCCGACCGGTCGTTCTATCGTCCGCGCGGCCCGGCGATCTTTGACGGGAAGGGAACATTGGACCGGTTTTTGGCCGGCAGATCGGCGATTGGCGGCAGCGAGGAAGGCTGGGCAGGTTCCTTGGCACGAGAGCCGCTTTAGAATGGGGGGAGTTCGGCGGGGCGGTTATCCTCTCCGTCTCCCAACGGCCCGCCTTCGCAGGAACGGTTTCGCGATGAAACAAGTCAATGTCCGGCTGCTACTGCTGCTCGTGGCGGTCGTCTTCGGTGGCATCCTGGGCGTCTTCCTGCTGCACCGCTTCCAGGTGAACCGTAATGCCGGCAGCCTTGCGAAAATGGCCCGGCTACGGCTTGCCGAAGGGAAGAATGACGAAGCGCTCTCGCTCTTCGCCCGCTACGTGAGCTTCCGGCCGGAAGATGACAAGGCCTATGGGGAGTTTGCGCGGCTCGTGCTGGAACGGGCGGAATCACCGATGGCCAACCGCGGCGACATCGCCCGCGCCTACAGCGTCTTGGAGACCGCCGTTCGCAAGACCCCGGATGACGACGAGTTGAGGCAACGCTTGGCCGCCTTCGAGATGCGGATCGGTCGGTTCGTCGATGCCCGCCAGCATCTGCAGATGCTGCGGGAGCGGCTGCCGGCCGACACAACCTCCTCCACGAAGCCCGCCGCCGATGACGCGGTGGCCGACGGCACCGCGGCGCCGCTCGACCGCACCGCGATCGAACTCATGCTGGCTCGTGCTCAAGCCGGCACCGGCAACTTCGAGGAGGCTGCGGCCATCGCGAGCGGATTGATTGGGTTTGACCTTGCGAAGAAATCGTTCGATCCGAAAAAGCAGGCGGCCCCCGATAGCACGGAGGCCTTCATCCTGCTCGCCGCCATCCTCGAGGAGAAATTCAAGGACCCCGCCACGGCCAACGCACTCCTCGAGCAGCTCGTGAAGGCCAATGCCACCGATCCCAAGGCCTGGCTGGCGATCTCCAGCTGGCACCGGCAACGCGGCGACCTTGCCGCCGCCAAGAAGGACGTGGCGCAGGCCGAGGCGATCGCCCCCAAGGATGTCAACGTGATCCTCGCCGCGTTCGACCTGGCAATGGCCGAGAAGGACATGGCGCGGGCGGCGGAGACGATCCGCCGCGGGCTCGAGGTCGCCCCGGACGACGAGCGCATGGTGCGGGGCAGCGCCGTGCTCGCGATGCAGGAACAGGCGCCGGAGAAGGCGATCGAGATTCTCGACAAGGCCCTCGATGCGACCCCCGGCCGTCCCACTCTCCTGCTCATGCTCGGCGATGCCCAGCTGCAGGCGAACCGGCTGCCGGCTTTGGACACCACCATCGCCCAACTGAAGACGGCGATCGGCAACTCGAGTCCGGTGGTCGGGCTGCTCGAGGCCCGCGCGCTCGTCGCGCAGGGCAAGTGGCTTCAGGCGAAGTCGCGGCTCGAGGCAGTGCGGCCGCTCGTCGCCGGATCGGACGAGCTCACGCGGCAGGTCGATCTCTACCTCGGACAATGCTACGAGCGGCTCGGGCAGTTCGACGAGCAGCTCGAGGCCAATCGTCGCGTGCTCACCGACGACCCGACATCACTTGCGGCCCGCGTCGGCGCCGCGTCAGCCCTCCTGGCCGCCGGCAAGTCGGATGAGGCGATCGAGGAATTCGAACTCGTGGCCAGGGCGATCCCCAAGGACCGGCTGCCGGGAATCCCGCAGCTCTGGAGCCCACTGCTCCAACTCCGCGTGGCCGCCCAGATGAAGCGGCCCGTCGCCGACCGTGACTGGTCGGCCGTCGACGAACTGCTTGAGTTACTGCAGCAGTCGCCGGGTATTTCGAGCAGCCAAATGGCCCTTTTGCGAGCCGACATCCTCGTGCGCAAGGAGGAGGCCGAGGCGGCGATCGACCTGCTGGAAGATGCCATCAAGGCCGACCCAAAAGACCCGCAACTCTGGGCGGCGCTCGCCACGCTCCGGCTGCAGGGGCAGGCCCCATCGCAGGCCCGCGACGTCATCACGCGGGTTCCGCCCGAGATCGCCGACGCCCCCAACATGCTGCTGGCCGCGGCGCAGATCGCGGTCCGCGAGCCGGCGGAAGGGGCCACGAAAGAACTGGCAGACATCGAAGGCCGAGCCCTGAAGCTGCCCGCGGACCAGTCGGCACGCGTGCTCTCCGCACTGGCCTCGCTTCAGCTGGGCCTCGGGAGGGTCGACGAAGCCGAGCGACTCTGGACGACGATTGCCGACAAGTCACCCGACGACCTGCGCGTGCGAATCGCCCTCTATGAACTGGCGCGAGAGCAGGGAGACACAGCGAAGACAAAGTCCCGCGCCGCCGATCTCTCCGCGGTCGCAGGACCAACGAGCCCGCAGGCGCGGCTCGCCCAGGCGGGCACGCTGGTCCTCGGGGTGCGAGAGTCACAGAAAAAGAAAACGACGGCCGGCGAGGGGGCGATCGAGCTCGACGCCAACGAACGCCGCGACCTGGATGAAGCTCGGAATCTGCTGATCGAGGCGGAGAACGATCGACCCGGCTGGCACCAGATCCAGCAGCTGTTCGCCGAGATCGACGGCCTCCGGGGCGACATGCCCGCGGCGATCGATCACCTCCAGCGCGCGGTGCGCATGGGCCCCGCCAATCCGGCTGTCGTGCGGCAGCTCGTCGCCCTTCTTTATGCCTCCAACCGGCTCGACGAGGCGCAGCAGGCGCTCGCCCGCCTCGGCCCGGACGGCCTCGAGGGGTTCGAGCGGATTACCGCCGAGATGGAGATGCGGTCGGGCAAGTTCGACGAGGCCGTGGCGCTCGCTGAACGGTCGGTTTCGAAGGATTCGAAAAATCCGCGCGACCTGCTCTGGCTGGGGCAGCTCCTCAGCCGTTCGGGCAAGAACGATCGCGCCACCGACGTGCTGGAGCGGGCCGTGGGGGCAGCGCCCGAACAAACGGAAACCTGGCTCACGCTCTTCTCCCATCAGCTTGCGTCGGGGAGCAGGAAGCCAGCCGAAAACACGCTCGAACGGGCGGCAGACCGGCTCGCCGAGCCGGCCAGGCAGCTGGTGCTGGCGCAGGGATACGAGATGCTCGGCCGATTCCCCGACGCAGAGCGCGAGTACCGCGATGCGGTGAAGGCAAGCCCAGGCGATCTTTCGGCCTCCCGCAGCCTTGCGGCTTTCCTGGTGCGCCGCGGACGGCTCAATCCCGCCCGAGACGAGTTGCGTGGGATCATCGACGCAAAAGCCGACGATCCGAACTCCCGCGGCATCCAGCGCTGGGCGCGACGCACGCTCGCGCAGCTGACCGCCGAATCGGGCGGCTACCGCGGAGTCGAACAGGCAGTCGCGCTCGTCGAGCGGAATGCCGGCAGCGACGGCAAGCTCTCGCCGGAGGACGTCTCCCTCCTCGTGTCGATGCTGGCGGGCAGGCCAGAGCCGGCGAGTTGGCGGCGTGCCGCCAAGCTGCTCGAGACACTGTCGGCATCGCAGCCGCTGTCGGCGGCGCAGCGGCTGCAGTTGGCGCAGCTCCGCGAGCGGGCAGGCCGCTGGGAGGAGTGCCGCAATGACCTGGTCTCGCTCGTCGCGGCGCCCAACACACCGCCGGCGCTCTACGCGCTGTTGGTCGAGAAGCTGATCGAACATGGCGAGCTGTCGACGGCACGCACGTGGCTCACGAAACTCCGGACTCTCGCGCCCGACGCCCCCGTGACACTGGCGCTCGACGCAAAGCTCGCGATGGCCGAAAACGACCGCCCCACCGCCGTGGCCGCCGCCCGCAAACTGATGCCCTCCGGCCCCGTGCCGCTCGAACAGGTGGCTCAGCTCCGGGACATCGCACGGCTCATGGAAGACCTCGGGTTCCCCAAGGCGGCCGACAAGATTCTCAATGAGTATGCCGGCCGATCCCTGGACGGGATCGTGGCCCGCGCCGAATTCCTCGGCCGCCAGAAGCGCGTCGGCGAGGCGCTCGACCTGCTCGAGACGGCATGGAACAGACTGCCACTCGAGCGGGTGCTCCAGGCGGCCCTGACGGTGATCCGCGGCAAGGGCGACAGGCCCTCTCCGGAAATGACCTCGCGGCTCGACCAGTGGTTCAAGAAAGCGTTGCGGGAGGATCCGGATTCGGTGGTGCTCTCGCTCCTCCAGGCGGAACTCCGCGAAATTCAGGGCCGTTCCGACGAGGTGGAGTCGCTCTACCGCGAACTTCTCACCCGCAAGGATCTCGCCCCGACGCAGACCGCGATCGTGGCCAACAACCTCGCCTTCCATCTGGCCCGGCCCGACACGGCCGAGGAAGCCATCAAGCTGATCGACTCCGCGATCGCCGAGCTCGGGCCGCATCCCGACCTGCTCGACACCCGCGGCGTGGTGCGACTCGCGTCCGGCGACACCCGCCGGGCCATCGCGGATCTCGAGGAAGCTTCGCTCAGCCCGTCGCCGGTGAAACTCCTCCACCTCGCGCTTGCTCAGGCCGAAGACAAACAGACCCTCGCAGCGCGACGGTCGCTGGAGCAGGCGAAGAAACGTGGCCTCGATCCGTTGCTACTCTCCCCAGCCGACCGCGCCCGGCTCGAGCGGGTCGAGGCTGCCATCGGCGGCAAGGGCGCGTGATCGCAAAGTAGACCGCTTGCTCCGCAAGCGGCTCTGCCCTCCTGTTCATCGTGGGACATCCGTTCGGAAAGTAGGGTAGCCTTCAGGCTGCCTGGCCTTGGCTTCTGATGGGCGAAAGTGCTGACCTGCCGCATTGGTCGCCGGACCGGCAGAAGTCGCCTTCTCGCTGCAATTTCTCCGCTGACGACCAGTGGCGCTGCTGACCTCAGAAGGTCGAAATTGCATACGCTCGTCGAGCTTCAGCCGATTCCGGCTCCTCAGCATCCGTAACCGCGCTACCCGCCCTGCAGCATTCGCGACCGGGCCAGCGCATCTTCGGCCTCGGCGATTCGGCCGCCACGCATGCAGGCCACGCTGAGCGCCGTGTAGCTGAAGGGATCCTTGGGCTCCAGTTCGCACACGCGACGGGCGTGCTTCACGGCCTCCTCGTGCCGCTCGAGGCGAGTGCACCAGGCCGCGAGGGCGGAGTGCGCCAGCGCGAAGTCGGGATGGTCGGCGACGACGCCCTCAAGCGCGGCGACAGCCTCGGCGAGATTGCCCTGGTTCTTGAGGGTCTCGGCCGCCTCGTACCGCGCTTCGCGGCTCGTTTCCGCTTCGGGAATCGCCATCACCGTCTCCTGCATGAGCCTGTCGTGCCGTCCGCGGCCCGCTGACCGCTTCACTTTGGGGAGTGTAGCGGGTCTCTGCCGTGCTGACGAGGATCCACAGCAGCCGCGAATTCCCCAAAAACCGCGAAACGGGGGGGCGGGGAAAACTGTGCGCCCAGGGTGAAATTGGCATTGAATCCACCGCTGGGCTGAGCCGATAAACCGCCTGCCGCAGGTCGGCTGCCCTCTGCGGCGCGACCGCGACGGCAGCGCCGTTTCCTCCCTCATTTGGAAGGCAATTCGTGAGCATCCACCCGCTGGCCGCTGTGAGTCCCGAGGCCCGCCTGGGAGTGGGAGTCACGGTCGGGGCCTTCGCCACCGTCGAGGCTGGGGTCGAACTGGGCGACTTCTGCACCGTCGCGTCGGGCGCCGTCGTGAAGGCGGGCGTGAAAGCCGGCTGCCACAACGAATTCTGCGAGCACGTCGTGATCGGCGGCGCCCCGCAGCACGCGGGCAGGCCGAAGCAGATTGGCTCGGTCGTGATCGGCGACCACAACGTCTTCCGCGAACACTTCACCATTCATCGCGCCCTGAAGCCCGGCACCGCGACCATCGTCGGCGACAATAACTACATCATGGCGAGTTCGCACTTCGGCCACGACGTGGTCGTCGGCAATAACTGCATCTGCGCCAACGGCGCCCTGCTCGGTGGCCACGTGACCATCGAAGACCGGGCCTTCGTCTCCGGCGCCGTGGCCGTGCACCAGTTCTGCCGCGTCGGCCGGCTGGCGATGGTGGGTGGCCACGCCCGCGTCGTCCAGGACATCCCGCCATACATGCTCGTGGATGGGCAGACCGGCTGCATCGTTGGGCTCAACATCGTGGGACTGCGCCGCAGCGGCCACTCGAGCGACGACATCGCCGAACTGAAGAACGCTTACCGCACCATCTATCGGCGCGGCCTGCCCTGGAAGGACGTGCTCGAGGCGCTGCAGGCGGAATTCAAGGGCGGCCCGGCCCGCCACCTGTTTGAATTCCTCTCGGCGGGCACCCGAGGCTTCGCGCAGGAGCGTCGCTCACCGCCGGCCGCCACGCTCCGCATCCGCGTCCCCGACGAAGACGCCGCGGCGATCAAGGCGAAGGCCGGTTGATCAAGCCGACTCGGCGCCGCCGTCCGCCTCGGACTCGTCGTTGGCAGTGGGTTCCGTCCCTGCCAGACCGTATCGCTGCAATTTCCTCCGCAGCACCGAACGGTCGATACCGAGCAATTTCGCGGCCAGCGACTTGTTTTGCATGGTGGCGGCCAACGTGCGCTCGAGGTGGAGTCGCTCGACGTCGGCGAGCGTGAGCCATCCCGACGAGGCGCCGCCATCCCCTTCGTTGGGTCCCGCGGCATTCGCCGCCCCCGGAGCTGCGGCCATCGACGCCGTTCCCTGCACCACCGGCTCGACTCGGAAGACGCCCGGCACCGTCGTGCGTGAAAGGATTCCCTCGGCTGACGCCCGCACGAGTTGCGACACCGGCCCAGTGGCCTGGATCGCCGCGGTGGGAGTGGCCGAATCATCGTTCGCGCCGGGGGCCGCCATGATGCCGGTCAGGGACTCCGGCTCGATCTCTTCGCTGGAGGAAAACATGACCGCCCGCTCGAGGACGTTTTCCAGCTCCCGGACGTTGCCCGGCCACGCATACCGCTGCAGCACCTCGATCGCCGTTGCCGAGAGTGTGCAGAGCGGTAATCCGTGCCGCCCGGCGAGCTGCGCGAGGTAACGGGCAGCCAGCACGGGGACGTCTTCCGGCCGATCCTTCAACGGCTGTGTGCGGATCGTCACCACGTTGAGGCGGTAGAAGAGATCCTCCCGAAACCGGCCCTCGCTCACCTCGCGGCCGAGATCGCGGTTCGTGGCGGCCACCACGCGGACATTGACCGGTATCTCTTCGTGGCTTCCCACGGGCACGACGGTCCGTTGCTGCAGCACCCGGAGCAGCTTGGCCTGCAGTTCCAGTTCCATCTCTCCGATCTCGTCGAGGAAGATCGTGCCGCCGTCGGCCGCGCGGAAACAGCCGAGCGTCGACGACGTGGCGCCGGTGAAAGATCCCTTCACGTGGCCAAACATATGGCTGGCGAAGAGCGTGCCCGTCGTGACCGCACAGTCAACGGGAATGAAAGGCTTGGCGGCCCGCTTGCCACAGGCGTGGATCGCACGGGCGATCAATTCCTTGCCGGTGCCGCTCGGGCCCAGGATGAGCACACTCGACTGGTGCGCGGCGACGAGTTCGATCGCCTTGCGGACCTGCTCAGCCCATGGGGAGACGCCGGCGATCTCTTCGATGCCGTAGCTTGTCGCGGAGCGTTTCTGGGCAGTTGCCATGCGAGTCAGCGGCTCAGCATGCTTCCTGTTTCGATCCGGGAAAACCCCCTGCCGGGCGTGGTCTGCCGTCCGGACGCCCGATCATATCGCCCGGCCGCCGGCGCCGCCAGCGATCCCCACCGCCTTGTGCCGGTTTTTCCGGTCATGACGATCCCGAAAAAAATTTCGGCCCCGCCGGTCGCCCGGCGGGGAAAGATGGGCCAAGATTGAGTTGGTCGGGCGGCAGACGCCCGGCAGCCCCTGTTCTTTGCTTTCGCGACCATGACCACCGCCGACCAGACACTCGACGGCCGCGCCATTGCCCGGCGCCGGCGGATCCGCAATCGCGTGCTCTTTCCGTCGCTGGTGGCGTTGGCCGGCCTCGCCTGGTTCGCCCTCGACCGGCTCCTCGTTGATCGCAGCCCGATCATCGTGGGCATCCTCCACTCGCAGACCGGGCCGATGGCCGTGAGCGAAAAGTCGATGATCGACGCCGAGGTGCTCGCGCTCGAGGAGATCAACAAGGCTGGCGGCCTTCTCGGCAGGCAAGTCCGCTGGGTGGTCGCCGACGGTGCATCCGACTGGCCCACGTTCGCGAGACAGGCGGAGAAGTTGATTCGCGACGACAGGGCGGTCGTCGTCTTCGGCTGCTGGACGAGCGCCAGCCGCAAGAGCGTGCTGCCGGTGTTCGAGGCGGCCGATCACCTGCTCGTCTATCCGATGGCCTACGAGGGGCTCGAGCAGTCGCCCAACGTCATCTACATCGGCGCCGCTCCCAACCAGCAGATCACGCCGGCCGTGCAGTGGTGCCACGACACGCTCGGCGCCCGCCGTTTCTTCCTCGTCGGCTCCGACTACATCTGGCCGCATTGCGTGAACGCGATCGCCGCCGACCAGATCGCGGGGCTCGGCGCCGAATGCGTCGGCGAGGAATACATCGCTTTTGGCAGCAGCGATGTCGATGCGGCAGTGCGGGCCATCGTGGCGGCCAAGCCCGACGTCGTCCTCAGCAGCGTCGTGGGCGATTCGGCGCTCGCCCTCGCGAGGAAACTTCGGGAGGCGGGCGTCCGCCCCGACCAGACGCCCGTCGTGACGTTCGCGATCGCCGAGGATGAACTGCGATCGGTCCCGCGCGAGGATTTCGCCGGCAACTACGCCGCCTGGAACTATTTCCAGAGCATTGACCGACCGGAAAACCAGGCGTTTGTCCGCAGCTTCAAGGCCCGCTACGGCAGCGACCGGACGACATCCGACGTCATCGCCGCCGCCTTCATGAGCGTGAAGCTCTGGGCGCAGGCCGTGGAGGAGGCCGGCACCACCGACGTGCGCCAAGTGCGCAACGCCCTCCGGCAGCAGAGTCTCAACGCCCCGGAGGGAATCATCGCCGTCGACGCAGCCACACAGCACACCTGGCGGCCGGTTTCGATCGGCAGAATCCGGCCGGACGGCCAGTTCGACATCGTCTGGTCGAGCCGGACGGCCGTGCGGCCCGTGCCGTTCCCCATCTCCCGCTCGCGAGAGGAGTGGGAGCGATTCGTCAGGGCCCTGCACGATGCGTGGGGCGGCCAGTGGAGCAACACCTCGGGGACGCCGACACCCGCCAGGAGCACCGCCCGCTAGCGCGAGCGGCGTTGACAGCGACATGACAAGCGAATCCCTCCCCGGTGAAGGCGCGATGCAGCGGTCGATCGCCGGCCGGCTGCTCTTCTGGTTTCTCGTGATCGCGCTCATCCCTTGCGCGATCCTCACGGCAATCACGGCCCGGATCGCCACGCGGGCGCTCGAAAACTCCGTCCGCAGCAACCTCGTGAAGATCGCCGCCGCCAAGGCCGGCGAGCTCGAGTCCTACGCGATCGAGCGTGTCCGCGACGGCACGGCGCTCGCCCGTGGCCCGACGCTCGTTCGCGCCGTCCGGCAGCTTGCGGCGGCCATCGACGAGAAGGCGACTCCCGCGGCGCAGGCGGAGACGCTCGCCAAGGCCGGGCCAGAGTTCGAGCCGTTTCTGCGCTACGTCTCGATGTCGTTCGACTATTCGCAGCTGCTCGTGATCGACCTCGAGGGCCGCGTGCTGTTTTCGCTCGACCAGACATTCCCCACCGGCTCCACGATCCTGTCGGGCGGCCTCGCCTCGTCGGAGCTTGCCGCCGCCTTCGATCGCTCGCGAACGCTCCTGCAGTCGGAACTCTCCGGGTTCCAGACCTACGGTGGCTCCCCGCAGCCGCTCGCCTTCGTCACCAGCCCGATCTTCGACGAGGGCCGCGTGATCGGGGTGCTGGCAATGGGCCTCGGGCCGCAGAAGGTCTGGCAGGTGCTCTCCGACCTCACGGGGCTCGGTGACACCGGCGAGATCGTCACCGGACAGCGGACGGGAGATGCCGTGACCGTGACGACCCCGCTCCGGCACGCCCCGGACGCCGCGTTCAAGATGCAGATCCCGATCGGCGGCGACCAGGGCACCGCGACGCAGCGGGCCGCCAGCGGCGAGCGTGGCTACGGGACCGTCCGCGACTACCGCGGCGAGGAGGTCGTCTCCGCCTGGTGCTACCTGCCGAGCTTTCGCTGGGGCATGAACGTGAAGCAGGACGCTAAGGAGGCCTTTGCGCTGGTGAACTTCCAGCGGGCCGCGATCATCGGCCTGTCGCTGGCGACGATCCTGGGCGTCACGCTCGCCGCGCTCGTCGTGGCCCGCACGATCTCGACCCCGATCCGCACGGCCGTCGATGTGGCCAAGCAGGTCGCGGGGGGCGACCTGCGGGCCAGGGTGGGCGTCACGTCGGATGACGAGACCGGGGCCCTGCTCGCCGCCATCCAGACGATGACCAACGACCTGCGGGGGCTCATCGGCCGCATCCAGAAATCGTCCGTGGCGCTGATCTCCACGGCCACGGCAATCCAGGCCACGAGCAGCGAGCAGCAGCAGGTGATCGCCGATTACGGCGCCTCGACGAGCCAGGCAGTCGCCGCCGTCAAGGAAATCTCCGTCACGAGCCAGGAATTGGTGCGGACGATGACCGAGGTGAACGACATGGCCGCCCACACGGGCGCCATGGCCGCCGAGGGCCGCGGCAACCTCGCCAACATGGGGACCACGATGCGCCAACTGGCGGAGAGTACCTCGTCGTTCGGCGCGAAGCTGGGCGTGATCAGCGAACGTGCCGCCAACATCAACCTCGCGGTGACCACGATCACCAAGGTGGCCGACCAGACGAACCTGCTCTCGATCAATGCGGCGATTGAGGCCGAGAAGGCGGGCGAATACGGCCTGGGCTTCCTCGTGGTGGCCCGCGAGATCCGCCGCCTCGCCGACCAGACAGCCGTCGCCTCGCTCGACATCGAGCGGATGGTGAAGGAGATGCAATACAGCGTCAGCGCCGGCGTGATGGAGATGGACAAATTCGCCGAGCAGGTCCGCGGCGGCGTCCGCGAGATCGCCGACATCTCCGAGAAGCTGGGCGAGATCATCACCGCCGTGCAGGGCATCTCCGGCCGCTTCGGGCAGGTCACGGAGGGCATGCGGGCGCAGTCGCAGGGGGCCGAGCAGATTCGCGAGGCGATGGTCCGTCTTGCGGAGGGCGCGTCCCGCACGGCATCGTCGCTCAACGAGTTCAACACGGCCACGACTCACCTGCGCGAGGCGGTCGGCGACCTCAAGCAGGAGGTCTCCCGCTTCACCATCTGACGCCGGGCTGCCATGCAAATCCTCACGTTCACAGTGGCCGGCGCGGCCTTTTGCATCCCGTCGCGCACCGTGATCGAGGTGCTTCCCCTGGTGCCGGCGCGGCCGATCCCGCTCATGCCCGATTTCGTGCGCGGCATCTTTACCTACCGCGGCCGCCTCGTGCCGCTCATCGAACTCGGCCGCCGGTTCACCGCCGTCGATTCCACCGAGAAGCGGCCCAACCGACTGAGCACGCGGGTGATCGTCGTGGAGTTTCCGGCGCCGGGGGATGCCCCGTATCCCGTGCGGCTGGGCCTCGTCGCGGAAAACGTCGTGTCGATCCGCTCGACCGATGAGGCCGACAGCTCGACGCCGGAGATGTCCCTGAGCCACGCCCCGTTCCTCGGGCAGGTGCTGCGGCTGGGCGGCCAGACGGTGCAGATGATCGCCGTGGAGCGGCTGCTGCCCCCTGATCTCCTGACGGGGCTTGTCCCGGCGCCCTCCCGGCCGATGGATGCTCCGCACGAGGAGGCACCGGCGCCATGACAAGGCAGCGTGCACTCCATCCGACGCCCTCCAATCCGCTCGCCGGCGCCGAGGCGATTCTCGAGCGCTGGCTCGGCCTGGATCCCTCCACGATCGGCTCCGCCGCCATCGAGCGCGCGGTGCGTCACCGCATGAAGGCCCTGGGGCTCGACGACGCCGAGGCCTTCGCCGACCGCGCCGCCCGCGATGCCGCCGAGCGCGATCGCCTCGTCGAGGAAGTGATCGTCGCCGAGAGCTGGTTCTTCCGCGATCCGCAGGTATTCCAGTTCGTCCGGCGGTTCGTCGTCACGCTCGCTGCACTGCCGGGCCGGCAGCCCGTGCGGATCCTGAGCGCACCCTGCGCTGCTGGCGAGGAGCCCTACTCCCTCGCGATGGCTCTCCTCGACGCCGGGCTCGCTCCGGAGCAGTTCTCGATCGACGCGATCGACATCAGCCATGCGGCGCTCGCCCGCGCCCGGCAGGGCCTCTACTCGGCCAACGCCTTCCGAAATGCCGACCTCTCGTTTCGCGATCGCTGGTTTCGTGGCGAGCGGGGAGGCTCGGTGCTCGACGAGGCCGTGCGCCGCTGCGTGCACTTTGCCTGGGCCAATCTGCTCGACGAGGCCTTCGTGGCCGACTGTCTCGACTCGGGCCGCGGCCCCTACGACGTGATATTCTGCCGCAACCTGCTCATCTACCTCACGCCCGCCGCCCGGAGCCGCGTCGAGCAGGCGATCGACCGCCTCCTCCGCCCCGACGGACTGCTCCTGCTCGGCGCCGCCGAACCGCCGATCATGAAGGGCGACTGGATCCCCGCCGCCGACACGTCCGTCTTCGCATTGCGCCGCGGCGTCCGCGAGCCAGCCCGCCCCGTGCCACCCGCCATTGCGCCGCGGAAGCCGGCTCCGCGAAGCCGGGCGGTGGCTTCGCGGCCGGCCCCCGAGCAGAAGCCCGCTCCCACAGCCGCGTCGGAGCCGTCCGCCCCGGCCCCCGCGCTCGACGAGGTGCTGCATGAGGCTGGCGTGCTGGCCAATGCCCGACGGTTCAGCGACGCGTTGGCCTTCTGCGAGGAGCACCTCAAGCGGCTCGGCCCCGAGCCGTCGCTCTTCTTCCTGATGGGCATGCTCCATCAGTCGGCGGGCGACCTCGACCGCGCGGAAGGCTGCTTCCACAAGACGCTCTACCTCGACGCCGCCCACGAGGAGGCGCTGCTCGCGCTGGCGCTTCTCGCCGCACAGCGCGGTGACACGGCGATGGCCGCCAAATACCGCCAGTCGGCGGCGCGGGTATTCGCGCGGAAGGAGTCGCCATGAGCGGATCGCTCCCCGTGGTCGAAGCCCCGATGGAAGAATGCTGGCGCCGGATCGGCGTTGCCGGCGACCGCAGTTGCCCGGAGCTCGAGACATTCATCCACTGCCGCAACTGCCCGGTGATGGCCGAAGCGGCCCGCACGTTCTTCGACCGCGAGGCCCCCGAAGGCTATCTCGAGGCGTGGAGCCGCATCCTCGAGCAGCCGGAGGAGACGATCGACCCGGACTCGACGAGCGTGCTCGTCTTCCGGCTCGATCGCGAATGGCTCGCGCTGCCTGCGACCGCGCTCGTCGAGGTGACGCCGCTGCGGCCGCTGCATCGGGTGCCGCACCGGACGGGCGGCGTGCTCGAGGGCCTGGTGAACATCCGCGGGCAATTGCAGTTGTGCGTTTCCCTGCATGGACTGCTCGGCCTCGAGGGCCGGCCGACATTCATACCGTCGGCCGCGGCCGACGCCCTCCCCACTGGGGCACGGCTGCTCGTCATCGAACGGAGCGGCGAACAGGCCGCCCAGCGCTGGGTATTCGGCGTGGACGAAGTGGCGGGAGTCCACCGCGCGATCAGGTCGGCGCTGCGGGCCGTACCCTCGACCGTGAGCCAGTCCGGAACACGGCATTGTCAGGCCCTCTTCGACTGGCAGGGGCGGGCCGTCGGGTTGCTCGATGAATCGCGGGTGTTCGACGGGCTGCGCGACTCGGTTGGCGGCTGAGGGAAAGGAGGTTTCTCGTGGCGGAAGACCTGAGCGGATTTTCGATGCTCGAGCTGTTTCGGCTCGAGGCCGAAAGCCAGACGGCGATCCTGTCGGCGGGCGTACTCGCCGTCGAGGAGTTCGAACGCTCTCCCGAGACCATCGAGTCGATGATGCGGGCCGCCCATTCGCTCAAGGGTGCGGCCCGGATCGTCGGGCTCGATCCTGCGGTGCGCGTGGCCCACGCGATGGAGGATTGCTTCGTGGCCGCCGGCAAGGGAACGTTTCGCGTGCGGCCGGAGCACGTCGACCTCCTGCTCGCGAGCATCGATTTTCTTTCGTCGATCGCCAAGGCCGACGACGCGATCTCCCCGACGAGCGACTGGCCGC
>JBIIOK010000175.1:0-4333 GCA_044336985.1 Pirellulales bacterium | reverse complement strand
ATGAGCAGCGAATCGATCGTGAATTCCTTCGCCGTGAAATAGATCGGGTCGCCCTGCAGGCCGGTCGACGGGTTTCGCACCCGCACGCTGCCGGCGATCCCCTTCTCGATGTCGCCCTTGTAGGTGCGAAACACCCGCACGATCATCTCGAGCGGCAGCCCCTCGGGAAACTCGGCCTCGTTCACTCCATCGAACGTCCAGATCGCGGCCGCCAGCGAACCGCCCTCGATGTATTGCCGATACGACCACTCCGCGCCGACGCTGATCCCCTTCGTGCTCGGGCGGCCCTCGCGGTCGAGAAACCGCAGCCTGCCGCGGAGCGGCTTGCGGGCCTCGAGCAGGCCCTCGGGCGGGCCGATTTCATAGGTCGTTTGCTCGTTCGCCGTGACGGCGCGAACCGCATGCCGATGCCCCTGCACGGTGTCGGTGCGACCGGTGCCGTCGGCGCCGAGCTCCAGCCGGTGGCGGTGGCCGCGGTCGAGGCTCGTGCGTCCCTCCCAGCCGGTCGTGCTGCCGTCCTCGGCCTTGATCTCGACGACATCGTCCGCCACGGCGTCGTGGCCATGCCGCACGCTGCGCACGACGAACGCCCAGCCGGCCGCGCCCATGATCGCGAGCAGGAGCGTGCCGACTGTGGCGAAGCCGAGCATGCGGCCGAGGACGATCTCGCCGGTCCGCACGGGCTTCGTGGTGACGGTCTGAATCGCCTTCGCCTTGATGTCGGCAGGCAGGCTGAAGACCGAGAGCACGAGCACGACCAGGCAGACGAGCAGGTTGGTCGCCGACTGAATGAAGCCGAGATAGAGCTTGCCGGGATTCACGCTCGTGGGGTCGAGAAACCACCCGGCGAAGAGGATGATCAGGGCAAAGAGCCCGAGCACCACGAGCACGTTGCGCCGCAGCGATTCCTGGATCGCCAGCCGCGCCAGGGCCCAGATCCGCCGCGACGACATGCCGGCCAGGTCGCCCAGGCCGGTGAGAACGCCGCGGTAGACGCGGTCGCCGGCCACCAACGGCCCATAAAGGATGGCCTGAACAAGCCACGCGATCGCCGCGGCGAAGACGGCCACGAGGGCGGCGGCAAACAGATACGCGACCAGCGCCGGCCCGATCCAGGCCGAGAACTTCGGGATTTCCTCTTCGAGCACCATCCGGCTGCCACCCTTGCTTCCGCGCGCCTCTTGCAATCACCCTTCCGCCGAGACCGCATCTAGCCGCGGTGCGGATCGCCCGACGTCCGCGCCCGCCGCCCCGGCCGGGCCTCGGTGTCGCGCACCACCTCGAGAAACAGATCCTCGAGCGTCGTGGTCGGATTGCCGATCTCGATCTCCTCGCCACCATGCCGCTTGAGCACGGCGCGAATCTCGTCATAGGCCGCCGGAGCGAGCCCCTTCGTGCGGATCTGCGTCACGTCGGTCACGCGGAGCAGGTCTTCGACGCGGCCGAGCTCCTTGAGCTCGCCCTGATGGAGCACGGCGATCCGGTCGCAGACGTCCTCCACGTCGGCCAGCAGGTGCGACGACATGATCACCGTCTTGCCCCGCTTCTTGAGGTCGATGATCAGATCCTTCATCTCGCGGGTGCCGATCGGGTCGAGGCCGCTGGTCGGCTCGTCGAGCAGCACGAGCTCCGGATCGTTGATGAGGGCCTGCGCGATGCCGATGCGGCGGGTCATGCCCTTGGAATACTCCTTGAGCTGCCGCTTCTTGTCGCGGCCGAGCCCCACCATGGCGATGAGGGCATCGGCCCGTCGCTTTCGCTCCTCGGGCGGCATGTCGAAGAGCCGGCCGTAGAAGTCGAGCGTCTCCTCGGCGTCGAGAAACTTGTAGAGATAGGTTTCCTCGGGCAGGTAGCCGACCCGCTCGTTCTTCGAGACGTCGGTCGCATCGCGGCCAAACACGAGCGCTTCGCCCGAGGTCGGGAAGATGAGCCCGAGCAGGAGCTTCATCGTGGTGGTCTTGCCGGAGCCGTTGGGCCCGAGCAGGCCGAAGATCTCACCGCGCCGCACCTCCAGATCGAGGGGCTTGAGGGCGACTTTCTTGCTGCGGCCCCAGAAGTCGCGGTAGATCTTGGAGAGATTGCGGGCCTCGACGATCACATCGCTGTCGTCGCGGCGACCGGCATCAGAGAGGGGGGATGCATGCATGGATGGCTGCCCATGGAGTGTGGCCATAACTCCTTTGGTTGTACCGCCAAAGGCGTCCGTGTGTAGTGCCCGCGAATCACCGCACTTGACGGTTTGGCCCGAAGCCCTACAATCGCCGTTGAGAATGATTCTCAATTTCCAAATGAATGCCAATTATCCGCTGCTGAGGTTGTGAAAAATGGCTTTTCCACGCGTTGACGACGTGATTGCGGATCACATCTGGAACTTCGCTCCGGCTCTGATCGAGCACGAATCGATTGACGACACGCTGATCGAAGAAGAACAGCACGACGCCGCAGCCGAAACGCGGACGCACCGCCCCGCGTTCACGCTCGTCGAGCTTTTGGTCGTCATCGCGATCATCGGCACGCTCATCGGCATGCTCCTGCCGGCCGTGCAGGGAGCCCGCGAGGCGGCCCGCCGCACGCAGAGCCTGAGCAATCTCAAGCAGATTGGCCTGGCCCTTCACAACTACCACGACGCCAACCGCAGCCTGCCCCCCGGATTCCGGTCAACGACCACGGGCACATGGGGCGGAGGATCGAACGACGCCGTCCCTGAATCCGGCCCCGGTTGGAGCTTCTTCTCCCTCATCCTGCCTTATGTCGAAGAAACGTCCCTCCACGGCACGATTCGGTTCGATCTCCCGATCACCGACCCGCTCAACAAGGCCGCCCGGGAAACAAATGTGGCTTTGTTCATCGATCCGGGCGACACCGCTCCACGTCTGATCGACGTCACCGACTCAGGAACGCCGCCCGCCGACACCAACACGCCGACCGTGCTCACTCAGGCGGCGGTTTGCAGTTACGCAGGCTGCCTGGGCACGCAGAGTTATGAACAACAGCCCTTCAATGGCGTCTTCCACCGCAACAGCAAGATTCGGTTTTCGAATATCTCAGACGGCCTCAGCAAGACGATCGGTATCGGCGAACGGATGAGCCGGCACACACGCAGCAGCTGGGTGGGGGTCGTGCCGGGGCAAGAACTGGTCTACGCTCCAGAATCCCCTCGCCATAACCCCGCTCAGCCGAGCTTTAACTGGCGGCCGGCCATCACGTCGCTACTCGTGCACGTGAAGTCGAGCGCTCCGAGTCTTCAAGGCAGCCCGGGCGGCTTTATCGGCCCCTACAGTGCCGGCACCAACTTTCTCAATATGGACGGGTCGTGCCGGCTCATCAGTGCTGAAACTCCCGTGGACATCTTCAAGGCCCTCTGCACGCGGGCCGGCGGCGAGGCGATCACTGGCGAGTATTGATCGCCGCCGACGAGTCTTCTATGGCCGGCTGCCGTGCCGCAGCCTGTTGCGTGGCGATGGCCACGACCCGCTGGGCGGCCAGCAATTCGGCGGCGGTGAAATAGGGCTCGTCCGGAACGCCACCGGCATGGTCGATCTTCTCGGCCGCCAGCCGCTCCCACGACAGGCCGTTCGAGAGATTCCAGGCCGCGGCCTGGGCGACCTTCTGCGATAGCTCGCCGCGGCCCAAGCTCTCGAGCACGACCGCAAGCTTTGGATCGGTCGAGAATGACTCGACCGCTGCGAGTTTGTAGGGATGACGGCTCGAGGGCTCGGGCTTGCCGTGCTCGAGGCAGACGGTGGTCACGCGAAGCACGCGGGTCTTCTGGGGCGGAATCGAAAACGCGCCGCCTCCGGCCGCCCCTGCGCCGCCGCCGCCCATGCCGTTCATGCCCTGCCCGCCAAGCCCGCCGCCGGTGGCCTGCGGGCCGCCGCCGATGCCACCGGCGCCGAAGCCGGCGGCAGCACCGCGGCCGCCCATGCCCATCTGGGCAAGCACCGGCACTCCGGCGAAGGCCGCGGGCAACCGCAGCGACAGCGGCTTGGATGTGCGGTTTGCGATGATGACCTGCGCTGAACGCGAATCGTTTGGAATATATTTCACGGCCACGAGCCCCTCGGCCTCGGCGGCAAAGAGCTCCGTCGTCTGCGCAGCCGAGGAGGTGGCAGCCGAAGCGTTCACGGTCCGCGACCGGCCGCGACGAACCGGCTCACGCGCCACTGCCGGCAGCATGGAGGCGACGAGAGCGATGCCACAGAGGGCAACAGCGATTGACCGGGCCATGGGAAAGATCCTGGAAGGCTGCTGGCGGAATCCACCACCAGTATGCCTTCGGCTTTCCGGCCGACGAAATCGGACAGATAGCCCGGATATGACGGTTTTTCCGTCC
>JBIIOK010000172.1:0-4409 GCA_044336985.1 Pirellulales bacterium | reverse complement strand
CTAACGCTTCGAGAACTGGGTGCCGCGGCGGGCGCCACGCAGACCGTACTTCTTGCGTTCCTTCATGCGGCCGTCACGGGTGAGCATGCCGCTGTGACGCAGATTCTCGGCGAGTTCGCCGTCGAACGCCTTGAGCGCCCGGGCGATGCCGAGACGGCAAGCGCCGGCCTGCCCCGTCGGGCCGCCACCGTCCACGGTGATGTCGATGTTCACCGCCGACTGCTTGCCAACCTGCTCGAGCGTGCCGGAGACGAGCACCCGGTCTTTTATAGCCGGAAAATAGGCCTCGAGATCGCGGCCGTTGACCTTGATCGTGCCGGAGCCGCTGCGGAGACGCACGCGGGCCACGGCCGTCTTGCGACGCCCCGTTGCGAGCACGTCGGTGGATCGAACTGACTTTGCACTCTCGGCGGCCATCGTCTCTTCCTTCGCTTGAAGCTTCTTATTGGTGTGGATGAATCGTGATTACTTCGCGCCCGCCTCGAGGGCCTCGGGCTGCTGCGCCTGGTGCGGATGCTCCGAGCCGGCGTAGACCTTGAGTTTGTCGAACATGACACGGCCGAGGCGGCTCTTCGGCAGCATTCGCCGCACGGCCTCCTCGATGATCAGTTCGGGCCGACGGTTGAGCCGGTGCTCGGCCGTCTCGGTCTTCAGGCCTTGGTAGCCCGTGTACCAGCGGTACTGCTTTTGCTGCCACTTCTTGCCGGTGAACTGCACCTTCTCGGCGTTCACCACGACGACGAAGTCGCCGGTGTCGACGTGGGGCGTGTAGGTGGGGCGATGCTTCCCCATCAGGACCATCGCGATGTCGCTCGCCAGCCGGCCGACGATCTTGTCACTCGCGTCGACCAGCCACCAGCGCTGCTCGATCTCGCCCGGCTTTGCCATGAATGTCTTCATTGTCTCGTCCGCTCGAATCCTCGACGGGGTGCCATTTTGCGGCACGATTTCGGGTGTTTGGGAGCCCCGGATGCTACCAGTGAGAGGGCCGGTCGGCAAGCGGCCTTGCTCGGCCCCGTTGATCATGAATATCGCCGCGTTTTTCCGGCGTCGCGGCCCTGGCCTGGAGCCGAGTTGTCAGCCCGGCGGTCTGCAATCACACTTTGGCGTCGTCGCCCCCGACGCCCCGCCGTACCGGCCCCGGCACGGCCACTCCCGCAGCAAGGCCCCCCGATGAAGGTTGCCGTCGCGAAAGAGACGTTTCCTGGCGAACGGCGTGTGGCGCTCGTGCCCGCCGCCGTAGCGCCGCTCAAGAAGGCAGGGCTCGATGTCGCCGTCGAGACCGGAGCCGGCGCGGCCGCCGGATTCTCCGACGACGACTACCGAACGGCAGGCGCCGAGATCGTCTCGCGCGACGAGGCCTTCGCTGCCGACTGCCTGCTTACCGTGCGTACCGGCGGCGCCGCTGGCGATGCCTGGCACGCCGACCGCGACCGCCTCCGTCCTGGGCAGATCGTGATCGGGATGTGCGATCCGCTTTCGTCGCCCGCCGCCTGCCGCGAGGCGGCCGAACGGGGCGTGACGCTCTTCTCGCTCGAACTCGTGCCGCGGATCACGCGGGCGCAGAGCATGGACGTGCTCTCCAGCCAGGCCAACATCGCCGGCTATCGTGCCGTGCTCGTGGCCGCAGCCGCGCTTCCCCGCATCCTGCCGATGATGACGACGGCCGCCGGCACGGTCACGCCCGCCAAGGCGCTGATCCTCGGCGCTGGCGTCGCGGGCCTGCAGGCGATCGCGACGGCCAAACGACTCGGCGCCCAGGTGAGCGCCTACGACGTCCGCCCGGCCGTGAAGGAGCAGGTGCAGAGCCTCGGCGCGAAGTTCGTCGAACTGCCGCTCGAGACCGGATCGAGCGAAGCGGCCGGCGGCTACGCCAAGGCGATGGGCGAGGAGTTTTATGCGAAACAGCGCGAACTCCTCGGCAAGGTCGTGGCCGACAGCGACTTTGTCATCTGCACGGCCTTGATCCCCGGCCAGAAGGCCCCGGTGCTCGTCACCCGGGAGATGGTCGCGAGGATGCGGCCCGGCAGTGTGATCGTGGACATGGCCGCCGAGCGCGGCGGCAATTGCGAAGGCTCGGCCCCGGACGACACCGTCATCCTCAACGGCGTGACGATCCTGGGCCCGACGAACCTGCCCGCCGACGTGCCGTTCCACACGAGCCAACTTTACGCGAAGAACATCGCCACGTTCCTGGCCCACTTGGTCAAGTGCGGACTGCCGAACGTGTCGCTCGACGACGAGATCTGCCGCGACACACTCGTGACCTCGGGCGGCGAGATCGTCCACCCGAAGGTCCGCGAGCGGGCCGGCCTGACGCCACTCGAGAACGCCACCGCCTGACGCCGTCCCCATCCCGGAATCAGCCCATGCCTCCCACGCTCCTCCCCGCCCTGCCCCAGCTCTTCGCCGCCGCCGTCGCCGCCGAGGATCCCGCTTCGCGGTTCATCCGGCTGCTGACCGTGTTTCTGCTGGCGATGTGGGTGGGCTTCGAGGTGATCACGAAGGTGCCGCAGCGGCTCCACACGCCGCTCACGAGCGGCTCGAATGCGATCTCTGGGATCACCGTCGTGGGCGCGCTCGTCGTGGCCGGCGCGCTCTCCACCGGCGCGAGCACGCTGCTTGGGCTCCTTGCCGTGGTGCTCGCGATGATCAACGTGGCGGGCGGCTTCGTCGTCACCCACCGGATGCTCGAGATGTTCAACCCGAAGAAGAAGTGAACCCTGCCCCATGTCGAGCCAAGCCTGGATCAACCTCGCCTATCTGACGGCCTCGATGCTCTTCATCGTGGCCTTCAAGCTCATGACCGGCCCGCGCACGGCCGTGAAGGGCAACTACCTCGGCGCCCTCGGCATGGCGATCGCGATCCTCGCGGCCTGCTGCGAAAAGCCGATCGCGCTGAGCGTGGCCGAGCACGGCGTCTGGCCGCTGGTGATGCTCGGAGTCGCCGGCCTGATCGGCGGCGTGATCGGCGCCGTGCTTGCGATCCGCTACCCGATGACGGGCATGCCGCAGATGGTGGCGCTCTTGAACGGCTTCGGCGGCGCGGCCTCGGTGCTCGTCGCGGGCGCCGAGCTCTCGAGCACCTGTAACCTCGCTTTTTGCGACAATGCCGAGCAGGCCGCGACGGCCGCCACCAGTCTCGCCCCCTGGACGCAGTTCGCGATCGCGACGGCGCTCACCGGGCTCATTGGCGCCGTGACGTTCTGGGGCAGCCTCGTCGCCTACGGGAAGCTCGAGGAGCTGCCGCAATTCAAGAAGGCTTGGACGAATCCCAACCGCCATTGGATCAACCTGGGGCTCGCGATCGCCACGCTGCTCTTGATCTGGGGCGTCTGCGCGAATCCCGACCGCACGATCCTTTACTGGCTGCTCGCGATCGTCGGCAGCGCCCTTGGATGCACGCTCACACTGCCGATCGGCGGCGCCGACATGCCGGTCGTGATCTGCCTTTTGAATAGCTACTCGGGCCTCGCCGCAGCGGCGGCCGGCTTCGTGATCGACAATTCCGTACTCGTGATCGCCGGCTCGCTCGTCGGCGCCTCGGGGCTGATTCTGACGGCGATCATGTGCCAGGCAATGAACCGATCGCTCGTGGGCGTGCTCTTCGGTGGCCTCGGCACGACGACGGCGGCAAATGCCGACGATGTCTACGCCGGCAAGGTGAAGAGTGCCTCGGCGGAGGAAATCGCGATGGTGCTCGAAGGTGCGAGCCGTGTGGTGATCGTGCCCGGCTACGGCCTCGCCGTGGCCCAGGCGCAGCACGCCGTCCGCGAGCTGGCCAATGCCCTCGAGAAGCGGGGCACGACGGTCGAGTATGCGATCCACCCGGTGGCCGGCCGCATGCCGGGGCACATGAACGTGCTCCTAGCCGAGGCCGACATCCCGTATGAGAAGCTGCGGGAGATGGATGACATCAATCCCACCTTCCCGGAAACCGACGTGGCGATCGTGATCGGTGCCAACGACGTCGTAAACCCCGCGGCGCGGACCGACCCGAAGAGCCCGATCGCCGGGATGCCGATCCTCGACGTCGACAAGGCGAAGACGGTGGTGGTGGTGAAGCGGTCGCTGTCGCCGGGCTTCGCGGGAATTCCCAACCCGCTCTTCGCCGCCGACAACACGCTGATGTATTTCGCCGACGGCAAGAAGGCGATCCTCGACCTCACCAACGCCCTCCAGTAGGACAGGCTTCAGCCTGTCGTTGTCACTGGCAGGCTGAAGCCTGTCCCTACTTTCGACAGGCTGAAGCCTGTCCTACTACAGCACGTCGGCCCAGAGGGCGTCGGAGACGAGGAGCCCCGCGCGGGTGAGGCAGACCCTCGCGCCGTCGTCCTCTGCGAACCCCGCGGCCGCCCAACGACGAATCGCAGCGCCGGCGAGCGCGTCGAGATCGAAGCCGCTCGCCG
>JBIIOK010000020.1:0-27314 GCA_044336985.1 Pirellulales bacterium | reverse complement strand
CGGATCCGCGTCTTCGTGAATCGCTCGATCGACTGCAGCTTGTAGATGCCGGCGCCGGAGACGAGCGTGATCGCCCGCCCCTTGCGGCCGGCCCGGCCGGTGCGGCCGATCCGGTGGACATAGTCCTCGGCGTCGTAGGGCAGGTCGTAGTTGACGACGAGCTCGAGGTCGTTGACGTCGATGCCGCGGGCCGCCACGTCGGTCGCGACCAGAAACTCGAATGCCCCCTTCTTGAAACTGTTCATGACGCGGGTGCGCTGTGCCTGCGCCATGCCGCCGTGGAGCCGCTCGGCGGAGCAGCCGCGAGCCACGAGCGCGTCGGCGAGCTCCTCCACCATGTGCTGCGTGTTGCAGAAGATCACGCCGCTCTTCACGTCGTGGAAATCGATGAGCCGCGAGAGGGCGTCGAACTTCGCGTAGTGGCGGACCTCGTAATAGACCTGATCGACGAGCGGCGGCCCGGCCACCACCTTCTGCTCGATCTTCACGGTCTTCGCATCGCGGGAATGCTTCCGCACGAGCGTCTGGATCGGCGGCGAGATCGTCGCCGAAAAGAAGACCGTCTGCCGCTCCGCCGGCGCGGCGGCCAGGATCTTCTCGATGTCGTCGCGGAAGCCCATGTCGAGCATCCGGTCGGCCTCGTCGAGGATCAGCGTCGTCGTGGCGGAGAGGTCGAGCGTGCCGCGGTCCATGTGGTCGGTGAGCCGGCCCGGCGTGCCCACCACGATGTGGGCCCCGCGCTTGAGTTCGGCGAACTGCCGCTCGTACGGCGCACCGCCGTAGACCGGCACCGACCGCACGCCCTTCCTGAAGGCGGCGAGCTTGTGGACCTCGTCGGCCACCTGCGTGGCGAGCTCGCGCGTGGGCACGAGGATCAAGACCTGGGCGGTGCGGCCCGATGGATCGACCCGCTCGATCGCCGGGATGCAGAAGGCGGCCGTCTTGCCGGAGCCGGTCTGCGATTGGCCGACGACGTCATGCCCTTCCATCAGGAGCGGGATCGTGGCCGCTTGGATCGGCGAGGTCTCCTCGAAGCCGAGTTTTTCGACGGCCTTGAGCAGTTCGGGCGAGAGTCCGAGCGTGGCGAAGGGAACGTGGCCGGGGCGGGATTGCGGATCGGCGGGCGAGGGAGCCTTGGGCTCGGCCATCAAGAACTGCTTTCTGGAGCGGGCGGGGAGATCGGGCAAGAACCCAATCCTACCTTACGATCGGTCCCTCCCCTTCGCGTCCGCTGCCACTTCGACTGGCATGGCGTGCGCAGCGGCTGAACAGCGTCCGGCTGGCGATCCCGACAGCCCGCACGAAATCTCCTTGAAAACCGGCCGCATCGCATGGCGGCCACGGTTTTTCTCCTGCTTGGCGCGTTATTTGCCGCACCTATGCTGATTTGCGTCTGCCCACTCCCCACCCCGCTGCTCCGCCCGCCTGTTTCGAGGAACACCTTGGTCAACGACGACTTGCTCCGGCGCGACGTCCGGCTCCTCGACGGCAAACTCGACGCCGTGATCGTGGAAGAGGCGGGGCCCGAAGCTTCGGCGCTGGTGGCCGAGATCCGCCGGCTCGCCCGCGATCGCCGCGAGGGCGTGCACGACGCCGAAAGGGCGCTGGCCGCCAAGATCGAATCGCTCGACACGGCCCAGGCCCGGATCGTGACCCGCGCGCTCTCCGTCTTCTTCGACCTCGCCAACATCGCCGAAGATCGGCAGCGGGTCCGCGTGCTCCGCGAGCGGGAGCGGCTCCGCCATCCGCAGCCGCTGGGCGAATCGCTCGCCGCCGCCATCCAGTCGCTCGCCGCGAGCGGCCTCTCGGCCGACGACGTGCAGCGCGAGCTCGACAGGCTCTCGGTCGAGCTTGTCTTCACCGCCCACCCCAGCGAGGCCAAGCGGCGCTCGATCCGGGCGAAGTTGCGGCGGATGCGGCAGTGCCTCCAGGGTCTCGATCGCGACGACCTCCTGCCGCGCGAACGCTCCGAAATCGAAAGCAGCCTCCGCTCGGAATTGGCGATTCTCTGGGAGACCGAGTTTCTCAAGGCCACGCGTCCGACCGTGCTCGACGAGGTGGGCCGCGGCCTCTCGCTCATGCCGCGGATCTGGGACGCCGTGCCGCAGGTGCACGAATCGCTCCGCCGCGGCCTCGCCGAGGCCTATCCGGGCCGCGCCTTCACGATCCCGCCGTTCCTGACATTCGGCTCCTGGATGGGGGGCGACCGCGACGGCAACCCGTTCGTCACCGCCGACATCACCGAGACCACGCTCCTGCAATTGCGCACGGCCGCCATCGACGCCCACCTCGACTGGTGCTCGCGGCTGCATGAGATGCTCACGATGTCGCTGAACGAGGCGCATGGTGCGGCGCCGCTCGAGGAGCGGCTCACCGTGCTCGCCGCGCAGTGGCCCGACCTGGCCGCCTTGCTCGAGGGCGTGCCGCCCCACGAGGCCTACCGCCGCTGGCTGCGGATGATCCATTTCCGGCTCGAATGCTCGATGGCCGCGAGCCTCGCCGAGCCGCTGGCGGCGGGCGCTTACCCCTCCGCCCGCGAGTTCGAGGCCGATGTGGCCATGCTCGTCGACTGCGTGGCCCGCGACCACGGACTCTCCGAAAACGCACCGGCCCGCCGCTGGCTCGATCTCGTTCGCGGCTTCGGCCTCCACATGACGCGGCTCGACGTGCGGCAGGATGCCCGCGCCTACCAAGACATCATGGCCGAGATTCTCGGCGCGGCGGGCGTTGCCGGCGCCGAGGCGATGCGGTCCGACGACGAGGCCACGAAAGTCCACCTGCTCACCGACACGCTCGGGAAGGTCGGCCCGGTGGCCGAGGAGCGGCTGCAGCCACTCTCGCTCGACACGCTCCGCCTCTTCACGCTCTTGCATCGGGCGAGCGTGCGGTTTGGCCCCGACTGCCTCGGGGGCGCGATCGTGAGCCTCACCCGCTCCCCCGCCGACGTGCTCTGCGTGCTCTGGCTCTGGCGGTGGGCTCAGAAGCAGGCCGCCGACTCAGGCGAGCCCGTCGCCGCGCACGACATAGCGATCGTGCCGCTCTTCGAGAAGATCAACGACCTGCAGCATGCCCACGAGACGCTCGGCACGATCCTCGATGCGCCCGCCTATGCCGCGCACCTCGCCGGCCGCGGCAACCGGCAGATGGTGATGGTGGGCTATTCCGACAGCACCAAGGACGGCGGCTATCTCGCCGCCTGCTGGGGATTGCAGTCGGCGCAGAGCCGGCTGCATGCGGCCGCGGCGTCGCGCGGCGTCGCGGTGACCTTCTTCCACGGCCGCGGCGGATCGCTCGGCCGCGGCGGCGGACCGGCCGCCCGCGGCATTCTCTCGCTGCCGCCCGAAGCGCTCGATGGCTCGCTGCGGCTCACCGAGCAGGGCGAGGTGCTGGCCGAGCGGTACGACGACACTGAGATCGCCTGCCGCCATCTCGAGCAGGTGTCGTGGGCCACGCTCATGGCCTCGGCAGGGCGGCGCACCGACCCGCAGCCCACGTGGATCGCGGTCATGGACCGGATGGCGGCGCGATCCTACGAGATCTACCGCGAGCTCGTCGATCAGCCCGGGTTCATCGATTACTTCTCGCAGACCACGCCAATCGACGACATCGAAACCCTGCCGATCGCCTCGCGGCCCGCCCGCCGCCGCGGCCAGCGGACGCTCGACGACCTGCGGGCGATTCCCTGGGTCTTCGCCTGGACGCAGAGCCGCTGCATGATCCCGGCCTGGTATGGCCTCGGCACGGCGCTCGTGGAGGTGAAGTATGAAGACCGCCACGCCTGGCAAACGATCTGCGACATGTATCGCCAGTGGTCGTTCTTCCAGGCGGCGATCGACAACGCCACGCTGGCCCTCGCCAAGGCCGACATGTACATCGCCCAGCGGTATTCGGAGCTCACGACCGACGGCGACGTCCGCCGCCGGATCTGGCAGCGGATCGCGGCCGAGCGCGACCGCACGAGGCAGGCGATCCTCGATATCGTCGGCGGCGGCGAACTGCTCGCCACCACGCCCTGGTTCCAGAAATCGATCGAGGCCCGCAACCCCACGATCGACCCGCTCAACCTGATCCAGATCGAATTCATGCGCCGACGTGCGGCAGGCGGACCTGATGCTCCACCGGACGAGTCGCTCCGCGACCTGCTCCGGCTGTGCGTGCAGGGCATCGCGTCGGGCATGCGCACCACCGGATAGGTAGGACAGGCTTCAGCCTGTCAATCTGTCATCCTTCAGCCTGTCATCACCAATGCCCACCGCCGCCGATCTCGCCGTCAAAACCCTCGGCCCCTGCCGAATCGACTCCCCGCTCAAGCCGATGCTCGAGCACCGGCAGACGACGGCCCACTACGTGGCCGAGGACGACCGCGTCTTCTTCCATGACACGGCCCGGCTCGCGGCCGAGAGCGGCTGCTCGCTCGACACGCTCCCGGGTTTCGAGCCGGCGGGCCCGCGGCAGAGCATCTTCTTCGATCCGGCGAAGATGCGGGTGGGCATCGTCACCTGCGGCGGCCTCTGCCCCGGGCTCAACGACGTGATCCGCGGCCTGGTGATGGAACTCGCCCACCACTACGGCGTGCAACGGATCTACGGCTTCCGCAACGGCTACCAGGGTTTTATTCCCCGATATGGTCACGACGTGCTCGACCTCACGCCGTCGAACGTCAGCGCGATCGACGAGGATGGCGGCACGATCCTGGGCACGTCGCGGGGCAGCCAGGATCCGCACGAGATCGTCGACTGCCTCGAGCGGATGAACATCAACTCGCTCTTCGTGATCGGTGGCGATGGCAGCATCCGCGGCGCCATGCAGATCGCCGCGGCCGTGGCCGAAAGGGGGCAGAAGATCGCCGTCGTGGGCATCCCCAAGACGATCGACAACGACATCCCCTACATCGACCAGAGCTTCGGCTTTCAGACCGCCTTCGGCGAGGCCGCCAAGTCGATCCGCGCGGCCCACGTGGAGGCGAAGGCCTCGCCCAACGGCGTCGGCTTCGTGAAGCTCATGGGCCGCCACTCGGGATTCATCGCCTGCTATGCGTCGCTCGCGGAGTCAGATGCCAACTACGTGCTCATCCCGGAGGTGCCCTTCGCGCTCGACGGGCCGCAGGGCCTGCTCGAGCACCTGCTTGCGCGGGTGAAGCGGAGCGGCCATGCCGTGATCGTGGCCGCCGAGGGGGCGGGACAGAATCTCTTGGCGGCCGCCGACGGCAGCCACGGCGTCGATGCCTCGGGCAACAAGCGGCTCAACGACATCGGGCTCTATCTGAAGCAGCGGATCGCCGACCACTTTGCCGCGGCGGGCGTCGAACTCAATCTCAAGTACATCGACCCGAGCTACGCGATCCGCAGCGTTTCGGCGAATCCCTACGACAGCGTCTACTGTCTCCGGCTCGCGCAGAACGCGGTCCACGCCGCGATGGCCGGCCGCACGGAGATGGTGGTGGGCCGCTGGCATGGACGGTATGTCCACATCCCGATGGCCCTGGCCGTGAGCCACCGCAACCAGGTGGCCCCCGACGGCGACCTCTGGCTCGCGGTGCTCGAGGCCACGGGCCAGCCACGGTCGTTCGGCACGTAGACAGGCTGAAGCCTGTCCTACTTGCCTGGGGAAGCCGCGATTTTCCCGGGGATTTTCCTGCGCCCGTTACCAAAACGCCCCGTCCGGTCATCTACTCTATACGGGTAACTGTAGCTCCCGATCCGCCTGCTCCACCCCGCACCATGCGATCCATCCTGAACCCCGCGGTGGCAGTCCTCTTCAGCCTTGTCATCACGGCCGGGCCCCGGTGGGTGTCTGCGAACGACCTGCTCTGGGACGGACTGTTCGCCGATGGCACCCGCATGACGGGCGTGCCGATCGCCGGTTGGAACGCGCCGGCCTCGCAGCCGCAGCTCGGCGGCAAGCCGATGTTCGACGCCGCCAACCCCGTGCGGTGGGTCGTCCGACAGGGGCCGCTCGCGTCGCCGGCCGCCGCGTCGCGGCAGCCGTTCGTGGAGTTCGCGTGCGGCGACCGTCTGCCGGGACTGGTCGAAGGCCACACGAGCGGCCTTGAAGACTGGCGTCGCACGACGCCGCCGCACCTGCTCGTGCGTCCGCTTTCGCCGGTCGACTTTCCCGGCAAACCGCCGCGGGCCCATGTTCGCGTGGCGAGCGACTTCGTCCGCCGCATCGTCCTCGTGCCGCGGATCGGCCCGCCGCTCCCTCCCGCCACGATCCTCACGCGGGATGGCCGCGAGGTCGGTTTTCGTTCGCTGCGGTTCAGCGGCAGCGGCGTGATCATCCTCGGCGACGACGGCACGCAGCGGCTGCCCTTCGACGAGATCGCCGAGATCCGGCTGGTCGACCGCGATCCATGGGAGATGTATGTCCGCCTCGTCGCGTGGCTCGTGCCGCAGGCCGCTGCTTCCCCCGCCGATGCGGCGGCCGCCCGACTCATGCGTGCCGAAACCGACGACGGCCTCATCGCGACGACGGCGGTCGATCCACTGCAGGGCACGGGCGACGTGAACAACCCGCGGTCGTGGCACCTGCGGACGCAGCCGGCCTGGAGCCTCGACCCGCTCTGGCTGCCGCATGCAAACGTGCGAAGGCGGATCATGTTTACGGCAAGCGAAGTGCCGTTCTCGCTCATCGAGCCGGCAACGGTCGATCGGAAGGCCACGTTCGGCGGCAGCTGGACCTGGGAGAGTGATCGCAACGTTCAGGGCGGGCTACTTTCCGCGAAGGGGCTCCCCTTCGGCTGGGGATTCGGCACACAGGCCTCCTCGGCGATGACGTTTCCGCTACCCACTTTCGCGACGGCCTTCCGTGCCGGGGCCGCGCTCGACGATGCAGCTGGCGGCGGCGGCTGCGTGAAGGCATCGGTGCATCTCGGCGACGCGGCCTCAAAGCCGCTCTGGCAGAGCGACTTTCTCGTCGGCACCGGAGACCCGGTCGACACGGGAAGCCTTGCGCTCCCGCCCGCTGCGGCCGGCTCGACCGCCCCGCGCGCGCTCGTGCTCGTCGCCGACGCCGCCCATGAAGGCCGGCCCACCGATGCCGACATCCACGACATCCGCGACATCTTCGACTGGCTCGATCCGGTCGTCTCGCTCGCGCCGGACGGCCTCGCCGCCACGGTTCGCGATCGGCTTCCCGCCACGATCGCCGCGTGGCGCGACTGGGAGATTGCGGGGCAGCCCGCGATCCGCACGCTTGTCGATCCGCTCGCACCCGCCGACATGCCGGGAATGCTGCGGCAGTCGCTCGTCGTCGGTGGTGAGACCGTGCTCTGCCGCCGGCTCGAGGTGTCGCCCGAGATGACGCACCTCGTCGTCGGGATGAGCCGCACCGCCGCGTCGCCGAGTAAGTTGGCGATCCGCATCGATGGTGAGACGGTCGCCGAGGCCGATGTGCTCGAGCGGAAGCCGGGCGCCGCGGTGCTCCCCTTCGTCGTGCCGCTCGCGGGTTTCACCGGCCGGGGCATTCTCGTCGAGGTCGTTCATCGCGGCAGCGACGACAAGAGCTTCGTCGAGTGGTCGGCCCTCGGCCCCACGAGCTCCTTGGGCACGCGGTGGCAAACGCTTGCGCCGGCATCGGTCGCGTCGGAAGGCAAGGCAACGCTCAAGGTGCTCGACGACAAGTCCGTCCTCGCGGCCGGCACGTCGGCCGACAAGGACGTGCACACGCTCGAGATCGACACCGACCTCGAGCGGATCGCCGGGCTGCGACTCGAGGCCCTGCGCGACGACTCGCTTCCCGCCGGCGGGCCCGGCCGGGCGGCGAACGGCAACTTCATGCTCCAGGCGGTGGAGGCCGAGGCGACGAATCGCGCCGACCCCGCCCGCACGAAGCCGCTCTCGTTTTCGAAGGCGGCTGCCACGTTCGCCCAGGGCGGCCATCCTCCGGAACATGTCATCGATGCGAATCCCGCGAGCAGCTGGGCGATCCAGGGGCTCCCGAAGAACGTCGACCCCGCCGTGATCCTCACGCTCGCCGAGCCGGTGGGCTTCGCGGGGGGCACGCGGATCAAACTCTCGCTGCGGTATCAGCAAGGAGCCCAAAACGTGCTTGGCCGGTTCCGCCTCGCCGCCACGACCGACCCCGATCCACAGTTCGGCATCCCCGCCACCGTGCTCGAGCCCCGCAGCCCCGCAGCACCGGCACAGAAATAGCGACAGCCCGCAGGACGTTCGGCGTGCAATCTTCCCCCGACAACCCGATGCTCGCCCAAGAGGCCGAGGATGATGCCAGCCTCCTGGCTGCGGCGCAGCGAGGCGACCATACCGCCTTCACCGCGATCATCGAGCGGCATGCGCGGCTCGTGCATGGCTACCTGCGGGCTCGTCTCACGCGGCTGGCCGATGCCGAGGATCTGGGTCAGGAGGTCTTCCTGCGGGTCTACACCGCCAAGGCGGTGCCGCGGGCTGGCGCCGCCTTGGCGATGCGGCCGTGGCTCATCGGCATCGCCCGCAACGTGCTCCGCGAACATGCCCGCGCCACGCGCCGGCGGCGGGAGACGGCGTGGACAGAACTCTGCCTCGACATCGAGGATCTCGCCGGGGCGGATCACGACGACGGCGGCACGTTCGACGACGTGATGGGGAAGCTTCCCCGCTGCCTCGAGGCGCTCGGCCCCAGCGCCCGGCAGGCGCTCGATCTCTACTACCACGACGACCTGCGGATGCAGGAGATCGCGACGCGGTTCAAGCGGAGCGAGGGGGCGGTGAAGCTGCTCGTGCATCGGGCGCGGCAGGCGGTGAGGCGGTGCCTCGAGAGCGGGCAGGCCGTGGCGGCCGAGGGCGGGGAGGAGGCATGACGATGACCAACGACGAACTCCGCGCGATCATCCAGGAGAAGCCGCCGGCAGACCTCACGCCGGAGGAATGCGCGGCCCTGCGGGCGGCGATCCGCAAGTCGCCCGAACTGCTCCGCGACGTGGCCGACCGGATCAAGATCGAGGAGTATCTCGCGCAGGCGCTCGGCCGGCCGCAGGTGTCGGTGGAGCGGGTGCTCGCGCGGCTCGCTGCCCGGCGGGCCCGGGCCGTCGGCGTGTGGACGCGGTATGGCCTCGTGGTCTGCGGCATCGTCGCGACGCTGCTTGCGGGCCTCGTCGCGAGCCGTGGCTGGCGGGATCGCCCGCAGCCGGAGGAGGTGGCCCGACAAGAAGCTGAGGAGCCTACGGCCAAGGTCGAGGAGACGGTCGCCGCGGATGAAACGACCGAGCCGCAGAAAACGCCGACTGTGCCTGAGGAGCCGGCGCCCACGGAGCCTGTCCCCCCGCCACCCCCTGCCACCGTCGCAGTCCAGACCGTCGCGCCGCTCCGCGCGGTGGGCCTCTTCGAGACGGCGGGGGCCGACGACGCAACGCCCGACGACAAATCCCTCGCCCGCTGGTTCACGGCCGTCGACAAACTACCGCTGAAACTTTCCGCGCAGCCGATCGAGGGCAAGCCCTGCGGCCGGCTCGAAGGGATCGCCCGCTTGCAGCAGCCACTCGTGGATGGTGCGGCGCTGCGGATGCAATCGCCTGACTTCACGGGCGTGCGGATCCACGTCTGGAGCGGCGAGAAGGGCATCACGTTCGATGCCTTTCCACAGCCGCTGCGGTGGCAGGCCTATGCGACCACGCGATCCGGCAACACGCCGCTCCCGACGGGCTACGTCACGCTCGTCCGCGACGACGGCCGGATGATCCGCACGAATCCCGTCGGCGTTCACGCCCTCGAGCTCCGCTATGCCGACGGCATCCTGTCGCTCGTCCGCGGCGACGTGCGGCTCATCGAGGCGCCGCTCGACGGCCCGCCGACGGACGTCTTCTTCGAAGGGAATGTGACGTTGCGCGACATGAGCCTCGTCGCCGCCCTGCCCATCCCACCGCTGCGGACGCCCGCGGCAAGGACCGCAGCCGACCTGCTCGCCGACGGACGGGACAAATGGGCCCGCGGCGGCGATCGATCCGCCGGGTTCGCGGTGCACGGGGACGGCACGGCGACGCTTTCAGCCGTCGACAACAAGCAGCCGGCCTGGGCGATGCTGCCGCTGCCGGAGGCGAGCGGGCTGCGAGAGATCGTCGTGCGGCTCGAAGGCGTGATGCCCGGCACGGGTCTCGTCTTCGGCGACGGCAAGCCCCAGCCCCAGTCGGTGCTCATGTTTCTCGGCAATAAGAACCTGCCGGGCCAGGTGCAGGTGCAGCGGAAGCCGCCGAACGATGCGACGCTCGAGTCGGCGGAGCAGATCGCGGCGCAGCCCTTCGTGTTCGTAAAAGACGCGCTCTGGCTCCGGATCCGCCAGTGCGGCGGCGTGCAACGGATCGACTCCAGCGTCGATGGCAAACAATGGATACCGGGCGCCGAGCCGCAGCCTGCGTTCGCGGCAATCGGCCTGTATGCCGTGCCGAATCCATCGGGCCGGTCGATCACGGTGGCCGCCATGCAGCAGGCCACTCTCACGCGGCTCGATTCGCTCTGCTCGGCAGATCTTCGCGCGGCCGCTGTGGAACTCCCGCCGCAGAGTCCGCTTGCCACATGGCTCGCCGCCGCCGACGCCGCAAAGCCGCCGAGCGCAGACGCCGATGAGTGGCGGCGGGCCTGCGGGCTCAAGGCCCTCGCCGGGAATGCGCCAAAGGACCTCGCGGTCGAGCTGCTCGGATTCCTCTTCCGCGAGAGCCTCGGCATGAAGATCGAGCCGGCCGCACGGCAGGATCTGCTCGACGACATCCTCGCGATCGCACCGGTCGCTGACGACCCTGCCGCCGCGGCCCGGATCGCGGCGCTCTTCGATGCGGTCGGCTCGCGACTGGCGGCAGACGGCGAAGAGCGGTGCTATTCCGCGATCAGCCACGAGCAACTCACGGCGCCGCTCCGCAGCGGGCAGCCGTTCGTGGCGTTTTCCGAGCCGCTTGCCCGCCGCGAGATCGTGGCACTCTTCTACCGCGGCGAGTGGAACGCCGCCCGCGAGTTCATCCAGCGGCTCAGGTTCTTCGGCTTCACGGCGAAGCCCAGGAACGAGTCCTTCTTCAATTGGGCGTCGGCCCTGGCGCAGGCCCGGGCCGAGGACAAGCCATCGCTCCTCGCCGCGGAGTGGCGGCACCCGCTCCTCGTCGCCCCAAGCAAGGAGAGCCTGAGCGTGGAGGCTGAATTGAATGCGGCCCTCGACGGCGAAGACTTCAAGGATGCCTGCCGGCTCTTCGATGCGGCCGCGGCCGACGGGGAGGTCGATCTCCTGACGGACCGCCGCGACCCCCGCCTCTTCATGTCGCTGCCGGTGGTGGTGGCGACGGCGATGCGCGACGAGCCCCGGCTCCTCGAGACCATGCGGCAAGACCGCGAGCGGATCGCCGGCCTCCGCGTGCTCGAGGCCACGGCCGGCGGCGACGAAGCGGCCGTCGAGGCGACGACGGTGCAGTTTCACGGCACGCTCGCCGCAGGGAAGGCCCACGTCTGGCTCGCCGACCGCAACATGTCCGGCGGCCGGTTCGCCGCAGCGCTGCGCAACTACCAGGCGGCCGCGGCCTCGATCCCGCCGGACGACGAGAAGCAGCGGAAGCGGACGCTCGCCGCGATCGATCTTGCCCATCGGCTCGGCGGGGCAACGGTGGCGGCTGCGCCGCCGAGCCCGCCAGCGCTCTCGCAGGCGGCTGCGATCACCGCCACGCCACAGGCCCGGCTCGAAGGGGATGTGGGCGGTAACCCAGCCGGCCTGCCCGGCCCGCTCGCCCAGGGCGGCGTCGACTGGCCGCCGCACGCGATCGACTGGGTGGCCCGGCAGATCGCCGTGTTGCCGCTCGCCGATCGGCTGCTCGTCTCGAACCGCTTTCAGCTCGCGAGCCACGATCCCGCGACCGGCGCGGTGCAGTGGCGGGCCGGCCTTGGTGCCGACGTGGCCGGCGCCCACGACCTGCACGGCCAGGCGATGCGGCCGGTCGCCGATGCCACGCGGGCTTTCGTCCGCCGGCTCCGCAAGGCGGGTCCGGCCCTCGCCGCCATCACGCTTGCCGACGGCAAGGTCGCCTGGGAGCTGCCATCGACGCCCGAGCGACAGTTCGTGTCGGACCCGTTGCGGGCCGATGCCAACTCGCTGGCGATCTGCGTGGCCCGCAAGGCAGAAGACGGATTCACGCTCGCGCTCGTGTCGCTCGACGCGGCGACGGGTCGGCCGCTTCGCGAGACGCCGCTTGCGACCTTCGGTAGTGGGTGGGGCGTGATCCGCGATTGCCAACTTGCCGATGTCGACGGGCTTCTCGTCGTGGCGGCCGGGGGGGCCGTGATCGCCTGCGACGGCGACGGCCGCGTGCGCTGGGTGCGGCGCGAGCACTGGCTGCCGCCGCCGGTCGATGGATCCTGGATGCTCGCCGCGCAGTCCCCGCCTGTGGCCCGTGACGGCCGGCTCTATCTCGTGCAGCCGGGCTCGCCGGGTGTTGTCGCGCTCGATGCCGCGAGCGGCCGCCTCCTCTGGCGGCTCGGCGACGTGTCGGTGAGCCGGCTGTGCGGGATCGCGCGGGATCGGCTCGTGGTCGAGCGGATCGGGCTGGTGGCCTCCGCTGGTTCATCCAAGCCTGGTGCTGCCGACCTGATCGGCGTCGATGCGGCGACGGGCAAGGTGGCCTGGCGTTATGGCCCTGCCGACCTGCTCGACGCGAACCTTGTGAGCGACGAGGGCGTCCTCCTCGCGGTGCGTGAGCCCGTCGCCGGGAAGAATGCCCGCGTCGCCGTGCTGGTGAATCTCGATCCGGCGACCGGCCGCGAGACGCGGCGCTGTCCGCTCGCCGCCTGCGAGGATCCGCAGCCGTTTCTCGGAACCTTCGCGCCCTCTGCGGGCGGGCTGCGGGTCTTTTTCGGCCGCGGTCCCGCCGACGCGACCCGCGACCTCGTGCTGCTCGCGCCGTAGTGGTGCCAGCCACCAAATCTGGGTAAATTTCTAAATTACCCAGATTTGGTGGCTGGCACCGTTTACCGTTTACGTTTAGAAGGTTTCCCATGCACAAGGTCGTGATCACCGATTTCATCGCCGATGAGTTGGCCCCCGAGCGAAAGGCTCTCGCCGGTCTGGCCGCGGTCGAGGCATTCGACGCCTACCACGAAGACGAATTCGCGGAGCGGATCGACGACGCGGCCGCGATCATGATGTACCACACCATCCAGCTCACGCGACGCACGATCGAGCGGTTGAAAAACTGCCGGCTGATCGTCCGCTGCGGCGTGGGCTTCGACAACGTCGACCATGCCTTCGCCCGCGAGCGGGGCATCGTGGTGGCCAACGTGCCCGACTACGGCACCGAGGAGGTGGCCGACTCGGCGATCGGGATGATGCTCGCCCTCACCCGCGGCATCCATCAGTTCAACACCCGCCTCCGCCACCGGCCCGATCCCTGGATGTATTCCGTGTTCGCGCCGCTGCATCGACTGCGGGGGCGGACGTTTGCGATCGTGGGGCTGGGGCGGATCGGCATCGCCACGGCCCTGCGGGCAAAGGCGCTGGGAATGGACGTGGCCTTTTTCGACCCGTACCGACAGGACGGCTTCGACAAGGCCGTGGGGATTCGCCGGGTCGAGTCGCTCGAGGAACTCTTCCGTCAGGCCTACGCACTCAGCCTTCACTGCCCGCTCACGCCCGAAACCCGGCATCTTGTCAACGCCGAGTCGCTCGCGTGGCTGCCGCACGGGGCGTATCTCGTGAACACGGCCCGCGGCGGCGTGGTGGACACGGCGGCCATTCCCGCGGCGCTCGCCTCGGGGCAACTGGCCGGTGCGGGCATCGACGTGCTCCTGAAGGAACCGCCGCCGGCCGACGATCCCCTGCTCGTTGCCTGGCGGGACATGAGCCACCCGGCCTTCGAGCGGCTGATCGTGAATCCGCACGCGGCCTTCTACTCCGAGGAGGGCCTGCTCGACATGCGGGTGAAGGGGAGCGACGCCTGCCGCCGAGCCCTGCTCGGCCTGCCACTGCGGAACGTCGTCAATTGATGGACGTCGGTCGGTGATGAACGTCGGCCGGTGCACGATCGCATGGCCGCCGTTAAAAATCTCATGGACCGCCGGCGGCGGGGCCGCGACTATAAAGCCTGCTAGGAGCAATCGATGGCAGGTCTTCGCCGAACTGTTTCCGTCCGCGGGCGTGGCATGGCCCTGGCCCTGGTGGAGGCGATCGAGGCCAGGCGGTTTTCGAAGGACGGCATCACCGCCTCGCAGTTGCGGCAGCTCCGCGGCCTCGACGATGCCGAGATCCGCGCCGCGCTCGACCGCGTCTACGGCAAGGTGAACGACTCTCCGGCGGGAGCCAAGGCCACGATGGCCCGGCTGAAGGGGGTCTGGCGGTCGGCGCCGCAGTGGTCGCTCGACCACAACCGCGTCCGGGCGGTGTTCACCAAGGCCTGCGCCAACTGCCACATGCACGGCGACGTCGGCGGCAAGCTCGGGCCGAACCTCGCCGGCGCCTGGATGAACGGCCCGGATTACTTCGTGGAGAACCTCGTCGACCCCAACGCAGTGGTCGGGCCGGACTACCAGTTGACCACGGTGATCACCGACGACGGCCGGTCGATCAGCGGCATCGTCGCGGAGGAGACGCCCGAGTCGCTCGTGCTCCGCACGCCCGAGGGGCCGGTGACGGTGCCGAGCCAGTCCATCGAGGAACGGACCACGTCGGCCAAGTCGCTGATGCCCTCGGGGGTCCTCGAGAGCCTGCCGGAGGAAGAGTTCCTCGCGCTCATCAAGTTTTTGACATCGAAGCCATAGCAGGAAGCCCCGCGCCATGAATATCCGCCGCCACCATCACGATGCCACGCCCGCCTGCGGAGCCGCTGCCGCGCTGCTCGCGGTCTTGACCGCGGCCGCGGCCTGCGGCGCCGAGGCCGCCGCCCCGAAGCGGGTCACGTTCACGAAGCAGCGGCTCGACGAGCGGTTCTTCGCCGAGGGGGCCGGCGTCGGCGACTTCAACAAGGATGGCACGCCCGACGTCGTCGCCGGGCCGTTCTGGTTCGCGGGCCCGGAGTTCAAGGAGCGGCACGAGTACTACCCTCCCAAGCCCTTCGACCCCCTCGGCTACTCCGACAACTTCTTCACGTTCACCCACGACTTCAACGCCGACGGCTGGGACGACATCCTCGTCTACGGCTTTCCGGGCAACGACGCCTCGTGGTTCGAGAACCCCGGCCGCGCGGCGGCCGCGGGCCAGGGTGCCGACCAAGCTGCCGCCTGGAAGCGGCACCTCGTCCTGCCGCAGGTCGACAACGAGTCGCCCACGTTCGCCCACGTTCGCCGACATCGACGGCGACAAGCGGCCGGAGATCATCTGCTCGGTCGGCGGGTTCTTCGGCTATGCCTCGATCGGCCGGCCCGACCCGGCGGCGCCGTGGACGTTTCACCGCATCTCGCGGGAGGTGGCCGGCGGAAAGTTCACGCACGGCCTTGGCTACGGCGACGTCGACGGCGACGGCCGCGTCGACATCCTCGCGAGCAAGGGCTGGTGGCGGCAGCCGGAGTCGCTTGCGGGCGATCCGCTCTGGGAGGAGCAGCCCTTCGCCTTCGCGCCGGGCGGCGCGCAGATGCACGTCCGCGACGTCGATGGGGACGGGCTCAACGACGTGATCACGAGCCTCGTCGCCCACGGCTACGGGCTCGGCTGGTGGCAGCAAGCGCGGTCGGCCGACGGCAAGCGGTCGTTCACCTACCGGCCGATCATCGGCGAGAAGCCGGCCGACAGCCCGCACGGCGTCGCCTTCTCGCAGATCCACGCCGTCGACGTGGCCGACATCGACGGCGACCGGCTCGACGACATCGTGACCGGGAAGCGGTTCTGGGCGCATGGCCCCAAGGGAGATCCGGAGCCGGATAAGCCGGCGGTCCTGTATTGGTTTGGCTGCACGCGGCCCCGCCCCGGCGAGGCGGAGTTCGTGCCGCATCTGGTCGACGACGACTCCGGCGTGGGCACGCAGGTGACCGCCGTCGACGCCACCGGCGACGGCCTGCGAGACATCGTCGTCGGCAACAAGAAGGGAATCTTCATCCACACGCAGAAGCGGGAGCGTGGGCCGCCGGCGGCCGGACTGAAGCCCGACGAGGCCGCCCGGGTGATGTCGGTGCCGCGGGCGTTTTCCGTGAAGCTTCTCGCCGCCGAGCCCGACGTGCACCAGCCGATCGCGATGTGCTTCGACGACCGGGGCCGGCTGTGGGTGGTCGAGTGCTACGCCTACCCGCACAAGATGCCGGCCGCCGAGGCCCGCGACCGGATCCTTATCTTCGAGGACACCGACGGCGACCATGTGCTCGATTCGCGGAAGGTTTTCGCAGAGGGGCTGAACCTTGCCAGCGGCATCGCGGTCGGGTTCGGGGGCGTGTGGGTGGGGGCGGCGCCCGAGTTTCTGTTCTACCCCGACGCCGACGGCGACGACGTGCCAGACGGCCCGCCGCGGGTCCTGCTCGACGGCTGGGGCGCGCACGACACGCACGAGACGCTCAACTCTTTTCTCTGGGGCCCCGACGGCTGGCTCTATGGCTGTCACGGCGTGTTCACACATTCGGCGGTCGGCAAGCCCGGCACGCCGGAGGCCGATCGCGTGAAGATCAACGCCGGCATCTGGCGGTATCACCCCGTGCGGCACGAGTTCGAGGTCTTCTCCGAGGGCACGAGCAACCCCTGGGGCGTGGACTTCAACGACCTCGGCCACGCCTTCCAGACCGCCTGCGTGATCCCGCACCTCTACCACGTGATCCCGGGGGCGCGATACCAGCGGCAAGCGGGGCAGCACTTTAATCCCTACACCTTCGACGACATCAAGACGATTGCGCGGCACCGCCACTGGAGCGGCAACCAGTGGAACAACGCCGACCGCAAAGCCTCCGACGAGATCGGCGGCGGCCATGCCCACTCGGGCGCCTGCATCTACCTGGGCGGCTCGTGGCCGGCCCGCTACCGCGGCCGGCTGTTCATGAACAACATCCATGGCGCCCGGCTCAACGAAGACCGGCTCACGCCGTCCGGCTCGGGCTACGTCGGCGACGGCGAGCCCGATTTTCTATTTGCCAACGATTCGTGGTCGCAGTTCATTTCGCTCCAGGTCGGCCCCGATGGCCAGATGGTACTCATCGACTGGTACGACCAGACCCAGTGCCACCAGCAGCGCAACGCCGTCGATCGCGGCAACGGCCGGATCTTCAAGGTTGTCTACGACGGTGCGCTGCCGGTGAGGGTCGATCTTGCCCGCGAGAGCGACCGGGCGCTCGTCGACCTGCTCGGCCACGACAACGACTGGTTCGTGCGGCATGCCCGCCGGCTCCTGCAGGAGCGGGCCGCGGCCGGCCGGCTCGCCGCCGACACGCCGCGGCTGCTCCGGGAAAAAATCGCCGCGGCCACGACCGCCCCGAAGAAGCTGCGGGTCGTCTGGGCGATGCACGTCACAGGCCAGATCGACGAGGCGGGGCTCGTGCGGCTCCTCGATGATCCGGAGCCCGCGGTCCGCGGCTGGGCGATTCAACTCGCCGCGGAGCGAAAGAGCGTCTCACCCGCACTGCTCGAGCGGTTCGCGAAGCTTGCGGCTTCGGACCCCTCGCCCGTCGTGCGGCTCGCCCTGGCCTCGGCGCTGCAGCGGATTCCGCCCGCCGCCCGCTATCCGATCGCGACGGCGCTCATCGCCCACGCCGAAGACGCGGGCGATCACAACCTCCCGCTCATGGACTGGTATGCGATCGAGCCGCTCGTGATGCTCGACCCCGCGAGGGCGGTTGAGCTTGCCGCGGCCAGCCGCATCCCCACGGTGTCGAAGTTCATCGTCCGCCGACTGGCGTTCGACGAGTCGGGCTACGAGCCGCTCGTGAACTTGCTGGCCGCCGCCGACACGGCGACGCGGAAATGGATCCTCGAGGAGATCGTGGCGGCCCTCGCCGCCCGCGGCCGGATGGCAGCCCCGCCGGCCTGGCAGCGGGGGTGGGAGATCCTGTCGGCCGATCCCGACGAGGGGGTGCGGCGGCTGGCCCGGCTCGTGGCCGTGCGGCTTGGCGATCCGCGGGTCGTGCCGCCGATGCGGGCCGTCGTGGCCGATGCGAAGGCCGATGCCACCGCGCGGCGCGACGCGCTCTCCGCGCTTGTCGCCGCAAAGGACGACGGGCTGCCGCCGGTGCTCCAGAAACTGATCACCGATCCCGTCATCCAGAAGGACGTGCTCGCGGCGCTGGCTTCCATGCCGCGTGACGACACGCCGGCGGCGATCGTCGCCGGCTATCAGACCCTGCCGGCCGAAGCGCGGCAGGCGGCCATCGCGACGCTCGTGTCGCGACCGGCCTGGACGCTCGCCCTGCTCGACGCCATCGCGGCGGAAAGTGTGCCCCGGGGCGATCTCTCGGCGTTCACGGTGGGCCAACTTGCCCGCTCGAACGACAGGCAGGTGCTCGAAAAACTTCAGGCCGTGTGGGGCACCGTGCGGGCGACGCCAGCCGACCGGCAGTCCGAGTTCGCGACGTGGCGAACGCGGCTCGGCCCGGAGGCAATGAAGAAGGCCGACCTGTCACACGGCCGGGCGACGTTCGCGAAAACCTGCGGAGCGTGCCACCAGTTGCACGGCGATGGTGGCAAGATCGGGCCCGACCTTACGGGGTCCAACCGGGCCGATCTCGAATACCTGCTCGCCAATCTCCTCGACCCGAGCGCCATCGTCGGCCGCGACTACCAGACGACGATCGTGATCACCGACGACGGCCGGTCGATCGCCGGGATCGTGGTGCAGGAGACGCCCACGAGCGTCACGCTCCAGACGCCGACCGAGCGAATCACCGTGTCGCTCAACGAGATCGAGAGCCGCGTGCTCTCGCCGCAGTCGCTCATGCCCGAGAATCAGCTCACGCAACTTTCCCCGGAGGCCGCCCGCGACTTGGTCGCCTACCTGCGGCACCCGACACAGGTGCCGCAGCCGGGAGAAAAGTCTCCTTCCGAGCCCAATAGTCTCACCCCAGGAACCCCGCGATGACGTCGTCCCCGTCCCCTTCCCGCAAGATCCGCACCGCCATCGTGGGCCTCGGCTTCGGCGCCGAGTTCATCCCCATCCACCAGCGGCATCCGCATGCTGAGCTTGTGGCCATCTGCCAGCGGTCGCAGGAGAAGCTCGACCAGATCGGCAAGGCTCATGGCGTCGAACGTCGCTATCGCGACTACGCTGATCTCCTCAAGGACAAGGAGATCGACGCCGTTCACATCAACTCGCCGATCCCCGACCACGCGGCGATGTCGATCGCGGCGCTCGAGGCCGGCAAGCACGTCATGTGCACCGTGCCGATGGCGACGAGCGTCGACGACTGCCGAAGGATCGTCGAGCTCGCGGAAAAGACCGGTCTCAAATACATGATGGCCGAGACGGTCGTCTACGCCCGCGAGTTTCTGTTCATCAAGCAGATGGCCGACGCGGGCGAACTCGGGAAGATCCAGTTCGTGCAGGCGAGCCACCAGCAGGACATGGACGGCTGGCCCAACTACTGGCCCGGTCTGCCGCCGATGCACTATGCGACCCACTGTGTCGGCCCGTGCCTGGCGCTCGAGCGGAAGGACGCCGCCGAGGTGAGCTGCTTCGGCTCGGGAAGAATCCGCGAGGAACTTGTCAAAAAGTACGGCTCACCGTTCGCGATCGAGACCGCGCACGTCGCCCTGCGCAACAGCGACGTCGTGGCCCGGATCATCCGCTCGCTCTTCGACACCGCCCGGCAATACCGCGAGAGCTTCGACGTCTATGGCTCGAAGCAGAGCTTCGAGTGGCAGCTCTGCGAGGGGGAGGAGCCGGTGCTCCACACGGCGAAGAAGCCGGAGCCGGAGATCCCGCGGCGGGTGAGCGTGCCCGACTTCGCGAGCCGGCTCCCGGAGCCGATCCGGGCGTTCACGACCGGCGGCGTCTACGACGCCGACGAGCACCAGCACCTCTCGTTCACTCAAGGCGGCGGCCACGGCGGCAGCCACCCGCACCTCGTGCACGAGTTCGTTTCGGCGCTCGTCGAGGGCCGCGATCCCTACCCCAACGCCCGGCAGAGCGCGAATTGGACCTGCACGGGCCTGCTCGCGCACGAAAGCGCGATGCACGGCGGCGCGATCAAGAAGCTCCCCGAGTGGACGTTCTCCTGACGGTGTCAATCGCTGCCGTGTTCCCGGGCCTCTCATGCCGGCGTCACGTCGCGTCGCCGGACCTTCAGGGGGGTGCCCACCGAGGTGCGGTCTGCTCCGCGACGTGGTCAGGTCACAACGACGATGGTCCGCCGGTTCAGTAGTCTTCCGTCACCTGAGCGGCTTGCCAGAGTTCGTCGAACTTCGCTCGGACAAACGGATTGAGTTGTCCTGCGTAATTTCGGGGAAGCGTGTTTACGCGGATCAACTGGATCGCATCCGCCAGGTCCTGAAGTCGATGGGCATCCGTCATTCCACTGGCGATCTTCAGTTCGAGCAATGACACAAGATTGACGTAGGGCACGCTTTCGTCATGAACTTCCCGCACCGCTTCCGGGTCTGGAAACGACACTGGCTTGGGTCTGCCGTCCCCGGGGTAATCACCCACGATCAGCACGTCGACTTTGACTCCGTTCAACGTGTCTCGAAAGCCCTTTGATCCTTCGAAAAGATCCAGCCATCCGTGACCAATCCATCGATCCTTGAACCGAGCAAGATCCTCTCGTCGCACCAGGACATTCACGTCGGCCGTCGTTCTTCGGTGACCATGTGCATTCGCGGCCATCGCTCCGGCGATCGCAAAAGGAATCCCAAGCTCTCCGAACGTCTGGGCAAGCCTGCGCATCGTGTCGTGGACTGGCGACCGTTCCATCATGAAGTCATCCACTCGTTTGGCGATTTCAAGCATCGTGTCCATGTCCCGATCTTAGCTCCGGTCGCGCCGCTCCGGGAACCGCTGCCGCTGCCAGGAGCACGGCTTGAGGGCTCGATCCCTCGGTTCATGTGTCGCTCGTCAGCCGAGAAACGATTGCACACATGCCATTGTCCAGCCTAAAGTTTCAGTTTTCCCTCAGGTGCTGTCACGATGCCGCGGAGCGGTCTTTTTGCCTGTTCTCGCCGCCCGCGGCGTCCGCTTCGAGCGGGCCTTCTGCACGTTCCCGCTCTGCGGTCCGAGCCGAAACTCCTTCCTTACCGGCCTCTATCCCAACTCCACCGGCATCCACGTCAATGGCCAGGTCTTCCGCCAGTCGATCCCCGCGCAGCCCTCCATGCCGCAGGCCTTTCGCCTGGCCGGCTACTTCGCCGCGCGGATCGGCAAGCTCTACCACTACAACGTGCCGGCGTCGGTGGGAACCAACGGCCACGACGATCCCGGCTCCTGGGAGCTCGAGCTCAATCCCGCAGGCGTCGACCGGCTCGAGGAGGAGTCGAGGATCTTCTCGCTCGAGCCCGGCCAGTTCGGCGGCACGCTCAGCTGGTATGCGTCGCCCAAGGGCGATCGCGAGCACACCGACGGCCTCATGGCCGACGACGCGGCCTGGGTGCTCGACCGGTGCGGCCGCGACAGGAGCCGTCCGTTCTTCCTCGCGGTGGGCTTCTTCCGTCCGCACACGCCCTACGTCGCCCCGAAGTCGCCCTACTTCGACATGTATCCGGAGGCCGAGATGCCCCTGGTTACCGGCGTCGCGGAAGACCAGCAGGACCTTCCGCGGGCGGCGCTCGGCAGCCGCCAGGCCGAACAGGACAGGATGACCGACCAGCAGCGGCGGCAGGCGATGCAGGCCTACTACGCGAGCACGAGCTTCATGGATGCCCAGGTGGGCCGCGAGCTCTACGACCACGACGCCGACCCGCGGGAACTCGTGAACCTGGCCAAAATGCCGGTTCATGCCGACACCGTGAAGGAGCTGTCGCGGGCGCTCGCCGCGGCCGTGCGGGAGACGCTGCCGCCCTCGGGCACGATCCCGGAAGTCAAACCGATGGCGTGGAACCCGAGCCTCACGCTTCCCTGACGGCGGCCGCCGGGCCCGGCAGGGGCAGGCCGCCGTGTCAATGCCCGCTGGCATCAGACGTTTGCAGCACTAACCCCAGGATCACCTGCGCGTAGATGCGGTGGCTGAAGTCGTTCGGATGATTCAGGCCGTTTCCGGTGAGATCGTAGAGGCTCTTGCGCTTCAGCAATTCCATCGATGCGGCCGTCACGTCCGCCAGGACGACGCCCGGCCCGCAGAGACCGGCAAGGGCGTCGCGGAACGTGACGAACGTGTCCGCGTCCGGCATACCCTCCCACTCGGGGTTGCCCAGCATGGAGGAGACCAGAATGAACTCGGTCTCGGGCGAGCGGGTGCGGATCTCGGCCATGATCCTCTGAATAGCACCCGCATAGGTTGCGACATCGGTGTATTTGATGTCGTTCATGCCGTAGGCGATGAAGACCAGGTCGGGCTTTTCGGCCGCCAGATTGGCGGCGTCCTTCACCCCCTCGGGGGCCGTCCAACCGGCATGGGCCCGGTTCTTCAACGTGATGGTCACGCCGTATGCCCTTTCCAGCCCCGCCTTGACCAGGTTGGCGTAGCGATGGGCCGGGTTGGAGGCGTTGAAACCTTCCGAGATGCTGTCTCCGCTGACGCCGATGGTGACCGACTGCCGTGCCCGAAGCTTCCCCAGTGTTTTCGGCAGTCGTGTCCCCGCAAAGGCGGGCGCGTATCCTGTCCACAGTCTGGGGGCATGGGTGTAGGTAACTGCGACCTGCATCTTGAAAAATCCCCCCTCACTCCAGAGCAGCAAGGTTTGCGGCTCACCCTTTTTCTGGTTGATTTTCGTACGCGGGAGAGGGGTGGGGTCGGTATTCAGCGGGTACAACTCCCGCCTTGTCTTGAAGGGGATCCGCGATCCCGGCAGCAACGTGATGATGCCGCTCACCGGTTCGATCTGGTAATCCCTGCCTTCCTCGAAGACGATCTCGCCCGTGGCGCTGGTGAACGAAAGGATCTTGCCGGGAGGGAAAAGCAGCCGTGCCGACGCCGGCTCACCATCCTGCCTCTGCACGAAGAACAAGGGCTCTTGATAGATCGACTCCGAGCCCCAGACCGGAGCCAGACATTGCTCGATGTCGGGGAGCGCATTCGAGGTCGCGTGTACCGTGTTGAGCTCCCCGGCGTTCACAAGCGCGACGTTCGTCAGCAGCAAAGCCACCCATATGTTTTTCATCATCATTTATTTTTCCGCCTGAGATGTTCTCGGATCCGTGAAGATGCGCATGTTGTCGGGATCCTCACCGAGCAGATCGACGGTAAAACTCCAGAAGGCGAGGTGGTGGTTCAGTGAGGGATTGAATGGAATGCTGCACTTGAACACGACCGCATTCCAGCCGGCGCGCAGGGTGCCGTTCGCCTGCAACGTCTTTGTCGCATCGCCGGGCCGGCTCACCTTGGGCAACATGGGCAGTCGGCGCATGAAGTTTTCCACAGGTCTGCCGCCGTCGTCTTCCATGATATCGGCGGCATCCAAGCGTTTACATGGCGGCCCTCGTCCGTCGCGAGCACCGCGAGAGGGCCCGAGCCTCACGCTCGCCCGACGGGGACCTGATGATCGACGGAAGCGAGAAGTGCGTGAGGCCCATGACGCCTGCCAGATTGTCGTAAGAGTCGCGGTCTGGCGGTCACGCCGTTCGCGGATGTGGTTTCAGGGCCCAGAAAAAAGCTGGTCGTAGAGCGAGCGCGGGGAATGGATGCGGACGCCGTGCAAGAGTCGCCCGTAGAACTTTCCGAAATGCGTGCGATCGCCCGTGACGAGAATCTCGCACGAGAGAGCGGCGGCAGCGGCCACGACGGGCCGATCCTTTTCCGGCAGGCCTGCAAGGCCTGCCCCCAGTGTCGCGGGCGAAGTCGCCGCCAGGTGCACCTTCGACAGGAGTGCCTCCAGCGCCTGCACCCGCGCGGAGGCCTTGGCGCTGATGTTGCGACGCGCTTCGTCAATCACGTAGCCGTCCACCCAGCATTCGTGCCCGGCTTCGAGCAAGCGGACCACCAGCGAGTGGATCGGGCCGTCACTCTTCGCCGCCGAGAACAGGATGTTGGCGTCGAGAAAGATCCGGAGCACTCGCGTCATGCCCGCCGCTTCCGGCGTGCCGATCCCCGCGCGGGCTGACGCCGCATCGCCCGAGCCAGTTCCTCCTCGGATTCGTCGAACTCACGGACCCGCCGGTCGGTGTAGATCTCCACCGGCAACGTCACGGCCGGCCGCAGGAGCAGCCCTTCGGGCGTGGTCTCCGCAATGAGCGTGTCGTCGGCTTTGATGCCCAAGACCTGCCGCAGTCCCGCCGGCAACGTCACGACACCGCGGGCAGTGACCGTAATGATGGTTTTCATGAATGCAGTATTTCTGCTTCCGTGCGTCCGGTCAAGGCCGATGGCACGGTGAAGTCGCGGCATAGTACAGTTGCCGTATGCCAGCCCCACGCCGCGCCGTCGCGGCCTCGAGCCCACGCGTTGCCGTCCTCGTCGAGGCTTCGAACGCCTACGGTCGGGGTCTGCTCGAAGGGATTCACCGGCATCTCCGCGAAAACGAGCCGTGGACGATCCTGCTGCCCGAGCATGGCCGCGGGATGCCGCCGCTCGAGATGCTCGCGCGGTGGAGAGGCGACGGCATCATCGCCCGGATCGAGACGCCGGCGATCGCCGCGGCGATCAAGAGGCTGCGGCGCGGCCGGCCGCTGGCCGTCGTCGACGTGAGCGCCGGCCGGCTACTGGCGGGTGTGCCTTATGTCGAGACCGACGACGCGGCGATCGCCCGGCTCGCCTCCGAGCACTTCATCGAGCGCGACTTCCGGCATCTCGCCTTCCTCGGCGACGAACGATTTCGCTGGAGCGACAACCGTCGGGATGCATTCGTGGCGGCGGCTCGCGGCCGCTCCGTCGCGGTCTATGAGCCGCGCGGCCGAGATCGCGATGGGGGAGCGGAGGACGAAGCGATCGAGGCCTGGCTCGCGGTGCTGCCCAAGCCCGTCGGGCTCTTCGCCTGCTACGACGTGCGTGGCCGACAGGCGATCGAGGCCTGCAGGCGGGCCGGGCTCGCGGTGCCCGACGACGTGGCCGTGCTCGGCGTCGATGACGACGCCGTGCTCTGCGGCCTCACGAGCCCACCGCTCTCGAGCGTGATCCCCGATGCAATCAGCGCGGGCCGGCGCGCCGCCGAGCTGCTCGGGGCGCTGCTCCGAGGCGAACAGCTCGATCGCGATGAATGGCTGCTGCCTCCCGTGGGGATCGCGACCCGGCAGAGCACCGACGTGCTGGCGATCGACGACGAGCTGGTGGTGGCGGCGGTTCGTCACATCCGCGAGCATGCGTGCGCGGGGATCAAGGTGGCCGAAGTGGTGCGGGCGCTCGGGGTCAGCCGGCGGGTGCTCGAAAGCCGGTTTCTCCGCCGGGTGGGGCACACGCCCCACGAGGAGATCGCCCGCGTGCAGTTCCGCCGCGTGGAGCAGCTCCTGGCCGAGACCGATCTTCCGCTGGCCACGATCGCCGCCCGCGCGGGCTTCCGGTACCCCGAATACATGACGGTCGCGTTCACCCGCCGCCACGGAATGTCGCCGAGCCAATGGCGCCGCAGGTAAAAGGTGCCAGCCACCAAATCTGGATGAGCTCGCAAGTTGCCCAGATTTGGTGGCTGGCACCGTTATTTTTCGACGGCATCCGCGATGGCCTGCACCATGCGTTGCTGAATGCTCGCAGCCTTCGTCATCGCGGCCCGTATCCGGGCCTGCGCAAGGGCGCGATCGTCGAGCAGGGGCCGGAGCGTTTTCCAGAGCTGCGCGCCGGTGGTCTCGCCGCTCTCGAACACCCAGTCGCCGAGGCCGAGGTCGTGGAACATCTGCCCCTTCACCGTCATCGAGGGAATCCGCACGTAGAAGGCCGGCGTGCCCTGCGAGAGTGCCATGATCGGTGAGTGGCATTCCATGCTCACCACCGCGGCTGCATGGGCATAGACGGAGCAGGCTTCGTCGGCGAGCCAGAACGTGTCGCGCCAGATCACGTTCGGCTTCACATCGGCCGGCAGTGGATCGAGCAGCTGTTCCTTGGCAAACCCCATCTGAAAGGCGGCCTCCGGGCACAGGATGACCTTCAGCCCCGACTCGCGGACGCAGAGCGTGACGAGATCGCGGAGCGGCGCGTGGTCTGCCGCGGCGTGCGCGGCGTTGATCGCGTCGAGCTCGTAGTCGGACTCCTCGCGCGGCAGGTTGAGCGCCTGATAGTTGGGGTCATACCGCAGGCACGGCACCACGCAGATGAACCTGCCGCTCTCGGCTCCGACGCGTTTGAGCCAGCGTTCCGCCCGGGCATCGTCGCGGATGTCGATGCCAAACGTGGTATCGGTGCCGGGTGCGAGCAGCGGCGTCCGCAGTTTCTGGTCCCTGAGATAGAGGAGTGAAAGGGAGTCGCGGGGGAAGACGAAGGATGCTCCCTCGTAGGCCGCGCGGGCCTTGGGCGGCTTGTAGGCGACGTCGAGATGGTCCGGGGGCAGCACGACGATCAACGCCCGCAACTGCTCGAGCGTGCCGACGGCCGAGTCCGGCGTGTAGAGGGAAACGGGATCGAACTGCGCGCTGAAGTAGCCGTAGGGCTTCCCGGTTTTCGCCCAGGCCTCGGCCTGCGCTTTCTGCCGCGTCGCGAAGACGCAGATGTCCGCCGTTCGCCAGGCCTCGGCCAGTTCCGCCGTCGAAGGCTCGCCGGTCGGCGTCAGGTCGCCGCGCGCGATGCGTAGCTTCGGAAAGTTGCGCAGCAGCATCTGCTGTTCGCGAACCTGGTGGAGCCGGATCGGCCAGAGGGTGACGGTGGCCTGCGGCAGATGCCGATAGATCAATTGGACCGCGCCCACCGCTCGGCCCTGGTCGCCGATGTTCTCGAACTGCAGCGCCTCGTACAGGAGGACGTGCGGCGGGTCGGCTGCGTGCAGCCCGCCCAGCGGCGCGAGCACGACGGCAGCGAGCAGGAGGGAGATTGGTCTCATGGTCTGAATCCTATCGAGGGTTCCACCCCCAATCCACGCGGATTCGGTGGCTCGCACCGTATTCCAGTGGCACCGTATTCCAGTCCGGCTCTGGCGGCGTAACCGACCGGCCGGGAATGTCATACAACTGTCAGTATGTCCTTTTCGGCAAACAGTTTTCGTTACGGATTCGGCCTCGTTGCACTGACGGCGGCCGTGGTTGCCTGCGCCGTTGTTTGCTCGGCACCCCGCGTTGCCGCGGCGGCCGATGACGACGGCGACTGGGAGATCACGGCCGAAAGCGAGGCGGCCGTCGACCGTGGGCTCCGCTGGCTCGCCGCCAACCAGGGGCCGGAGGGCAACTGGGGATCGAACGACCTCGGCCTCGTCGCAGTCGGCGGCCTTGCCTTCCTCTCCGCCGGCCACATGCC
>JBIIOK010000243.1:0-2550 GCA_044336985.1 Pirellulales bacterium | reverse complement strand
CAGTGCTGGCACTTCATGGTCGCCCTCGTCGCCACGGGCTATGGCATCCGGCCAAGCCGCATTCGTCACCGTCTCGTCACGTTGGAATCATAGCGGGTCTGCTCTCCCAGGTCGCCCTGGCCATTCGCAGCAGGGCCTTCCGTGGCAATCACCGCCGGGAATGCCTTCTTTTTGCGAAGTATGGCCACAAGTTTGTTAGTCTCTGTGGGCTCTCGTGCCACCAGAGATTCTTTCGACCGCCGCTTTCCCATGCCCCACCTGCCCGATCCACACCGCTTCGAGGAACTGGCACGTTCGTTTCGGCTCGTGCCCGTCTACCGGCGGCTGTTCGCCGACGGCCTCACGCCGCTGTCGGCCTTCGCCCGCATCGACGCCGGCGACTGCGGCTGCCTGTTCGAGAGCGTGGTGGGCGGCGAGAAGGTCGGCCGTTACAGCTTTCTCGGCGCCGATCCCTTCATGCGTCTCGAGGCCTTCGGCAACTCCGTCCAGATCACCCGCAACGGCCAGGTCGAGTCGTTTCAGTCGGACGACCCGCTCGACGAACTCAAGCGGCGCATGGAGCCGTTTCGCCCGGCCCGGTTGCCCGAGCTGCCGCCGTTCACCAGCGGCGTGGTCGGTTACGCTTCGTACGACTCCGTCCGCTATGCCGAGGATCTTCCCGACGCTCCGCCGGACGACCTGCGGCTCCCGGACCTGAGCTTCGCGTTCTACGACCGGCTGCTCGTCTTCGACAACGTGACGAAGTCGCTCGACATCGTCGTGCTTGCCCATGTGGAGGACGATTCCCCCGCGGGGATCGCCGCGGCCCGCGAGGCAGCCTGCCGCCGGATCGACGCCACGATCGAACAACTCTTCCGCGACCAAGGCTGGCCGCCGGCCGCCGACATCGGCCCGCGCCGTGAACCACGGCTGCTCAGCGACGGGAGTGTGCGTTCCACGTTCACTCCCGAGCAGTTCAAGGCCGCGGTCAAGCAGGCCATCGAATACATCCGCGCGGGTGACATTTTCCAGGTGGTGCTCAGCCGCAGGCTCGAGATCCCGTTCGCGTTGCCGCCGCTCGAGCTTTACCGCACGCTGCGGGTCGTGAATCCGAGCCCGTTCATGTTCTTCCTGCGCACGCCGGAGGCGACGCTCGTCGGCAGTTCCCCCGAGATCATGGTGCGGGTCGTCGATGGCACGATCACGGTGCGGCCGCTGGCCGGCACCCGGCCACGCGGGGCGACTCCCGAGGAGGACCGGGCGCTCGCCGAGGGGCTGCTCGCCGATCCGAAGGAACGGGCCGAGCACGTGATGCTGATCGACCTCGGCCGCAACGACGTGGGCCGGGTCGCGGAAATAGGCTCCGTCGTCTTGAGCGACGTGATGTCGATCGAGCGCTATAGCCACGTGATGCACATCACGAGCAACGTGACGGGCCGCCTCGCCTTCGGCACCACCGCCTTCGATGCCCTGCGGGCCTGCCTGCCGGCCGGCACCGTCTCGGGGGCGCCGAAGATCCGGGCCATGGAGATCATCGACGAATTGGAGCCGGTCCGCCGCGGCCCCTACGCAGGCGCAGTCGGATACATCGACTTCGGCGGCTCGATGGACACGTGCATCGCGCTGCGAACGATGGTGCTCACTGGGGGCAAGGCCTACGTGCAATCCGGCGCCGGGATCGTGGCCGACAGCGACCCGGAGAGCGAGTATCAGGAGACGGTCAACAAGGCCAAGGGCATGCTCGTGTCGCTCGAGATGACGGCCGATCGGCTCGGGCGGCCTGCTGCCGCGACGTGACCCTCCCCGCCGTGATCCCTCGCCTCGTGATTTCATGATCCGCTGTGAACGCCTGTCGGTCGAACGGTCGGGCCAGATCGTGGTCGACAGGGTGTCGCTCGAGGTGCCGTCGGGCCGGGCGCTCGGCGTGATCGGCCGCACCGGCGCGGGCAAGTCGTCGCTCCTGGGAGCGTTCGCCGCCGCGCTGCCGATCCACGGCGGCGACTTCTTCGTCAATGAGATCTCCGCCAGCCGCGAGCCGGAAAGGGTGCGCCGCCTGATCGGCTACGTGCCCGCCAGGCTCGACGCCTGGCCCGCCGCGCGGACCGCCGACGTGCTCGAGCTCTTCGCCATCGCGGCCGGGCTCTCGGGCGCGTCGGCCGCACGGGCGATCGCGCGAGCCCTTGCCTTCGCCCGGGTGGCCGCCGGCGACCGGGTCGACAGGCTCGCCGACGGCGCGGCGAAGCGGCTGCTCGTGGCGCGGGCGCTGCTCAACGATCCGGAGGTTTTGCTCTTCGACGACCCATTCTCCAGCCTCGATCCATTCGACCGCGGCGAGGTGGAGCGGATCATCGGCGATGCCACGCTCTTGGGCCGCACCGTTGTCGCGACCCTCGACGACGCCCACGTTCCCGACTGCTTCACGCACCTGGCGGTGCTCGCCGCAGGGAGGATCACCGCCGACGGGGAAGCTTCGCCGGCAGCCTTCTCGGCCGGCCGTACCTGGCGGCACCGGTTCATCTGCCGCGGCGGAGCCGCGGAGGCGCTCGACGTGCTGCGGCCGCTCGCGGCCGA
>JBIIOK010000106.1:0-8913 GCA_044336985.1 Pirellulales bacterium | reverse complement strand
ATCAGCGAGCCGATCGAGAACTTCGTCATCACGGCGACGGCCAGGAGCAGCAGGCCGCCGATCGCGTAGCCGGCCACCGCCGCCTGCTCGGGGATGAAGTTCCGCAGGATGTCGCCGAAGAACAGGGACAGCAGATAGCAGGCCACCGCGGAGCCGAGGATGCCCACGCTCCGGAACATGTCGACGAAGCTCGCTCCCTTCGCGGCGGCCTCCGACTTGGGGAACTTCTGGCCGAGGAACATGAGGGCGTAGATCACCGTCGGGATGAGGTAGAGGGCCAGCTGGTATTTCCAGTGGATGCCCATCCGGTCATCGAGGATCCAGCCGAGCACCGTGCCGAGCACCATGCCGGCCGGCCAGCTGGCATGCAGGATGTTGAGGTAGTGGGTGCGGTTGTTCGGGAAGACCGTCGCCACGAGCGGGTTGGCCACCGCCTCGAGCGTGCCGTTGGCGAAGGCGAAGATGAAGGAGCCCCAGAAGAGAAACTGGTAGGCGTTGCCGGCCGAGGAGGCGCTGAAGGTGACGAGCGCCGAAAGGATGTGGCCGAGCAAGGCCAGCGCCACGAGCTTGCCGTAGCCGATTTTGTCGACGATCAGGCCGCCGAGAATGATGCCGAAGCAGAAGCCCGTCAGACCGGCGCCGGTGATCTGGCCGACCTGCAAGGCGGTGAAGTCGAATTCCTGCCGCCAGTTGTCGAGGATGCCGCCGCGGATCGCGAAGCCGACACCCGCCGCGAGGATCGCCATGAATCCCGCCCAGAGCAGCCGCTGGGCATTGGGGACGGAGTCGTTGAGGCCTTGTTCGTGGCGCAGCGCGTTCATGCGGTCTCCAGGACGAGGGAGGGGAGAGGGGGAGAGGGGATTCGGAAAAGATCGGGACTATAGCAGGTCGCCGCGGGCTGCGGAAACCGGGACCTCGCGGTGGTGGCGGAAGGCGGGGCGGCGCGTCTTGACCCTCCCGCGGGCGGCGAAGTACTGTCCCGCCCCCCCGCGGAACCGCTGCGCGCCCACGCGTCCGACCATTCGCCATGCATTCGCTCGCCGACACCCTCTGGACGCTCGTGCGCTGGACCGTGCCCGTCACGGTGGCGGCCGTCGTGGCGGCCGGCGCGATCGGGTCGAGCCGGGTCGGCGAAGAGATCCGGGGCCGCGTCGAAGCCCGGCTGGCAGCGGAGTTTCCCACGCTCAACGTGCAGGTGCAGGGTGCGAGCCTCGTGCAGGGGGAGGGGATCGTTGTCCGCGGCGTTTCGCTCGTCGATCCGAAGATGCCGCAGCAGTGGCGGCAGATGCTCTGGATCGACGAACTGCGGCTCGCCTGCACCACGAGCCTCACCGAACTGGCCGCCGGTCCGCCGCGGATCACCGCGGTGCAAGTGCGTCGGCCCGTCGTGCATGCCGTGCGTCACAACGATGGCACGTGGAACCTTGCGAGGCTCTGGCGGCAGCGTTCCCCCGGCGGACTCGTGCCGGTGTCGGTCGAAGACGCCACGCTGCTCATCGATGACACCTGCCGAAAGATGCGGGCGACGTTGCGGCAGGTCGCCTGCGAGGTGCAGCCGGTGGCCGCCGAACCGGGCGGCCAGGCCTGGGCGACGATCCGCGGCAGCGTCGCGGGCGACCTGTTCGAGCGGGCCGGCTTCCAGGGACGATGCACGCCTGCGAGCGGTGAGTTCGAGTTCACCGGCGACGTCGAGTCGCTCGACCTGTCGCCACGGCTGGCGGCATTCCTGCCAGAGGCAGAGGGCAGGCCCGGCGCCGAGGAGGCGAAGGACTGGCTCACGGGATTGCGCGGTCGCTGCCACCTCGCCTGGCAGGCGGCGGGCAGCGCGCAGGCGCTCCATGAGGCTGCGTTCACGGTCTCGGGTCGTCTCGAGTCGGGCCGCTTCCAGCATGCCGCGATTCCGTTCTCCCTCACCGACATGGCCGCGGCCTTCCGCGCCGATCGTTCCGGCCTGCTGGTCGAGAGCCTCGAGGCGCACTCGGGCTCGACGATTCTGCGAGGGTCCGGCCGCCTCGCCGGTTGGAGCCGCGATGCCGACTTCGACCTGCTCCTCGATGCGGAACGGCTCACCGTGAGCCGGCAGTGGGAATCGCACCTGCCCGAACGGTATGCGGCCCAATGGCGAAAGCTCCTGCCGGCGGGCGAGGTCGACGTGCGGGCGCAGTTGGTGCGCCGAGACGGCCGGATCGACCCGAAGGTGTCGGTGCGTTGCCGCAATGCATCGATCACGCACTATCGCTTTCCATACCGTCTCGACCGCACGGTGGGAACGGTCGTGCTCGACTCCGGCACGCTGTCGATCCACCTCACCGGCCAGGCCGGCGGCCATCCGGTGCACGTGCGCGGAACGTTCCAGACGGCGGCCTCGACCGGCTTTCTGGAGGTGCGCGGCGACGGCATGCGAATCGACGACGCGCTGCTGGCCGCCATGCCGCCGCGGAGCGCCGGCATCCTCCGGGCGCTGCACGCGGCGGGCACGTTTGACTTCGTCTTCCGCCACGATCGTGCGACACAACTGCCCAATGGCTTCGCCAATTCGTTGGGCATCCGGCTCGCGCAGTGCAGCATGTGCTACGCGGGTTTTCCCTACCCGCTGACAAACGTCTCCGGCACGCTCCGCATGGAACGCGGACACTGGACCATCAAGGAGATCGTCGGCTCGAACGACACCGGCAAGGTGCGTTGCACCGGCGGCCTCGTGCCGATGGGGGAGGAAGACGGCGAGCTCACGCTGCATCTCTCCGGCGACGGTGTCGTTCTCGATCGGGAATTGCGCGACGCGCTGCCCCGTGGCATGGGGCGGATCTGGGACGACATCGACCCGCGCGGGAACGTGGGATTCACGGCGACGGTCCGCCACCGCGTGAAGGCGAAGAAAACCGACGTCGAGGTCGAGGCGATCCCGCACGCGGAGACCGTGTCGATCGAGCCGGCCTGGTTTCCTTATCGCCTCGAGCGTCTCCAGGGGAAACTCGCCTGGAAGGACGGCCTGCTCCGATTCGACGGCATCCGCGGCGTGCATGCCCGCACCACGGTCAGCAGCGAGGGGACGTGCCGCTTCGCCCCGGACGGCGGCTGGCACGTTTCGTTCGCGCGGCTCACGGCCGACCGCTTCCGCGCCGATCACGAGGTGCTGCAGGCGATGCCGGCCGGGCTCCGACGGGCGATCGCCGCGGTGAACCCGAGGGGACTGCTCTCGCTCGCGGGCGTGCTCGACATCTACGCGCAAGCGGCGCCGGGGGGCGGGGCCGGCCCCGCCTCGGCGGCCTGGGACATGCGGCTCGACATGGAGCAGGGCAGCCTCGACGCGGGCATCCCGCTCGAGCACGTGCACGGCGGCGTTCAGCTCAAGGGGCGGACCGATGGCCGCACCTGGAAATCGCACGGCGAACTGGCGCTCGACAGCGCGATCTGGCGCGGCGTGCAACTGACGGCCGTGCAGGGGCCGCTCGTGATGGACGACGAAGGCGTGCGTTTCGGGCTGACGGCCGGCGACGAGCAGGGGCGGGCCCGCCGGCTCTCGGCCCGCGTTGCCGGTGGCTCCATCTTCGCGGACGGGAGCGTGTCGGCCGGCCCCGGCGGCACGTTCGCGGTGGCCGCTGCGGTGAGCGACGCCGACCTCGAGCGGCTCGCCGGCGACTCGCAGGCGATTCCCGGCGCCGGCGCCGCGCAGCGGTATTGTGGCAAGGTGTTCGGCGCGATCGAGGTGAGCGGTGCCCGCACCGGCACGCACTCGCTCGTCGGCCGCGGCCAGCTGCGGCTCCGCGACGCCGACATCTACGAGCTGCCCGTGATCGTGGCGCTTCTGAAGGTGCTGCGCGTGAAGGCGCCCGACCGCAAGGCATTCAGTTCGAGCCTCGTCGACTTCCGGGTCGAAGGGCCGCGGGCCTACCTCGACAATATCGAGCTCTCCGGCGACGCGATCAGCCTCGTGGGCAACGGCGAAATCGACTTCGACTCCCGCGTGCAGATGACGTTCCGCTCGATCATGGGCGATTCCGAGACGCAGTTGCCTGTCATGAAACGGGTGCTCGGTGGTGCGAGCGGCCAGTTCATGCTCGTCCATGTCGACGGCACGCTCGCGCAGCCCGACATCACCACCGAGGCTTTCCCCACGCTCAATGCGGCGCTGCAGCAGCTGCAATCGAACCGCCGCGACGCCGGCCGCGTCGGCCTGGGGGACCGGCGCGAGAGCCCACGGTGACAGGAGGCCGACCCGGGCGGCACAATGGGCCGTCTGCGCCGGCCAGGCCCGACGCTTCGAGTCATTGATCCGCACGACTTCCAGACAGGCAGCGACCCCAGCCCATGACCCCCACCCAGACCCGCTTCGTGAAGATGCACGGCGCCGGCAACGACTACGTCTACATCGACTGTTTCACCGAACAGCCGCCGGCCGACCCGGCCGCGCTCGCCCCGCGCATCGCCAACCGTCACCGGGGCGTCGGTGGCGACGGCCTGGTGCTCGTGCTCCCATCGACCAAGGCGGCGGCCCGGATGCGGATGTTCAACGCCGACGGCAGCGAGGCGGAGATGTGCGGCAACGGTGTCCGCTGCGTCGCGCACCTGGTCGTGGCCCACGGCCACGCGCCGGCCGGCGCCGTCGCGATCGAGACGGGCCGCGGCGTGCTCACGGTCGACGTGCGGCGGATCGGCGAGCGGCTTTCGCAGGTGCGGGTCGACATGGGGGAGCCGCTGCTCGAGGCCGCCCGGATTCCGGTCACCGGCTCCGGCACCGGGCAGGTGGTCGACGCGCCGTGCGCGGCGCTCGCGGCGCCGGAGGCATGGTGGGAAGCGGCCGGTCTCGACCCGCGGATGACGTGCGTGTCGATGGGCAATCCGCACGTCGTGTTCTATTGCCGCGACGTGGCGGCGGTGCCGCTGGAGAGCGTGGGCCCCAGGATCGAGAAGCACCCGATCTTTCCGCAGCGAGTGAACGTGCATTTCGTGCAGGTGCTCTCCGGCGACCGCGTGCGCATGCGGACCTGGGAGCGGGGCAGCGGCATCACGCAGGCCTGCGGCACGGGCGCGTCGGCGGTGTGCGTGGCGGGCGTGCTCTCGGGCCGCACGGGCCGACGCATCGTCGCCGAGCTGCCGGGGGGTGAGTTGGAGTTGGAATGGGCTCCCGCCGGACAGGTCTTCATGACCGGGCCGGCCGAGGAGGTTTTCGAGGGCGCGTGGCGCGACGCCTGATCGCGCGGAACGGGCCACGCAAAGCCATCAAGGCAAGGAAAGGATTCCGTTCGTGAAGTTCACCGGACCGCTCGAAATCGGCGCCGTGTCGCTCCTGTCGACGGCGACGATTCGGCAATGGATGAGCACGCTCGACTGCCGGGCGGAGTTCGGCGATCCCACGGTAGACCCGGTGCATCCGGACTACCGCGGCGCGAAGATCTACGTGTTTTGGCACGAGAACATCCTGCTGCCCCTCTTTCTGCGAGGACATTCGAACATCTCGATGCTGCTCTCCCGCCACGACGACGCGAACGTCCTCGATCGGGTCGCCCGGATGATGGGATTTGGCGTCGTGCGGGGCAGCACGTTCCACGGCGGCTCCGTCGCGCTGCGACAGCTGGCGCAGCGGGCGCAGGCAGAGAATCTCACGATCACTCCAGACGGCCCGCGCGGCCCGCGGCGGCGTCTCGCGCCGGGCTGCGTGTTTCTGGCGAGCACGTTGGGCATCCCGATCGTCGCGATGGGGCTCGGCTACGCGCATCCCTGGCGGGTCGGCACGTGGGATCGCTTCGCGATCCCGAAGCCGTTCACGCGGGCCCGGGCCATCGTGAGCCGCGCGATCCGCGTGCCCCCCGACATCGATCGCGAGGGATTGGAGTGGCACCGCTCCGGCGTGGAGCGGCTGCTCGTGCAACTCTCCGATGAGGCCGAGCGGTGGGCCTGCTCGGGGCAGCGGCGCGCGGGGGAGGTGCGGCTGCGCAAAGAGCCCTCGCGGGTGGCCCAACGGGCCGCTCGACTTCCGGCGCCGATTGGCGTGCCGCTCGAGGATGAACTCCGCAGGTGCGCCGTCCTGCCGGTCGCGGAAACGCACGAACGCCCTGCCGCCTGACGTTCGCTGCAAGCCCCGTTGATGGCGGTTGTTACGGAAGCCCGAAGCGCGAGCGAGGAAGAGTGGAGGCGTTTTCGCGGGGCGGGTGGGAGCGGCGTTGGATGGAGTGGAGGGCGGATGGACCTCGCTCGCGCGTCGGGCTTCCGTGTCCGTTAATTCCCACTCAAACGCGGTCTAGCGCTGTGGGCCGATGAGGGCTTGTTCGAGTGGCACTTCGAGCGATTGGAGCGACACCTCCGCCCGCCGCTTCTCGCCGCCGGGCAGGATGTATTGCAGCGTCATCGGCCTGTCGGCCGGGCTCGACGTCACCACCTGCGTGAGTTCGTTGGGCGATCGCACCGGTTTGTCATCGAGCGCGACGATCACGCTCCCCGGCGGCACACCGGCCCGGGAGGCGGGCAGATCGTGCACGACGCCGATTACGAGCGCTCCGGCCGGTTCGGGCAGGCCGAATCGAGCCTGTACTCCCGGATCGACTGGGAGCGTCCGCACGCCGAGGGCCGTGCGGCCTTTCGCCCCGGTCTGTGGCGACGGCATCGGTTCGGCGACGCGACGCGGCTCGGCCTGTAGGAGCGGGGCTGGCTCCGCAGGTCGAGCAGGCAGGTTTGCCGGCCCAAAGTCGCTGGCCATCACCTCCGGCGGCAAGGCCTGCACGGGGGCCGACTGCGGCTGGGGAACGGCCGCGATCGCCGGTGCAGGGGCTGCAGTGGCCAGCGGCGCGGCTGGCGACGAAGCCGATAGCGGGCCCGTTGCCATCGGGCCAGCAGGCGGCATCGACGTCCGCGCCGGCCGCTCCGCCGCCGTTACCACGACTTCATCGATCCGGTCGCCGCGGCCGACGGCCATCTTCACGTCGCTGCCGGGCGTGATTGCCGCCAGTTCTGCGGCGAGTTGGTCGGAACTCCGCAGCGGCTTGCCATTGATCGCGAGCACCTGGTCCTGCGGCTTGATGCCGGCCTTCGCGGCAGGGCCGGGCTGTGCCACGTCCACCACCACGAGCCGGCCCGGCACGAGCGAGTCATCGGCCGTCATGCCAAGCCAGCCGCTGCCAGCCGCCGTCGCCTGCTGCAGACCGGACTGCTTCGGCAACTCGAGTGGCTCGCCGATCGAGATTTCAGCGGGCTCGAACCGTGGCGGCTCTTCGGCGCGGAGGGCGCCGGCAAAAGCAGCGACGCCCATTGCAATCGTGCACGCCGCGCGAAGGAAACCAAAAAAGGTTCGTGCGTGGATCACGTCGTTCATCCTGAACCGCTGCGTTCGAAAGCCGGCATCGAGTATAGAAGATTCCGCTGATTTCGTCCTGCGCCCCGCGCCCGAGGTTTTTCAGGCAATTTTAGCGGTTTTGCAGCCGCTCCCGCCGCTGCTGCGGGCGGATGCGGCGCGCGACAGCGCATGAAAAATCGCGCGATAAAAACACGACTTCGCAGTCTCACGCACGCGCTGCTTGCATGGTTTGACAGCACTGCATGCACCCCTATACTCGCGCCGCGATCACGAGTCGCAGCCGTCACGGATGGATGCGAAAAATTCACGGAAATGAGTGGGTGCCTGGTGCAGGACGTTGCCAAGGCGGGAATCACTGACGGAACGGTGCCGGAGCCCGATCACCGGGCCAATCACGCGGGGAAAACCTGCCCGGAGGATGCTCGGCGCGTGAGCGCAGCCTTCTGCGCCCGGATCGGCGCTGAGCGGCATGCCGTCTGGTTTGGCGACGCGGCCGAGGTGGAGGTCTTGCGGCAGGATTCGGGCGAGGCCTGCGCGTTCATCCGGATCGGCAACGCCTTCACGCACGAGTGGCTCCGCAAGACGTTTCACCGCGACTTTTCGGCGGCCGTCCGTCAGGTCTGCGGCAAGATGGCGCATGCAGAATGGCTGGTCGCCGAGGCCGGGGCTGAAAAGGCCGCACCGGCGCAGCCCGCGGCCGATCGTGGCCGGGATGAACGTGCCACCGCTACGCCTGGCCACGCCGGCGAAGCCACACAGGAGCCGCCGAAGCCCCGTCGTGCAGGCCGCCGGGCCGCCCAACCAGACCAGGCTTCCGCGGCCTTGCAACAATCAGACCCAAAGCAATCAGACGCAAAGCGTCCCCCGATGCAGATCGCCCAGGGTAATCGCCACGCCCTGCGGCTCGATTCGTTCGTGGTGGGGCCGAGCAATCGCATGGCCTTCGCGGCGGTCGAACTCGCGGCCGGGCGGCCCGGGCAGATGTCGCCGCTGGTCCTGCACGGGCCGAGTGGCTCCGGAAAAACCCACCTTCTCGAGGCCTTGTGCACGCACTTCCGCGAACTGCACCCCAAGGCGAGCGCCGTCTTCCTCTCCGCGGAGCAGTTCACGACCGGCTTTCTGCAGGCGTTGCACGGCAGCGGCCTGCCCGGCTTCCGCCGCACGTGCCGCACCGCCGACCTGCTCGTGATCGATGATCTGCAGTTTTTCGTCGGCAAACGGGCGACGATCATGGAGGTGCAGCACACGATCGAGGCCCTGCAGCGGCTGGGTCGCCAGATCGTCTTCGCCTGCGACCGCGAGCCCGAGTCGCTCTCCGAGCTTGGCGTCGACCTGCTGACGCGGCTGCGCGGCGGCATGACCGCGCGGATGCTGCCGCCGGACGAGGAGGTGCGGCGCGGCATCGTGAAGGCGATCGCCACGCGTCGCGGACTCGACGTGCCCGATGACGTCGTCCACTACGTCGCCTTTCACATGGCACGCCATGCCCGCGAGCTCGCCGGCGCGATGAATCGCCTCGAGGCCACGAGCCACATGCTGGGCATGCCGATTACGCTCGGCATGGCAGAGGAGGCGCTCGCCGATCTCGTCCGCTCGAGCGCCCGCTGCCTGAGGCTCGCCGACAT
>JBIIOK010000105.1:0-8967 GCA_044336985.1 Pirellulales bacterium | reverse complement strand
CGGCTCACGATCCCGGTGATCCGGTTCATCGTGAGGTGGAGGTGCTCCTGCAGCAGGCCGGCGTGGACGGTCATGTAGTCCACCCCCTGCTTCGCCTGCTTCTCGCACATGTCGAGGAAGTGCTGCGGCTTCATGTCGTCGATGTCGCCGCCGAGCTCCTCGAGCATCTGGTAGATCGGCACCGTGCCGATCGGCACCGGCGAGGCGTCGATGATCGCCTGCCGGATCGTGTCGATGTCTTTGCCCGTCGAGAGATCCATCACCGTGTCGGCGCCATAGTGCACGGCCATGTGGAGCTTCTGCAGCTCCGTCTGCTCGTCGCTGGTGACGGCCGAGTTGCCGATATTGGCGTTGATCTTCGTGAGCGCCGCGATGCCGATCGCCATCGGCTCGAGCGACTTGGTGAGATGCACCTTGTTGGCCGGGATCACCATCCGCCCGCGGGCAACTTCCGCGCGGATCAGCTCCTCGGGAAGATCCTCGCGCTGGGCGACGAACTTCATCTCGGGGGTGATCTCATTGTTTTTGGCGCGTTCGAACTGGGTCATCGGGGGGCTCCCTCGGGCGATGGTGTGGAAGGCATTACAGTAGCAAAAAATATGCGTTTGGGCACTTGAAGTGACCCGCATTGCCGCCGGAATCGGCAGAAGTCGCCTCGCGGGGATATTTCGCAAACGCGCCACCCGCGATTCACTCCTTCAACGAGCGAAATCTCCAACGCTCGTCGAGCTTCTGCCGATTCCGGCGTTCAGCATCCCAGGGCTGGTGGGGGTCAGAGCGTCTTGAGGTATTCGAGGACGGCGGTTTTTTCGTCTTCTGTGAGTGCGTCGGGGAAATCGTGACCGGCGGCGCTTTTGCCCGGTTTCGACGTGTCGAAATAGGTGCGGCGCTCGGCCGACGTGAGCTTGCCCGCGGGCATGACGGCCAACTCCTCGACCTCGAGGCCGACGCGACTGCGGTCGTAGCCCGTCGCAGTGCGCCGCCAGACGGCGGGCCGCTTGGCGGGATGGAGCAGGTGCCAGAGCGTGGGCACGGAGCCGTTGTGGAGATAGGGCGCCGTGGCCCAGATGCCGTCGAGCGGCGGGGCGACATAGCCAGCCGGTGACTCCCGGTTCCGCAGGCTCGCGGTGTCGCGGCCATGATGACCAAACCAGCTCTCGTTGAGCTCGCTTCGCTCCTTCGCCGTGAGCGAATCGAACCGCACGCGGTCGGTGCCGATCTCCTCGATCGCCACGATCCTTTCCGGGAACTCGGCGCCGGGGCCGTAGCTGCCGTGGCACGAGCCGCAATGCGCCGCAAACACCTCCCGGCCACGTTCCGCGAGCGGCTGGTCGATCTCACCGGGCCACCGCGGCGGCTCGAGCGATTCGATCCAGGTCTCGATGGCGCGGAAGTCATCCTCCCACTCCGCAAACTTCTCCGGGCCATTTTCTTTCACGAGCAGAAACTGCATCAGCATCCGGTGCCCCTTCGGCGCGAAGCCATCGGCATAGAGGCCCGTCTTGCGGCGGGCGTGCCACCAGGCGGGCGCGTCCATGTCGTGATGCACGAGGTCGAACCGCGGCGGCCGCTGCACGATGTTCAAATCCTCGTCGCGGTGCCGCATGAGCGCCACGCCGAAGATCACGGCGTTCGTCGTGCCGTTCGTCGTGCCCAGCGGCAAGAGCAGCGAGCCCATGTCCATGTGGCCGAACGGCTTCCGCTGCTTCACCTTCACGAGGCGGACCTCCTCGGTGAGCGTCTCGAGCGCGTAGTTCGAATTTGGCAGCCCCGGGATCGCCCGCCCCTCGACCTGCCCCTGGTGGCAGGCCAGGCAGCTCATCGTCCAGCGGCCGCCCTCGTCGACGACATATTGCATGGACCGGGATGGATCGCTTGGGTGCGGCGTGAGGCCATATCGCTCCATCGCCATCCGCCGCCGCTCCTCGACCGGCGCCCGCTCCGCCCGGCCCCGCAGCGGCTCCGGCCAGAGCGTCCAGAGCTCGTCGAAAACCTGCTGGTCGAAGTCGGCCGGCAGATAGGCCTTCGAGAGCAGGAGCTCGCGGCCCCGGCCGGCATCGGTCGCAGCGACGATCGCGGGGCAGGCGCACGCCCAAGCAAGCGCGGCGGCCGCCACGAATCCGGCACGCCGCCGCGGGCCGCACGACGATTCACGCTCGATTCCGGGCACTTTCATGGCATACTGGCTGCCGGCCTCTCTCCCGCCTGTCTGTCGCGCCGCGCACGACTCGACAGTATAGACGTCTCCCCGCCGCCGTCCGTGCCATGGTCACCGCCAATCCCATTCTGATCCCCGAATTGCGTGTGATGCTCGCCGAGGGCGACACTGCGGGGCTGCGCGAGGTGGGCGCCGAACTGCATCCGGCCACCGTCGCCGAGTTTTCCGAGGGGCTCGACGACGGCGAAATCTGGCAGCTGCTCGACGCCCTGCAGGTCGAGCGACAGGCGGAGGTTTTCCCCTACTACCCGATGGCCCGGCAGGTGGAACTCGTGAAGGCGGCCGACCGCCAGCACCTCGGGCCGCTGCTCGAATGGATGGCCGCCGACAACCGTGACGACCTGCTCCGCGAGCTCGATCCGGAGCTCGTCGAGGAGATCCTGCCGCTGGTCGCCAAGGCCGAGCGGCACGACATCCGCATGCTCCTCTCCTGCCCCGAAGACTCGGCCGGGGCGCTGATGACCACGGAATACGCCTCGCTGCCGGCCGACATCACCGCCGGCGAGGCCGTCACGCGGCTCAGGTCGCAGGCCCCCAATAGCGAATCGATCTACTACATCTACGTGCTCGATGCCGAGCGGAAGCTCGTCGGCTTCGTGTCGCTCCGCGACCTGATCCTCGCCAAGCCCACGGCCCTCGTCGCCGACCTCATGCAGCGGGACGTGATCGCGGTGCGGGTGGACGAGCCGAGCGAGAAGGTGGTGGACCTGCTCGCCCGCTTCGACTTCATCGCGATCCCGGTGGTCGACGACCGCAACCGCCTCGTGGGCATCGTCACGCACGACGACGTCCTCGACGCGGTTCGCCAAGACGCCACCGACGACGCCCAGCGGATCGCCGCCATCGCCCCGCTCGGCGAGAGCTACCTCGAGGCCGCGATCATCTCGATGACCTGGAAGCGCGGCGTCTGGCTCACGATCCTCTTCGCCACGGCAGCGGTCACCGCGATGGTGATGGCCCGCTCGCCGATCACCCACGCCTGGCTCGTCGCTTTCATCCCGCTCGTCATCGCCAGCGGCGGCAACTCGGGCAACCAGTCGGCCACGCTCGTGATCACGGCGCTCTCCTCGGGCGACTGCAAGCTCTCCGACTGGCCGCGGATCCTCAAGCGCGAATTCGCCCTCGGCCTGCTGCTCGGCACGCTGCTCGCGGTGCCGGGCTACCTGCTCGCGCTCGTCTACGCGCCGGGCCCGACGGCGGCGCTCGTCATCCCGCTGACGATCATGGGCGTGGTGATGATGGGCACGCTCGTGGGCTCCGTGCTCCCGCTACTCTTCCGCTCGATCGGCCTCGACCCGGCGCTCATGAGCAATCCCTTCGTGTCGGCGATCGTCGACGTCGTCGGCATCGTGCTCTACACGGCGATCTCACTCGCACTTCTCGGTTAGGGAGGCTCGGGGCTGCCCATGCCCCGGGAGCCGGCGTAGGTGACAAGCGCAGGCAGGATGCCCAAGCGGAGGCGCTCCCGCCGGCGCGGTCACCTCCGAGCGAGCGAAGGGCATGGATGCCCGCAGCGAGCGTCCGGCGATGGGGCGTGGGCAACCCCGAGCCGGTGGGGCTACGCGAGCGTGCGGCCGACGGCTTCGGCGACGCGACGGCAGACCTGCATCGTCCGCTCGAAGGCGGCGAAGTCGAGCGTCTGGGCGCCGTCGCTGGAGGCGCACTTCGGGTCGGGGTGCACCTCGATGATCAGGCCGTCGGCGCCGGCCGCCACGCTCGCCGCCGCCATGCTCTCGACCAGGTTGGCGTGGCCCGTGCCGTGGCTGGGATCGACGACGACCGGCAGATGCGTGCGGGCATGCAGCCACGGCACGGTCGCCAGCGGCAGCGTGAACCGCGTGTGCGTCTCGAACGTGCGGATGCCGCGCTCGCAGAGCATCACCTGCCGGTTGCCCGCGTCGAGGATGTATTCGGCGGCGAGCAGCAGTTCCTCGACCGAGGCCGCCGGGCCGCGCTTCAGGAGCACGGGCGTCTGCGTGCGGCCCACCGCCTCGAGCAGGCGGTAGTTTTGCATGTTGCGGGCTCCCACCTGCAGCACGTCGGCATATTGCGCCACGAGCGGCACGTCTTCCGGCGCCACCACCTCCGTCACGACCGCCAGCCCCGTCTCCGCGCGGGCCTCGGCGAGCAGTTCGAGCCCCTTCTCCTTCATCCCCTGAAAACTGTAGGGGCTCGTCCGCGGCTTGAAGGCCCCGCCACGCAGGCCCGTGGCCCCGGCCGCCTTCACGGCGCGGGCCGTGCCCACGATCTGCTCGCGGCTTTCGACCGAGCAGGGCCCGGCGATCACGCCGATCGACTTCCCGCCCACCGTCAACGGGCCCGCCTTCACGATGGTCGGCTCGGGCTGCACCTCGCGGCTGGCCACCTTGTAGGGCGCGAGGATCGGCAGCACGGATGCCACGCCGGGCAGCGTCTCGAAACCGGCGCCCTGCGCATCGCGCTCGTCACCGACGACGGCCACCACGGTCCGCTCCGTTCCCACGATGACGTGCGGCCGCAGCCGGAGGGCCTCGACCCTGGAGACCACGCGATCGAGATCGGCCTGGGCTGTGCCCGCCTGCATGACAATGATCATCGTCTGCCTTTCCTCTTTGGTTGTTCCGGCGGTGCTTTGCCGTCGGTGTCGTCTTCGAAGCCCGGTGGCAGAGTGTCGCCACGTTTGGCCGCGGCGGCCCGCGTCGTGATCTCGACCGACTCCGCGCCGTCCTTCGCGCGGATCACATAAACCAGTTTGCCGTCGGGATTGCTCCTGGCAAGGATCGTCCGCAGGATCGCGTCGGCGGTCTGATTCCGCTCGTCGAGGCCGAAGGACTGGTTCTTCGTGATGCCCTCGAGCTCGAAATCCTTCCCGAGAATCTCGATCGGCAGGCCGATCTCTTCGGCGATCATCTGCACCGTTTTTTCGAGCGTGTCGCTCGCGAAGACGAGCGACATCTTCCGCTGGAGCCTATCGGCGGCCGTCGCGGGGCCGGCGGCAGGGGCCGACGCCGTGCGGGCCGCGGCGGCGCCGGGGTTCTGCTCGATCGCCAGTTCGGCGGCAAGGACGAGATTGTGGGCCGCGTGCTCCGGCAGCAGGCAGTTGACGACCGCTCTCCTGCCCTCTCCACCAGACCGCAGGTTGCCGGCGACGGCGCCGAGCATCCTCGGCAGCCGCATCACGAGCTTCCGCCCATACGGATGCGGGTCGAGCGCGTTGCAGTATTCCTCCACGGTGTCGGCGAGCGCCTCGGTCTTCGCGGCCACATCTTTCGCGAGCCGCGCCGCCGTCATGCCGGCCGGCGGCAGGCAGTCGATCTCGAGATAGGTGGCACTGCCGAAGTGCAGCGACAGCGCCGCCGCCCTCACGTCGCGGCCGAAGAATTCGCCGAGCGGATCGATCAGTTTCGCGAACGGCCCGGCGAGGATCGGCCGGCCGTCGTGCAGCAGGTAGTTTGGCGATCCGAAGAGCGTGAGCGCGCGGCTCTCATCGAGCATGCCGACCATGTCTTCGAGATCCGGCGGCAGCACCGCCTCGATCCGCTGCCGCCAGTCCGCGGGCCCGCCGGCATTGCGGGCGGCGCGCCGCTCGAGGCTCGTCGCGACGATCTCCGCGAGCAATTTTTCGGGCGCCGCGACGAGCACTCTCCCCGCCTCCTCTGTCGGCAGCCAAAACGAGAGCGGCCTGCCGATGAAGAGCGTCTCACCATCTTGTTCTTTCTCTGTCGTCGCCCCCCAGGCCTCGCGCAGCGATTCATCCGCGGCCACCTTCAGCATGTCGCCGCCACGGATCGCAAAGCCGCCGACCACCTCGTCGGGCCCGCCGGCCTGCCATCCCCCCTGCACCGCCTCGATCTCTTCGATCGGGCAGCCGGTGATCGCCGCCACCTTCGCAACCGCCTCTGCGGCCCGCGGCCCGAGCGCCCGGACGAAGAGCCGGCCCTCATCGCTCGCGAGGATATCGGCCGGCCGCGCGATGATGACAAGCTGCGATCCCGACGGCAGGTAGGCGAGCGTGGGGGGCGAACCGGCCGTCGGCGATGCCCAGGGCAGCGTGTCTGACTCGACCACGTTCACCGCGGTTGCAATCGCCTCTGGGCCGCGCGGCGAGCGATCCTCGGGCTCGGCGACATCTTGTTCGACTTCGACGGATGGCGGTGCTTCTGAAACAGAAACCTGGGGCGGCGGTTTTTTTGCCGGGGCTGCCGCGGGCCTCGGCCGATAGACGAGCGGCACGACCGACCCAACCAGGATGGCCGCGAGCCCGACGGCCATCAGCGGGCCGATCCACCACGGCCGCTGCTTCCGCGGGGCAACGGCCTGCGGCACGAAGGCGGGGGCTGCAGGCTGCGCCGAAGAAGGGCTCGGGGTCGCGGCCGGCACGGCGACCGGAGCCTTCGCTGGCTCGGGCATCGCCGCTGCTGCAGGAATAACGGGCCGCTGTGGTGGAAGCGTGGGCGACACCGGCGGCATCCCCAGGCAGACCGCGATCGCGTCGGCGACCTCGGCAGCCGAGGGATACCTCGCCGCCGGATCGCGGGCCACTATGTAGGAGATCAGCGTGGCCACCTCGATCGGCACCTGCGGCGGACCGAGCGACGGCGGGCCGATGAACGCCGCCTGCGAGAGCGACCGCTCGGCGTCTCCCTGCCAGCAGGGAGGCGATCCGACGAGGATCGCATGAAACAGGCAGCCCAGCGCATAGACATCGCTCCGCGCATCGCAGCGGCTCTCCGGCAGGAGCAGCTCGGGCGCGATGAAGCAGGCCCGTGGTCCCAGCTTGCGGATCTCCTCCGGCGAGTCGAGCGGCGGCCGCAGCGGCACGGCGTGCGGATCGGCGACCAGCGGAAACTGCATGAGCCGCACCCGACCGGCGGGCGCCTCCCGCCGGACGGCGTCGAGCGAGAGGCCACCGTGCACGGCGCCCAGCCGATGCAGTTCCGCCACCGCGCCGGCGAGCGCCACCATCAATGGCCCCGCCTCCGCGATCGGCAGCGGGCCGCGAGCGGCGATCTCCTCGGCGAGCGATGGGCCGACGATGTCTTCGCAGACGATGAACCGCTGCGCGCCGCTCTGTTCGAGCGCCCAGGTGCGGCTCGTGATCGGGTTGCGGGCCTCGTGGGCCACGGCGGTCCGCCGCACGATGTCGGTCCAGACCTCGATCCGCCGGCATGGCTCGGGATCGAGCAGCAGCACGCAGACGCCGCGGCCCGAGGGCTGGTGGCGGGCGCGGAGGAGCGATGCCTTCGCGCCGGTCGTGCGCAGCTGCGTGTCGTCGAGCCGTTCGAGAAGCCGGTAGTCGCCGAGCAGGAAGGGCCCGCGGCTGCCGCGGGCGATCTGGCGAGCCTGCCAGCTCGTGAGCACCTTCCGGCCCACGAGCCATTTCGCGATCGCCTCCGTCACTGCGTCGCCGGTCATTCCCGGTGCAAGGCTCTCGCGGCCAAACTCGCGCCGCAATCCTTCCAGCTGGTCGTGATCGACGAGCCCGGTGTCGGCGACGAGCTTCCAGAATTCCTCGGGCGTTGGCGTCGGCATCGACCGTTTCCTCGACTCTCGGCAGACTCTGCAATCCTAGCGATCGGCAGGGCGAATCCGCCACGCGAAGCCCGCTTGTGACCTGGAAAGGGCGGCCCGTAAGATCGCGAGGCGTCGAACGTGCCGTGCAGCCAGGAGAGCCTCCGCATCATGCGTGCCAGTGAAGCCACCAGGATCTATTTCGACCGCGCGGCCGATGAACTCGACCTGTCGGCAAGCATCCGCCGCCTGCTGCTCACCGCCAAACGCGAGGTGCAGGTGCAGATCCCGGTCGAACTCGACTCGGGCGAGGTGGCGACCTACATCGGCTACCGCGTGCAGCACAACGACGCCCGCGGCCCGATGAAGGGCGGCCTCCGCTACCACCCGCAGGTCGACCTCGACGAGGTGCGGGGGCTCGCCGCCCTGATGACCTGGAAGACGGCCGTCGTCAACCTGCCCTACGGCGGCGCCAAGGGAGGGATCGCGATCGACCCGTCGAAGCTCTCGCCGCGGGAACTCGAGCGGGTGACCCGCCGCTTCGTCGACGCCATCCACGACCTCTTCGGCCCCGATGTCGACATTCCGGCGCCCGACATGGGCAGCACGCCGGAGGTGATGGCGTGGATCATGAACCAATATGACAAATACCACGGCTTCTCCCCCGCCTGCGTCACCGGCAAGCCGGTCGACTACCACGGCGTCCCGGGCCGCGACGAGGCCACCGGTCGCGGCGTCGGCAGCCTCACGCTCAAGCTCCTGAGTCGGCTCGGCCGCAAGATTCCCGGCACCACGGTCGCCATCCAAGGCTTCGGCAACGTGGGCACCCACACGGCGAAGTTTCTACGCGACGCGGAATGCCGGATCGTGGCGGTGAGCGACGCCCACGGCGGCTACTTCAAGGCCGACGGGCTCGACGTCCTCGACCTCCTGCGGCACGCGCAGGCCAACGGCGGCCGGCTCGACGGCTACCGCGGCGGCGATGCGGTCACGAATTCCGAACTGCTCGCCACCGAGTGCGACGTGCTCATCCCCGCGGCGCTCGGCGGCGTGCTCACGAAGGCGAATGCGGCGGCGGTCAAGGCGCCGATCGTGGTCGAAGCCGCCAACGCACCGGTGGAGCCCGACGCCGACGCCGTATTCGAATCCCGCGGCGTGATGCTCCTGCCCGACATCCTCGTCAACGCCGGCGGCGTGACGGCGAGCTACTTCGAGTGGGTGCAGAACCGGCAACAATACCAGTGGGGCATCGATCGCGT
>JBIIOK010000146.1:0-5741 GCA_044336985.1 Pirellulales bacterium | reverse complement strand
TCCATGCCGCCATGAAAAGCCGCCATGCTCCTGCCGACGCGAAACCGGTGATCGAGCCGCGCCTCCGTCAGCAAGTCGAGGCCGCCCGATGATTTACGGAGGACGAGTACCTGACAGATCGAAAGCAGGTCAAGGGCGGCGTCGAATCCGCTCTTCGGCCGCCACGCCCCCTTTGCCAAAGCCCGCAGCTTGCCGAATTCACGCGTAAAAATGCTGACGACGCTGCTCGTCTCGCCGAATGGCACCGCGCGGATCACGATCGCTTGGGCATTCTCCGCGGCCATCGGTCAGCCCTCCCGCCCTCAGGTGCGCAGCCGCTGGAGCCTCACCAGGTCGATCCGCCGGCCCGTGGCGGCAAGCACCTCGATCGCCGCACCGTGCGACTCGATCCGTTCGCCGACGACGGGCGGGCGGCCGCACTGGTGGAAAACGAAGCCGCCAACGGTCTCGAAGTCGGCCTCTTCCGGCAGCTCGAGACCCATCTTTTCATTGAGGTCGGCGATCCGCACGGTCGCCCGGGCCTCGCAGACGTCGGGCGTGACCACGCGGATGCCGTCCGAAAACGCCTCGTCGTGCTCGTCGGCGATCTCGCCCACGATCTCCTCGAGCGCGTCCTCGATCGTGACGAGCCCCGACACACCGCCAAATTCATCGGTGACGACAGCCATGTGGGTATGGGTGCGCTGAAACTCCCGCAGCAGCTTCTGCACGCTCATCGACTCGGGAACGAAGTAGGGGGGACGCAAGAGTGGCCGCAGCTCCGAGACGGCCGCTTTCCCACCCGGGGCCGCGGGCATTGCCTCCACGAGCTTCTCGAGGAGTTCGCGGGTGTGGAGGATGCCGACGATGTCGTCGCGCGAGCGGTCCCAGACCGGCAGGCGGGTGTGGTGACTTTCCGAGGCCAGCCGCACCGCCTCCTCCCATGGCGTGGCCAGCGAAATGGAGATCATGTCGGTGCGGGTGGTCATGATCTGGGAGACCTTCGCCTCGTTGAGTTCCATCACACCCTCGATCATGTCGCGGGCGGCGCCCTCGAGCCGTCCCTCGCGGTGCGCCTCGTCGACGACGAGCCGTAGTTCGTCCTGCATGCTCTCCCCCGGCTCCTCGCCGCGGCGGCCGACGAGCCCGCCCAGGAGCGTGCCAACGGCGGCGAGCAGCCTCACCACCGGCGATGCCAGCCGCACGATCGGCCGCCAGAGCCGCCACGTCGCCACCACGATCCACGGGCCGGCGATCTTCGTCACGAGCATCGGCACGACGACGAGCATGAGCCAGACCACCGCGATCCAGCCGGCCACTTCCGAGACACCGAGCACCTGCGATTTTGCGGGGTCGGCCAGGAGCGGGCGGCCCACGAGCAGCGTGGCGACGGCCGCCGCGATCACGACGACCGACGCGGCGACGAAGGCGATCGTCTCGCTGCCCGCGACGATTTCGTCGTAGCGCTCGGGCCGGCCGCTTGCGCGGCACCGCTCCAGGATCCGATGCCGCTGCGCACCGCGGACCGCGCGGGCCTGGATGGCCGCCACACTCGCCACGAGGAGGAGCACGACGGCCGCCTCGATGCCAAGGGTAGCCGCTATGACTAGTGTAGCCGCGATGTCTGGGTTCGCAGTGAGGCTCATGATCGTTTGCGCCGGGTAGGTGTGCGGGGGGGCGCCGGTAGGCCGATGGCCTTCATCACCGCCCGCTCGCGAGACCGCATGGCCCGTCGGTCGGCGGGCGTGCGGTCGTCGTAGCCGGTGAGGTGCAGGAGCCCGTGGACCACGTAATAGGCCACCTCTTGCCGCGGCGTCCAGCCGACCTCGCGGGCCATGCGGCGGGCGGTTTCCGTGCTCACGGCGATGTCCCCCGCGAGCATGCCACCCGCCGAGAGGTCGAACGTGATCACGTCGGTCGGCGTGGGATCGTCGAACCACTCGCCGTGCAGCCGGGCGATCCGCCGGTCATCGACGAGCAGGATGCCGATCTCGGCCTGCACGATCCCTTCGGCCGCGAGCGCCCGCCTGACGAGCCGTTCGAGCCAGGGCTTGGAGATTCTGAGCAGCTTCTGCCGGTCGGTGACGCCGACAGAGCAGTCATGCGCGACGTCGGATTTCACAGTGCCCGCTCCGAGACGGCTTTCATGCCGTCCTCTGGTCGGGGTATTTCACGCGACCGTGATAGACGGCTGTCAGGCTCTTCACGAGGCTCTGCTCGATGATTTCGAGCTCCTCGAGCGTGAGGCCGCAGTCGTCGAACTGGCCGTCGAGGAGCCGCTTCATGGCAAGGTCGTGCACCAGGCTCGAGATGCGGGCCGGCGTCGGCTCGGTGAGTGCGCGGCTCGCGCTCTCCACGGCGTCGGAGAGCATCAAGACGGCCGATTCCCGGCTGGTCGGCTTCGGGCCGGGGTAGCGGTAGGTCTGCTCGTCCACCTCGGCGCCGTCGGGATCCTGCTGCTGCCGCTCCGTCGCGCGGCGGTAGAAGTATTCGACGAGCGTCGTGCCGTGGTGCTCGCTGATGAGATCGACGATCGGCTGCGGCAGATTGTATTGCCGCGCCAGCTCCGCCCCCTCCTTCACGTGCGCGATGATGATCAGCGTGCTCATCGCCGGCACGAGCGATTCGTGGCGGTTCTCCGTCCCCTGGTTCTCGACGAAATACGCCGGCTTGAGCATCTTGCCGATGTCGTGGAAATACGCCCCCACGCGGACGAGCAACCCGCGGGCCCCGATCGCCTCGGCGGCCGCCTCGCCGATGCTCGCCACGTTGATCGAGTGGTTGTAGGTGCCGGGTGCCCTGCGCACGAGCTCCTGCAGGAGCGGATGGGCCACGTCGCCCACCTCGAGCAGGCTCAAGTCGGTGAGTACGCCGAAGAGCCGCTCGATGAAGGGCAGCAGGCCCGTCATGAGGAAGCCGGCCAGGAGCGTCCAGACGCCCACCCGGCCCGCCTCGTAGAGTAGCTGCATGTCGAACGGACGGTCCTCGAGCAGGTGGGCGCCGACCTGCGTGGCCAGCGCCACGGCGCCCGCCCAGAGCCCCACGTAGATCAGCTTGCTGCGGCTGCGGATGCGGCCCATCCAGAAGACCGTCGCGGCGACGGCCGCGGTGAGCGTGACATAGTCGCCAAGCGTGCGGCCGAGCCCCACCACCACGACGAGGGCCACCTCGGCGGCGAGCAATAGCGCCAGATCCTCGTCATAGGCGATCGCCACTGTCATCGCGAAGACGAGCAGCGGCAGGATCTCCGCCTGCCAGGAATCGTGGGCAGAGAGCAGGCAGAGCACGACCGTGATCACCGCGAGTCCCAGGAGCGTCGAAACATGCCCCAGGTCGTCGAGCACCTCGCGGTGGTGCTGGTGCATGTAGAAGCCGGCGAGTGTGAACATCGCCACGAAGAGGCCGAAGAGCGAGGCGGCGCGGAGCATCCGGTCGCGGAGGTCCTGCTGCCGGACATATTCATCGTGCTCCCGGCGCAGGAGCACGAGCTCGTCGGGGCCGACCGGCTTGCCGGCCGCCGCGAGCAGGTCGCCCTCGGCATAGCGCACGAACTGCTGCGGAGTCTTCTCGACAGCCTCGCGCTTGGCCTTGGCCGTCGAATCGCGGTCGATCTCGAGCGACCCCGAGAGCTTCGGCTCGATCCACCCGAACACGCGGTCGGCGAACGGCCCCTCGCCGAGTTCCTCCTCCACCCGCGCCTTCAGCCGCACCTTCGCCTCGCCGAGCAGGACGTCGGCCACCTGCACGCGGGTCAGTTCGGCGGCATTGCCCACCGGATGGACGTCGATCTCGGTCTGGCTGCCCTCGTCGATGCCGTGCTGGATCTTCTCGAGCACGCCTTTGTTTTCGATGTCGGCGAAGGCGCGGTCGATAGCCTTGTCGAACTCGAGCTGCTTCTCCTGCGTGTCGAGCCGCGCACGAAACTTTTGAAACACCTGCTCGGCGGCGATGACGACCGGGTTGGCCGGGGGCTCCTCGGCAGCCTTCCGCTCCTGCTTCGCCGCATCTGCCGTGTCTTCCGGCTTGTCTTCCGCCTTGCCGCCTGCCTTCTTTTGCTGCGCTTCCTCTTTCTTGTCGGCGGTCTTGTCGTCCTTCGCACCGGACGCTTCGGGCGGCTCCGGCGCCACGGGGGGCTCCAGGCTCGGCTTTCGTTCGCCGGGCTTCTCCACCGGAATCAGTTCGAGGGCGTCGGCGGCATCGGGGGTGAACTCCAGCCACGCCTTCCGCGAGACGGTCGCGAGGGAGTCGGCCGCGGCGATCTCGGCGATCCGGTTCTTGAGGCCGTCGCGCAGCCGCACCGCCGGCGCCTTGTCTTGGGCGTAGACCACCCGCACCTGGGCGGCGGCCCGTTCCTGCGCCGCCCGCGTCCGCTCCGGGTCGGGCTTCTCGAAGGGCACCCGCGCCACGAGGCCGTGCGGCGCGACGGAGCCTTCGCGGAAGGGCTGCGGGCCGGTCCAGCCGTGCAGCATGATCATGAGCACGGTCGCGGCGGCCAGGCAGAGCGCGAGCCGCACGAGCACCTCGGCCCGCGAGATCCACTCGACGAGCATGGCCCACGGGCCCTGGGGCCCCTCGACGGAGCCGCCACGGCGGGCACGGCGACGGTAGGAGGATGGGGCGACTGTCATGGGCGGGAATGGCTCACGTCTGTTCGTCGTAGGCCTCGACGATCCGCTGCACGAGCGGATGCCGGACGATGTCCTTGCCGCCGAGCCGCACGCGGCAGCAGCCACGCACGTCCTGCAGGCGGTTCATGGCGTCGATCAGGCCGCTCGAGCGGTTGGCCGGCAGGTCGATCTGCGTCGTGTCGCCGGAGATGACCATCTTCGAGCCCATGCCGAGCCGCGTCAGAAACATCTTCATCTGTGAGATCGTCGTGTTCTGCGCCTCATCGAGAATGATGAAGGCGTTGTTGAGCGTGCGGCCGCGCATGTAGGCCAGCGGGATCATCTCGATGACATCCTGCTCGGTGAGCCGCTTGAGCAGGTCGTAGTCCATCATCTCGCGGAGCGCGTCCATGAGCGGCCGCAGGTAGGGATTGATCTTGGCCTGCAGGTCGCCGGGCAGAAAGCCGAGGCTCTCGCCGGCCTCCACCGCGGGCCGCACGAGGACGATCTTCCGCACCTCCTCGGTGCGGAGCGCCGCGACGGCCATCGCCACGGCGAGGAATGTCTTGCCGCTGCCGGCCGGACCCGCGCAGAGGACGACATCGTTGTCCTTGATCGCCTTCACATAGGCAGCCTGCCCGTCCGACCGCGGCTGCACCTGCCGTCCGACCTTGTGTACCTCGATCGGCGCGTGCTGCACGGGCGGCTTCTCGCCGGTCGCCACGGCGAGGAGGGCCGCGACGTCTTCGGCCTCGACGGCGCCCTGTTCGCGGGCGATCTTGTCGAGCTGCTCGAAGACCTCGGTGGCGCGGAGAACGGCGGGCTCCTCCCCTTCGATCTGGATCGAGTCGTCCCGCGCCGACACGCCGACCCCGAGCGTCGAACGGATTCGACGCAGGTGCTGGTCACGCGGCCCGAAGATCGTGAGGAGCCTCTTCGAGTCGACAACCGCGATGGTCGTGCGGGGCATCGGAGCCCGCGGCGAATGAGTCGCCGACGGTCTCGGGGGAAAGGGGTTCGAAACCACTCCAAATATACCCGCTCCCGGCGCCGGGTCGGGAAACTGAAAAAACCAGCCTGAAAACCGCGAAAAAGGGATCCGCTTGCGGAGCAAGCGGTCTACTTTCGAAGCGGTCTACTTTCGAAGCGGTCTAC
>JBIIOK010000221.1:0-3205 GCA_044336985.1 Pirellulales bacterium | reverse complement strand
AAGCGGTCTACTTTCGAAGCGGTCTACTTTCGAAGCGGTCTACGGGAGGCGAGCGGGTCGGCGGAAGCTCGCCGAACGTATGCCATTTCGACCTTCTGAGGCCAGCAGCTCCGCAGGTCGTCAAAGGAGAAATGGCAGCGTGAAGGCGACTTCTGCCGCCCGCGAGCCGGCGGGGATTAGTTCAGCCAGAGGATCCAGGCGACGGGGGCGGCCAGCAGGAGGGAGTCGACGAGGTCGAGCACGCCCCCCATGCCGCCGAGCGACCGGCCGGAATCCTTCATCCCGGCCTCCCGCTTGAGGAGCGACTCAGCAAGGTCGCCAAGCATGCCGGCCAGGCCCACGGCCACGCCGAAGACCGGCCAGCCACCCCACGGCCGTGCGTCCACCGGGTTTGGCCAGCGCTCCAGAACGAGCCAGGCCACGAAGAGCGAGCCCGCGATCGATGCCACGGCGCCTTCCCAGGTCTTGCCCGGGCTGAGCATGGGCGCCATGCGGTTTCTGCCCACCACCGAGCCGACGACATAGGCCGCGATGTCGCCCCCCTTCACCACGGCCACGAGGCTCACGAGCGGCAGAATGCCCAGATGCCCGCGGCCCGATTGCTCGGGCCCGAGGTTCTCGAGGCAGAAGAGCCGCAGGCTCACCATGAATGCCAGCGGCAGGCCGAGGTAGACGAGGATCAGGGCGGAGACGGCGAGCCTTTCGGTCGACCGCGCCTGCGGCCGATAGCTTGCGATCGCGTCCAAAAATAGCACGCCGATGGAGACCATCAGAACGGCCGCCGCCCAGCCCATTGCCGCCGCAGGCGAGGCCGTCGCGGTGGCGGCGCCGAAGGCCTGCGCCCCGAAGGCCGCCGCGATGGGAATCGCCACCACCGCACCCCGCAGAAGCCAGGCCGGCAGGAGGAGATCGCCCGACGAAAAGAGCCGCACGAGCTCCTGCGCGCCGCCCACTGCCAAGAGCACGACGATCGGCAGAAGCCACCAGGCCGGCATCGCGCCGCCAAAGCCATAGGCGTCGGCCCAGGCCAGCAGGCCAAACACGGCCGCAATCGTGATCGCCACCACCACCCGCGATGCATTCGAGAGGCCGTTCATGATGGCGAGAGCCCTCCGAAGCGGCGTTCGCGCGAGGCGAATGCCCTGATCGCCTCGTCGAGGTGCGCCTCACTGAAATCAGGCCAGAGGGCCTCGGTCACCCAGAGCTCGGCATAGCTGATCTGCCAGAGCAGGAAGTTGCTGATCCGCATCTCGCCGGCCGTGCGGACGAGCAGATCGGGCTCGGGCATGCCGGCGGTATCGAGCCGCGCGGCGAAGAGCTCCTCGTCGATCGCGGCGGGATCGAGCGTGCCGGCCCGCGCCTCTTCCGCGAGTTTCTGCGCGGCGGCCACGATCTCACCGCGGCCGCCGTAGTTGATGGCGAGGCACAGCCGCATGCCGTCGTTCGCCGCGCACATGCCTACCGTGCGATCCATCGCGGCGAGCGTGGCCTCCGGCAGACCGTCGCGGCGGCCGATCATCGCGATCCGGATCCGCTCGCGCATCAAGAGCGCCCGCTCCTCGATCATGTATTGCTCGAGCAGGTGCATGAGGAAGTCGAGTTCGGCCGCGGGCCGCCGCCAGTTCTCGCTCGAGAGGCAGTAGAGCGTGAGCTGCTCGACACCCAGCCGCGCGCAGTGCTCGGTGATCCGTCGCACGCTCGCCACGCCCTGCCGATGCCCCTCGATCCGCGGCAGGCCGCGGTTTTGGGCCCAGCGACCGTTGCCATCCATGATGATGGCGATGTGCCGGGGGCGACGAACAGCCGCCGGGGCAGGCGCGCCGCTCACGCGTTGGCCCGCACGGGATGCTGGTGTCGTGGCCATGGTTTCTCGTCGGCAGCCGCGGGGCAGAGGATCGTCTGGGACCGGTCGGGGCCGACCGAAACGATCGACACCGGCCGGCCGAGGAGCGCGCCGATCTTCGCGATGTAGCGTCGGGCCCCTTCGGGCAGATCATCGTAGCGGCGGATGGCCGAGAGTTCCTCCTGCCAGCCGGGAACCGTCTCGTAGACGGGCACGGCCTTCTTGAGATCGTCGACGTGGCTCGGGAAATGTTCCACCCGTTTGCCGTCGATCGTGTAGGCGGAGCAGATCTTGATCTCGTCGAAACCCGAGAGCACGTCGAGGAGCATGACGGCCAGTTCGTCCACGCCGGACAGTCTCGCTGTGTAGCGTGCGGCGACGGCGTCGAACCAGCCGCAGCGGCGCGGCCGCCGGGTGACGGTGCCATATTCGTTGCCGCGATCGCGGAGCCGCTGCCCCGTGGCGTTGTCCTGCTCAGTGGGCATCGGGCCGCCGCCGACTCTCGTCGAGTAGGCCTTCACGACGCCGATCACCCGCTCGACCCAGCGGCCGGGCACGCCCGACCCGCTCGCCACGCCGAGGCCGGAGGAATTGCTGCTCGTGACGTAGGGGAACGTGCCGTGGTCGATGTCGAGGAGCGCGCCTTGCGCGCCCTCGAAGAGCAGCTTCTTCCCCGCCTCGATCGCATCGAGCAGGTAGGCATTCGTGTCGGCGACGAAGGGCTCGAGCCGCTTCGCGTATTGCATGTATTGTTCATGGATCGCGGCGGCATCGAGATCGGCGCCCGCGTCGGCGCCTCCCGCGGCCTGCTGCCAGCCGGCGAAGAGCCGCTTTTTATGTTCGACGATGTGGGCGAGCTTCTCGCGGAAGTCGGCGCGGTAGAGGTCGCCGAGCCGGATGGCGAGCGAGCGGCCCACCTTGTCGCGGTAGCAGGGCCCGATGCCGCGGCCGGTCGTGCCGATCGCCTCGCCCCCAGACACGCTCCCGTCGAGGAGCTTGTCTTCGGCGATGTGCCAAGGGAAGACGACGTGCGCCCGGTCGCTGAGCATCAGCTTGCCCGCCACCTTCACGCCCCGCGATTCCAGGCCGTCGATCTCCTTGATCACGCTGGCCGGGTCAAGCACGACGCCGCCGGTGACCACGCAGGTGACGCCGTCGCGGAGGATGCCACTGGGGATGAGGGAGAGTTTCCAGGTCTCGCCGCCGGAGACGACCGTGTGGCCGGCATTCGCGCCGCCGGCATAGCGGACGACGATCTCATTTTGCTCGGTGAGAATGTCGACGAGCTTGCCCTTGGCCTCGTCACCCCATTGCAGACCGATGACGCATGTGCCGGGCACGATTCGAGTTCCTCACGAAAAT
>JBIIOK010000242.1:0-2602 GCA_044336985.1 Pirellulales bacterium | reverse complement strand
GGCGTGCTGCGGGAGCTCTGCCAGGATTCCTGGCCGTCGGTCCAGGGCTGGCCGGTCTTCGTCTTCCAGAGCGGCTTGCCCGTCGCGCGATCGAAGCACGCGAGGTATTCGTCGGCGTCGCCGGCCGTGGAGAGGCCGTCGCCGAGCGTATAGATCCGGCCATCGGCAATCGCGAGGCTCGCATAGCCGCGGCCCGCGCCGGCCGCCTCCCATACGAGCGGCGGGCCGTCCGCCGGCCAGGTCTCGAGAAGCCCGGCGTCGGGCGCGATGGCCGTGCGGCCGGGGCCGCGGAATGTTGGCCAGTCGGCGCCGGTGGCCTCTGGGGCGAGTGCCAAGGCGGCCAGGGCAAAGAGGCAACAGTGACGCGGTGAAAGAATGCTCTGGGAAGCCATAGGTTTGTGCTCCGAAACCGGACGATTCGACCAGCTGCGAGCCTACGGCCCGCGCGCCGGCCGGGTCAATCGCCGCGCGGCAGCCAGAGGGTACACTTAAATCATTCACGAAAGCCCGCAGCGCCAGCAAGGTCCATCCGTCCTCCACTCGCGCAAGGCCTCAACTCCCCTCGCTCGCGCGTCGGGCTTCCGCGGCAGCCACGATCACTTTCCCCGTTGTGTAAGGAGTCTGGAGCGTGTCCGGTCCCACTGCGTCCGATCCGATGTTTGGCAACCGCATCACCGTCGAGCAGGTGGAGGAGGGGCACGACCTCGCCCCCAAGTTCGACGCCGCCGGCTACATCCCCTGCGTGACCACCGATTTTCATTCCGGCGAGGTGTTGATGGTGGCGGTGATGAACCGCGAGGCGCTCGCGAAGACGATCGAGACCGGCGAGGCGCATTATTGGAGCCGCAGCCGCCAGCAGCTCTGGCACAAGGGGGCCACCAGCGGCCTCGTGCAGAAGGTCGCCGAGATGCGGATCGACGACGATCAGGACTGCGTCTGGCTGCGGGTCGAGATCGCCGGCGGCGCGAGCTGCCATGTGGGCTACCGCAGCTGCTTCTACCGGAAGGTTCCGGTAGGGTCGGAGCGGACGCAGGGCACGGCGCTCGAGTTTCTCGAACACGAAAAGGCGTTCGACCCGAAGGCCATCTACGGCGACGCCCCGAATCCAACTCAGTTGTGAAAGGAGCGATCGTGCTCACTCCCTCCCAGGTCGCGGATACCTACTTTCTCGAATCGCGGCACCAGCTGCTGGAGATCGCCGCCTATCTCGATCGCTACGACGCTGCCGTGGCGCGATCCAGCGATCGCAATGGCCAGGCCGCCGCAGATGAAAAGAAGCTCGCGGTGATCCGCCGGGCCCTGGCGATCGTGGCCGAGCAGAAGCCGGCGCAGGAGCGGACGGTCGCCCTGCTGGAACTCTTCGCCACCGTCTAGGCCGGGCCGCCACCGAAGGAATCGACACCATGCAGATCATCCAGCCCCACTACCACGCGATCGCCCGCACGGCCCAAGACTACGAGCGGATGGCGATGAGCGGCGTCGTGGCCGTCGCCGAGCCGGCGTTCTGGGCGGGCTTCGACCGGCTCTATCCGGAGACGTTTCTCGATTACTTCCGGCAGATCAGCGAGTTCGAGCCGACGCGGGCCGCGCAATACGGCATCCGCCACTTCTCGTGGGTGGCGGTGAACCCGAAGGAGGCGGAAAACCCCACGCTCACCCGCGAGGTTCTCAAGCACTTTCCCGAGTTCTTCGCGAAGCCCACGGTGCTCGGCGTCGGCGAGACGGGACTGCACAAGTCGACGAAAAACGAGTGCGAGTCGCTCGAGGCGCATGTCGACATGGCGATGAAGCACGGCCAGCTCGTGCTCATCCACACGCCGCACCTGGCCGACAAGGCCCATGGCACGAAACGGGTGCTTGAGGTGCTCGCGGGAATGAACATCGATCGCGAGCGGGTCTGGATCGACCACGTCGAGGAGCAGACGATTCGCCCCTGTCTCGACGCCGGCTACTGGGTGGGCTTCACGCTCTATCCGATTACCAAGTGCTCGCCGAAGCGGGCCGTCGACATGCTCGAAAAATATGGCACGGAGCGGATTCTCGTGAACTCGTCGGCCGACTGGGGGCCGAGCGATCCCTTCACGCTCCAGGAGTGCATCCTCGAATACCGCCGCCGCGGCCACTCGCTGCAGGAGGCCATCGAAGTCTTCCACAACAATCCCTGCAGATTCCTGGGCCAGAATCCGAAGTTCGACATCCGGCCGATCCGCGTGGAAACGGCCGTCGAGCCCGTCTCCGCCTGAAACCCGCTCGCGAGGAGCTCCGCCATGCACGAGTCACCGATCACGCAGCTCGCGCTCGTCCGCCAGCTGAAGTTTTGCGCGGGGCACCGCCTCTACCGCCACGAGAGCAAGTGCGCGTTTTTCCACGGCCACAACTATCGCGTTGACGTCGAGGTGGTGGGCGTCGGGGGCGGCACCGAGGTCGATAGCGTCGGCCGGATCGTCGATTTTTCGCTGATCAAGAAGCGGATGCTCGGCTGGCTCGACGACAACTGGGATCACGGCTTCCTGCTCTTTGAGGAAGACGAGAACGCGCTCGCCGCGATCAAGATGGTGCAGCCGACGAAGTATTTCGTGATGCCCTACAACCCGACGGCCGA
>JBIIOK010000019.1:0-27931 GCA_044336985.1 Pirellulales bacterium | reverse complement strand
CGTTGAAGTCGGGAATGATGTTCCCCAGCGGGCAGCCGGTGTGGCAGAAGGGAACGCCGCAATCCATGCAGCGGGCGCCCTGCGTCTTCACTTCCTCCGGGGGCAGGATCGTGAGGAACTCGTTGTAATGCTTGAGGCGGTCGGTCACCGGCGCATAGCCCGAGACCTGACGCTTGTACTTCATGAATCCGCGCGGCTCACCCATTGACCTTGGCCTCCACCTGCTTGGCGTTCTGTTGATCCTGTTCGGCGAGCTTGCGGAGTTCCGCGATGGCCCGCTTGTAGTCGATCGGCATCACCTTCACGAACTTCTTCTGCTCGCTCGGCCAGGCGGCGAGAATCTCCTTGCCGCGGGCCGAGTCGGTGTATTCCACGTGCTTCTCGATCCGGTTCTTCACGTAGTCGAGGTCGCCCTGGTCGAGTTCCTCGAGCGCGACCATCTCCATGTTGACCTTCGGCCGGAACGTGCCCGTGGAGTCCCAGACGTAGGCGATGCCGCCGCTCATGCCGGCCGCGAAGTTGCGGCCCGTCTCGCCGAGGATCAAGGCCCGGCCGCCGGTCATGTATTCGCAGCCATGGTCGCCCGTGCCCTCCACGACGGCCTCGGCGCCTGAGTTCCTCACGCAGAACCGCTCGCCGCAGATCCCGCGAATGAAAATCTCTCCACTCGTGGCCCCGTAGGCCACCACGTTGCCGGCGATCACGTTGTCTTCCGCCTTGAAGAGGGCGTCTTTCACGGGCCGCACGATGACGCGGCCGCCGGAGAGCCCCTTGCCGCAGTAGTCGTTGACGTCGCCCTCCACCTTCACCGTCACGCCCGGCACGCCAAACGCCATCAGGCTCTGGCCGGCCGTTCCCGTGAAGTTGATCTGGATCGTGCCGTCGGGCAGGCCCGCCGCGCCGTGACGACGCGTCACCTCGCTCGAGAGCACCGTGCCCACCGTGCGATTGATGTTCTTGATCGGCAGATCGAGCTTCACCGGCTTCTTCTCCTCGAGAGCCGGCTTGCAGAGATCGAGGAGCGTGGTCATGTCGAGCGACCGCTCGATGCCGTGATCCTGCGAGTCTTCGCAGTGGGTCTTCACGTGCTTCGGCACCTCGGGCTTGTGGAGGATCGTCGAGAAGTCGAGCCCCTTCGCCTTCCAGTGGGCGATCGCCGCCCGGGTGTCGAGCCGATCGACGTGGCCCACCATCTCGTTGACCGTGCGGAAGCCAAGCTTCGCCATCAGCTCGCGCAGTTCCTCGGCGAGCATGAAGAAGAAGTTGACGACGTGCTCCGGCTGGCCGGTGAACTTCTTGCGAAGCTCCGGATCCTGCGTGGCGACGCCCACCGGGCAGGTATTCAGGTGGCACTTCCGCATCATGATGCAGCCCATCACCACGAGCGAGGCCGTGGCGATGCCGAATTCCTCGGCGCCCAGGAGCGTGGCGATCGCCACGTCCTTGGCGGTGCGGATCATGCCGTCGGTCTGCACGACGATCCGACCGCGGAGGTCGTTCATCACGAGCACCTGGTGGGCCTCGGCGAGGCCGAGCTCCCAGGGCAGGCCGCAGTGCATGATCGAGGTCTGGGGGCTCGCGCCCGTGCCGCCGTCGTGGCCCGAAATCAGCACGACGTCGGCCTTGCCCTTCGACACGCCCGCCGCCACGGTTCCCACGCCCACCTCGGCCACGAGCTTCACGCTCACCCGCGCGTGGTGGTTGGCGTTCTTGAGGTCGTGGATCAGCTGGGCCAGATCCTCGATCGAGTAGATGTCGTGATGCGGCGGGGGCGAGATCAGGCCCACGCCCGGCGTCGAATGCCGGATCCGCGCGATCTCGCGGTCCACCTTGTGGCCGGGGAGCTGGCCGCCTTCGCCGGGCTTCGCGCCCTGCGCCATCTTGATCTGCAGCTCCTTCGCGTTGACGAGATAGAGGCTCGTCACGCCGAAGCGGCCGCTGGCCACCTGCTTGATCTTCGAGTTCTTGCTGTCGCCGTTGGGCTCGAGCTGGTAGCGGACGGGATCCTCGCCGCCTTCGCCCGTGTTGCTCCAGCCGCCGAGCCGATTCATCGCCACGGCGAGCGTCTCGTGGGCCTCCTTCGAGATCGAGCCGTACGACATCGCGCCGGTCGCAAACCGCTTCACAATCTCCTTGGCCGGTTCCACCTCGTCGAGCGGGACGGGCCCCGCGGAGGCGGGATCGTCGGCGGCCCACTTAAAGTCGAGCAGGCCGCGTAATGTCAGGAGCTTCGTCTGCTGCTCGTCGATCAGCTTCTGATACTTCTTGAATTCCTCGCGGCTGTTGATCTGGGTGGACCGCTGCAGGCTGGCGACCACCTCGGGGGCCATCACGTGGGCCTCCCCCTTCCGCCGCCAGGCGTAGCGACCGCCCACGTCGAGCTCGAGCACGCTCGGCACGGCAGTCCGCGGCCAGGCATGCTCATGCCGCCTGAGCGTCTCCTCGGCCAGGCCGTCGAGGCCGATGCCGCCGATCCGGCTCGGCGTCCGCGTGAAGAACTCGTCCACGAGACCCTGCTCCAGGCCCACCGCCTCGAAGATCTGTGCGCCGCGGTAGCTCTGCTGCGTGGAGATGCCCATCTTGCTCATCACCTTGAGCAGGCCCTTCGTCGCCGCCTTGACGAAGTTCTTGTGGAGCTTCTCGCGCGGGTAATCGCCGGCGACGATCTTCTCGGCCTGCATCTGGTCGATCGTGGCGAAGGCCACGTAGGGATTCACCGCGCCGGCGCCGTAGCCGGTGAGCAGGGCAAAGTGCTGCACCTCGCGGGCCTCGCCCGTCTCGATCACGAGGCCGCAGCGGGTGCGGGTGCCTTCGCGGACGAGATGGTGGTGGACGCCCGCCGTGGCCAGGAGCGCCGGCACGGCCGCATGCTCGCGGCAGACGCCGCGGTCGGAGAGCACGATGATCGTGCCGCCGTCCTTCACGGCCTTGGACGCCTCGGTGCGAATTCGATCGAGCCGCTTCCGCATGCCCGCCGCGCCCTCCGCGGCCGGAAAGAGCATCGAGATCGTCTTTGCGACGAGGCCCGGCTTGTTCAGCGATTTGACCCGCGCGCACTCGGCGTTCGTGATCACCGGCGTCTCCAGCCGCAGGAGCCGAGCCTGCTCCGGCTTCGAGTCGAGCAGGTTCCCCTCGCAGCCGATCGTGGTGATCATCGAGGTGATGATCTCCTCGCGGATCGCGTCGAGCGGCGGGTTGGTCACCTGCGCGAAGAGCTGCTTGAAGTAGTTGGCCAAGAGCTGCGGCCGGTCAGAGAGCACGGCCAGCGGCGTGTCGTTGCCCATCGAGCCGATCGGCTCGGCGCCGTCGGTGGCCATGGGCGCGAGGAGCACCTTCAGGTCTTCGAGCGTGTAGCCGTGGGCACGCTGCAGTTCGAGCAGGCTCGATGTTTCGCCAGCCACGCCGGCCGCCCGCCAGGGATCGACCGCGTGCGGCGCGCCATCGCCATTGGCGGCGTGCCCGTTGCCATTCGCGCCGGGCAGGATCGCCGCCGAGGGCTCCACGGCCCGCGAGGCCGTCACTTCAGCCACGTTCGCCGGGTCCTGGAGCGCATCGAGCCGCACCTGGTTCGTCGTGATCCACTCCCGCCAGGGCTTCGCCGTGGCGAGCTTCCGCTTGATCTCGTCGTCTTCGACGATCCGGCCTTCCTTCGTGTCCACGAGGAACATCCGGCCCGGCCGCAGCCGACCCTTGCGAACGACCTCGGTCGCCGGCAGTTGCAAGACACCCGCCTCGCTGGCCATCACGACGAGCCCGTCCTTCATCTGCCACCAGCGGCCGGGCCGCAGGCCGTTGCGATCGAGCGTGGCGCCGATTCGCGCGCCATCGGTGAAGGCGAGCGCCGCCGGGCCGTCCCAAGGCTCCATCAGGCAGGCCTGGTATTCGTAGTAGGCCTTGAGGTCGTCGGCCATGCTCTCGTGTCCGCTCCACGGCTCGGGAATGAGCATGCTGACGGCCTCCTCGACCGGGCGGCCGGCCAGCACGAGCAGCTCGAGCACGTTGTCGAACGTAGCCGAGTCGCTGCCACCCTCGCGGACGACGGGCTTGATCTTGTCGAGATCGGGCCCGAAGACCGGATGCGCGAGCATGCTCTCGCGGGCATGCATCCAGTTGATGTTGCCGCGAACGGTGTTGATCTCGCCGTTGTGGGCGATGTAGCGGAAGGGATGCGCGAGATCCCAGGTGGGAAACGTATTCGTGCTATACCGCTGGTGCACGAGGGCGAGCGCCGACGTCATCTTCGCGTCGGAGAGGTCGGGGAAATACTTGTCGACCTGGTCGGCGAGCAGAAGACCCTTGTAGACGATCGTCTTCGAGGAGAGCGAGCAGACATAGACGAAGGTCTGCTCCGTGAGGCCGAGATTGCCGAGTTCGATCCCGAACCGCTTCCGCACCACGAACAGCTTCCATTCGAAGTGATCGCGGGAGACCTTGCCGCCCCGGCCGATGAAGGCCTGCCGCACGACGGGCTCGACCTCGCGGGCGGTGGCGCCGATCGAACGGTTGTCGGTGGGCACGTTTCGCCAGCCGAGAAACTCCAGGCCCTCCTCGCGGCAGAGCTTCTCGAAGAATTGCTCGGCGGTCTCGCGCTCGCCCTCCGACGGAGGCAGGAAGACGTTGCCGGCCGAATAGTCGCCCGGGGCGGGCAGTTTGATCCCGGCCTGCGGCGTGACGGCCGCGAAGAATTCGTGCGGCATCTGGATGAGGATGCCGGCGCCGTCGCCGGTGAGCGGATCGGAGCCGGTGGCGCCGCGATGCGTGAGGTTTTCGAGCAGTTCGAGCCCCTGACGCACGATCTGGTGGCTCTTCCGACCGTGCATGTTGACGACGAATCCCACGCCGCAGGCGTCGTGCTCGTTGGCGGGATCGTAGAGGCCCTGCTTCGGGGGAAGGCCGGGCTTGCGGAGCTGTCCGTTGAAACGCGTCATTGCGATGCTCTTACTGGTGCTGAAGACCGAAAAATGGAATGCGAAAAAATCTTGGGAGGGTGTGGGATCAGGCGTGGGCAACCACGTCGGCGGATGAATGGATGGCGGGCTCCATGTCGTGGGCGTGCCCCCGCAGGAGTTCGACGAACCGCGCCGCCGTCGGCGGGAGCGGCTTGCCGCGGGCATGAATGATGCCGAGCGGCCGAACGAGCTCCTCGCCGGCGATCCGCACGGTGGCAAGCGTGCCGGCGGCGAGCTCGCGGCCGACGGTCGGCTCCGGGAGGAGCGCGACGCCCGCGTCGATCTCGACGGCCCGCTTGATCGTCTCGATGTTGTCAAACTCCATCACCACGCTCGGCTCGGCGCCGTGGGCGGCGATGACGCGATCGAGCTCGTGGCGGATGACGAGGTCGGGGTCGAAGCCCACCATCCGCTGCCCATGCAGTTCCTTGAGCGACATCTGCACCCGGCCGGCGAATGGATTGCCCGGCGCACAGACGAGCACGATCGGCTCTTCGCGCCACGGCTCGGCCTCGATGGCCCGCGTGCTGCGCGGGTAGCTCACGATGCCAATGTCGGCCTGCCCCTGCTCGACCGATTCGAGCACGCGGTCGGGATGGAGGTATTCGAGCCGGACGTTCGCCCTGGGATGGCGGCTCATGAATTCCTGCACGTAGCGGCTCATGTGGTGCAGGCCAACGGAATAGATGGCGGCCACGCGCACGCGGCCGGCGACTTCTTCATGCAGCGTGCGGACCTCGTCCTCGAGCGCGTCGTATTGCGCGATGAGCTTCCGGCAGCCGTCGAAAAACACCTTGCCCTCGCGGGTCGGCGCGAGCGGCCGCTTCGAACGCTCGATCAGCTGCACGCCGAGCCGGCTCTCCAGCTGGCTCACCACCTGGCTGGCCCCCGACTGCGAAATACCGTTGTCCTCGGCCGCGCGGGAGAAACTCCGCCGGGAGATGATGTCGCAGAAGATTTTCAGGGACTTCAGATTCACGGAAATCCGCGAAACGCGGCCGAAAATGTGAAACCGCGAACATCCCTGTTCAGGAAAACGAATAATGCCGCCATGCATCATTCGGAAAACAGATACATAGTACAGGGTATCAGCCCGCCGTCAATCGGCCCCGTAGGACAGGCTTCAGCCTGTCAAAGCTCGCGACAGGCTAAAGCCTGTCCTACTTATCCCCGCCGGGTCATCCGCCAGCCGACGGTCGTCGGCCGGGCGAAGGCCGTGGCCCAGGCATCGGCGATCCCCGTGCCGGCGGCCTTGAGCCGCAGCGAGTACTGGCCGGCCAGGTTCGTGCCCCGCAGCCCCGAGATCGTGAACGTCTGGTTGTCGGTCGTCGTGATGCTCGCCCCGTTGAGCGAGAGGGCCCGGTTCCCGCGAGAGAGCATGAAGTCGTCGCGGGTCACGCCCGTCACCGCCCGGCTGAACGTCACCACGATCGTCGTCACCGACCGCGCCGTCGCGGCGGCGATCGCGCGAAACCGCGCCGTGATCGGCGTCGTCGGCGCGGGAGCGGGCAGCGGCGCAGGCGGCGTCACCGGTGCCGGCGGCAGGCCATCGATGGGTGCCACGCGGTAATCGCCGCGGGTGGGATCGACGAGCACCGGTCGCACGGTGTTGATCGCGTTCCGCGCGGCCACGTCTGCCGCGAGCGCCGGCTGCTCGATGCCGAGCGGATGGCCGGCCGGGCCGTTCCAGATCACGTTGCCGAAGATCTGCAGGCCGTCGTCGGCCCGCGCGGGCGACGGAATATTCGACCCGGCCGAGGGCGTGCGCGGCATCGCGACGGCGAAGTGCTGCCACTGGCTCTGGAAGCCGTCGGGATTGAGCACGATGTTGTCGCGGATCACGACGTTCTTGTTCGGGATCGGCTCCTCGCGGCCGGGCACGTTCGTGCCCCAGCCGCCCTGCGCGAGATACGCCGTGCACTTCGCCCGGTCGCCGTCGCATGACCGCAACCCGAAGACCACCTCGATCACGTGGCTGCGGCTCCCCACGCGATACATCGTGTTGTTGGCCATCACGATGTTCGTGCCGCCGTTGACGCCGATGCCGGCGCCTTGCGTGTCGTGGATCACGTTGTGGGTGAACGTGATGTCGTAGGCTTCATATTGCAGCCATGGCGCCGTCATGAATTCAAAGCCCGTTCCCTGACCGGCCGTGAAGCCGCCGGTGCCGGCGTCGAAGAATTCGTTGCCCATGATCGTGAGCGACGCGGAGCCTCCCTTCGCATACATGGCCCAGTCGCCCGAGCGATGGATCCTGCTGCCGACAACGTGGCCGTATTGCACGGCGACAAAGTCGACCGCGTTGTCCCAGGCGCCGGAGATGTCGCAGTTTTCGATGTAGACGTATTGGCACTGGTTGACCTTCAGCGTCTCCTGCGGCACGGCGTAGGTGGCGATCGTGCCGGTGCCGCGGATGGTCGTGTTGCGAACGAGGATCTGCGAGCAGGCCTCGAAGTGGAGCACGTCGCCGCCGCCGGCCGAGATGTCGAGGCCGTCGAAATAAAGGTGGCGGCAGCCGAAGACATTCACCGTCGGCAGGCGGGCGGTACCCGCGCCGTCGGCTGCCCGCACGATGATCGGCGCCTCGCGGGTGCCAAGCCGGTTTTCCCAGTAGTTTGGAACGACCGCCTCGGAATAGGTGCCGGCGACGAGATTGATCCGGACACCTTGGGAGAGCGTGGTGCCGGCGGGCACCCGCCGCCAGGCCTCGGAGAGCGTTTGCACGGCCTCGCCCCGTGCCCCGCCGCGATTGGCGTCGCTGCCGGCCGCGGGATCGACCCAGATTTCGACGACGCTCGGCGTGCCGATGTCGTAAGCGGGCAGTTGGACATTGGCCGCCGCACCGGCGGTCATCGCGAGCCGGCTCTCGAGCCGCTCGGTGGAGAGCGAAAAAGCGTCCATGGCAGTGGGGCTTCGCGGCAGATCACGCCGGCGAAAACCGCCGTCTCCTCGCGAGATGATTGCCCCTGCACGAGCAATGCTACGGGCCTCGGCCCGGGAGTCCAGAGTAGGACAGGCTTCAGCCTGTCAAAAGTGCGACAGGCTAAAGCCTGTCCTACTTGAAGCCCTCCACCTCTCGGCGGATGAGCTCGAGAAACTCATGGCCAGCGGCACGCGAATCCGGGCCCGCCGAACAGAGGCAGCAGATCGTCGTCTTGCCTGCATACGGCAGCACCGCCACCGAGGCCCGCGTGCGCGGCCGCAGCGGCGGCACGCCTCGGAAGCCGCGAATGATGAGGCCGCCGGGCGCATCGCGACCGTTGATCTTCGGCACGCCCGCCCGCATCCTGCGGCTGACATCCCCCAGATTGCTGACGATCACCGTCGAGAGGCAGATCGGCAGCCGCGTCACGGACTTGAGGAGAAACGGGCTCTTGGACAGAAACCTCACCGCCTCCAGAAATCCGGCGACGGCCCCCGACGCGAGAATCCAGCGCGAGGCGGCGGCGAGCGAACTCACGAGCGATTCTCGATCGCGGCATGCGTCGCGCGAGCGATCCAGAAACGCATAGCTGATCTCGTTGCTCGCGGGATCGCGTTGCCGCGGCGCCCGCGTGCTCACCGGCATCGTTACCCGCACGCCTCCGCGTTGCTTCCCGGCGCGGTCGTTCCAGACAATCGCCGCCCGCATCACTGCAGCCACGATCAGGTCGTTGACCGTGGCTTTTCTCGAGGCGGCCGCCACACGCAGCCGCGAGGTAAATGCCTCGTCGAGCTCGATCGACGCATACGGCGGCTCGATCGCGTCGCTTCGCGGCTCGGCCACCGCTGACCACATGTGTGCCAGCGGCGCGGGAAAAAACCGCGCGAATGCAATCGCCTCGCCGACAGGATCGACCGCGGGTGGCTGTTCACCCGGCGTCGGCTTCGGGCCTTCGGTGCCGCGCATCGCTGGCCGCGAGAAGCCCCGCGGCTCGATACCCTCGTAGCAGGCCCAGAGGTCGCCCATGAATTCGCACGCGGCGATGCCGTCGCAGACGGAGTGATGCACCACCATCACGATGCTGTGCAGCCGTGGGCCAATCGCGCGGGCGACGATCCTCACGCCACTCTCTCGCTCGAGATCGAAGGGTCTCCAGGGATCGATCCCGTCTGCCTGCGGTTGCCAGACAAATGCTGGCTGCACGTCCGGCACGAGCCAATGCGGCCGGCCCCCGCGCCAGGCCACGCGACTGCAAAACCGTGGATGCCGTCGCGCCGCCTGATCCACCGCCTTTCGCAGCCGTTCCTTATCGAGATCCCCCTCGACGATGCACTCCAGAAAGAAGCACATCGGGTGCCCGGGCCGGGCATCCACGAGCATGAGTTGATCGAACGGCGCCAGCGGTTCACCGACGGCGGACGGCGTCGCGGATGGGCAGGCGGCTGCATCTGGGCGGAGGAGCATGGCAGCCGCGACGATACACTCGCGGCCCGATTGGCTCGAATAAACAACAATAAGCAGCCAAAAAAGGCCATTGAGCGTCAAATGGTCAACTTGACCGGATGCAGAAGATAGGCATACTGCGGAGTCTACGGCGACCCGGCGGCCAAGGTTTCCGCCGATTTTTCCCAGGGATGGGGCGTTCATTTTCTTCGAGAAAAACGCCAACACCATCCATCTCTTCCTCGACACGCATGTCGATGACGGCTTCGAGCAGGTGCGAGTGATCGCGCTCCGCTCGGCCTGACTCTTCTTCCTGACGACAAGGACGCCGATTTGAACGAACCACTTGCCATTGTGGGCATGGCCTGCCGCCTGCCCGGAGCCGACGGGCTCAAAGCCTTCTGGAAACTCGTCGTGGAGCGGGGCGCTGCCTGGGGGCCGCTGCCCGAATCGCGTCTGCCTCGAGAACTCTACTTCCATCCCGAGAAGAGCCGGGTCGGCAAGAGCTATTCGGAAATGGGCGCCGTCGTGTCTGACAGGCCCGTCGATCCGGCAACCTGCCCGATCACGCCCGACCTCGTCAAACGCTACGACATCGCCCACCACATCTTCCTCGAGGTGGCGTCGCTCGCCTGCCGCGATGCGGGCATGGATCCCTTCGCCATGCGAGCCGACCGCAGGACGGGCGTCTACGTCGGCCACACGGGCGGCAGCACGCGAATTGGCGACATCGTCTACTCGACCGGCATCGACGAGGCTGCTTCGCTGCTCGCCGAGACGGGCCCGGCTCGCGACCTGCTCGGCGACCAAGTCGGTGACGTCGCGGCGGAAGTCGTCGACGCCGTTCGACGACGGTATCCCGGCCGGCGGCCTGGCGAGAAACTCGATCTCGGCGCGCTTGGCGCCGCGCAGATCGTGCATGAAGCGCTCCGGCTCAACGGTCCCTTCCTCGTGGTCGATGCCGCCTGCGCCTCGTCGCTGCAGGCGATGGCAATCGGCGCCCGGGCGCTTTTGCAGGGGGGCATCGATCAGGCGATCGTGGGCGGCGCTTCCTACTGCAAGTCTGACAGCCTCGTGCTCTTCTCCGCCGCACAGTCCGTGAGCAACAACGGCTCATGCCCCTTCGGCGAGGCGGCCGACGGCCTCATCACGGCGGAGGGCTACGTCGCCCTCGTGATCAAGACGCTCTCCCGCGCGATCGCGGATGGTGACCGCATCCGGGCCGTGATCCGCGGCCTCGGTGTCGCCAGCGACGGCAAGGGGAAGAGCCTCTGGGCGCCGCGGCAGGAGGGGCAGGTCATGGCGGTGGAGCGGGCCTATCCCGATCCGGCCGACCTCGGCCGGATCGAATACATCGAAGCGCATGCCACGAGCACGCAGGTCGGCGACGCGACTGAGCTTTCGGCGCTCTCACGATTCCTCAAGCCACACGTTTCGGCCGGCCGCCGGATTCCGATCGGCAGCGTGAAGGCCAACATCGGCCACACGCTCGAGACGGCCGGCATCGCCAGCCTCGTCAAGGTGGTGCTCGCGCTGGAGCATGGCGTGATCCCGCCGGGCTCCACGTGCAAAGAACTCAACAGCGAGTTCGATTGGCAAAATGGTCCCTTCACCGTGCCCCGCGAGCCGCTCGCCTGGCCGGCCCACGCCGATGGCTCGGCCCGACACGCCGCCGTCAACGCCTTCGGCATCGGCGGGCTCAATGTCCACGTCGCGCTCTCCGAGCATGTGCCGTCTGCCGCGCCGCGGTCGATCGCACCGGCGCCGGCCGACGACGACTGCATCGCGATCGTCGGAGCCGGCTGCGTGCTGCCCGGGGCGCTCGCGCTCGACGCCTTCTTCGCGCGGATCGACCGCGGCGAATCGGCGATCGGCCCTGTGCCGGCCGACCGCTGGCAGGCGGCCCGCGCCGTGGATCGCTCCGGCCCCCGGACATGGCACACGATGTCTGACCGCGGCGGCTTCGTCCGCGATTTCGCCTACGACTGGCGTCGCCACAAGGTGCCGCCGAAGCAGATCGCCGCGGCCAACCCGCTGCAATTCATGCTGCTCGAGGCAGCCGATGCGGCGATCGCCGATGCCGGCGGCCCGGAAGCCGGCCTCGATCGCAAACGCACGGGCGTCGTCGTCGGCACGCTCTTCGGCGGCGACTTCGCCAACCAGTTGCAGCTGGGCCTGCGGCTGCCCGAGACGGGCCGTGACCTGCGCGCGGCGCTCTCGCGCCGCGGCGCGTCCGTGGCCGATATCGACCGGATCGTGGAGGCCTACGAAAAGACGCTGCTCGAACGGATGCCCGCGCTCGTCGACGAGACGGGCAGCTTCACGAGCAGCACGCTCGCCAGCCGACTCACGAAGACATTCGACCTCATGGGAGGTGCGCTCGCGCTCGACTCCGGCGATTGCTCGAGCGTCTCGGCGCTCTCGGCGGCGGCCGACATGCTTCGCCAAGGCGACTGCGACGCGGTGATCTGCGCCGCGGGCCAGCGATCGCTCGACCTCATGGCCTTCGAGGGCCTGTCGCTGATTGGCAAGTGCGGAAACGAAGCCGATTCAGTCGTGCCAGGTGAAGGCGCGGTGGTGTTGGTACTCAAGCGATTGAAAGACGCCCGTGCCGCCGGCAACCGGATTCGCGGCATCATCCGCAACGCCGAAGTCCATTCTTCCGAGCCCGCATCACGTCCGGCTGCGCCCGCGCTCGCGGGCTTGTTTGGCCACACCGGCGCTGTAGCCGCCGCCGCCGAGGTGCTCTCGCTCACGAAGACAAAGGCCGAGGGCACGATCACCGTCTCCCATGGCCCCCTCACCGGCCGGATCGAGGTGGGCGAGACTGCGCGTCGGCCCGCCGTGTCGCCCGCACCGCAGCAATCGCCAGCGGCTTCTGGGAAGCCGCTCGTTGCCGCGCTCTTCCCGGGGCAGGGTTCGCAATACACCGACATGTTCCGCGGCCTCGTCGCGGAGTCGGCCGAGGCTCGCGGCGCACTCGCGCGGCTCGATGGCGTGGCCCGTGCGCTCGGCCATGAAACGCTCGCCGAGATCGCCTGGCGGCCCGACAACGGCCTCGGCACGCGGATCTGGGACACGCAATGGGCGATGTACCTCGGCGACCTGTTCGCCTGGGACGTGCTCCGCGGCATGGGCTTCTCCCCCGATGTCGTGGCCAGCCACAGTTTTGGCGAGTTTCCCGCGCTGGCAGCGACGTCCGCCTGGACCGTCGAGGACGGCGCGCGGGCCACGCGGGCCCGTGCAAACGCCGTCGAGCAGCACGGCCCTCGCGATGGCGCGATGCTCTCGGTGATCGCGGATCGCGCGACCGTGCAGTCGGCGCTCGAGCCGTTTGCCGGGCAGGTGTGGGTGTGCGCCGAAAACGCGCCCGAGCAATTCGTGATCGGCGGCACGGCCCGCGTCGTCGATGCCGTCGAGGTCCTGCTCGAGTCGCGCCGCGTGAAGTCGAAGCGGCTCGCGGTGCCGAGCCCCTTCCATACGCCGTTGCTTGGCCGCTCTGCCGACCAGCTGGCCGCCACGATCGAGTCGCTGCCGATCAAGGCACCGACGACCCCGACATTCAGCAGCACGACCGTCTCGCAGATGGTCGATCCGTCGGGCGTGCGCGAAAGCCTCATCCGGCAGATGACGGAGACCGTGCGCTGGATCGGCGTCGTCGAAACGCTCTACGCGGCGGGCGTCCGCACGTTCGTTGAAGTGGGCCCCTCGGGCGTGCTCACCGGCCTCGCGCGGCGGATTCTCGAAGGCCGCGAGGGCTGCACGTTCCTGCAGTTCGACCAGCGCGGCCGCGCCGCCGGCGAACACCTCGCGCGGCTGCGTGAGCAGCTTGAAAAGGCCGGTGCGATCCGGACCCACGAGGAGGCAAACAAGAAGGCGCGGAACCACGCGCAGCGGCCCCGCGGAACCGTCGTCTCATTCGATGCCACGGCGCGGCGCCGCGAGCGCAACCGCGCGGGCACGAGCCCGCGGGTCGCGCCGCGCGAGCCGGCCCCGACTGCATCGCGAGCGGCAAAGCCGTCTGTCGCCGTTGCGGTTGGCGGCGGCCACAACGGCTCGTCCCATGTGAATGGCAACGGCAACGGCAACGGTAACGGCCATGGCAATGGCGACTGGCAGCGTGGTGCGAGCGCGATGCTCGTGGCCGAGCGGCCGGTGGCCGCCAAGCCCGCGGCTGTGCGCACTCCAGCGCCGGTTCCGGCGCAGCTCGCGCTTCGGGATGCCGGCAGCGAGATCGAGGCATTCCTCATCGACTTCGTCGTGGAGCAGACCGGTTATCCGCGCGAGATCGTGGAGCTTGATGCCGATCTCGAGGCCGATCTCGGCATCGACAGCATCCGCAAGGCGCAGCTCTTCGGAGAGATCGGCCAGAAGTATTCGCTCAAGGCCGATGACAGCGTCTCGCTCGACGAGTTCCCCACGCTGCGGCACCTCCTCGATTACATGCTCCCACGCGTGGGCGCAAGCCCTGCGTCGGCCCCGGTGGCGGCCGCAGCGGCGGCGCCGGCAGTGACAGCCCCGGCAGTAGCCCCGCCAGCAAAGGCCGAGCCGGCGTCAGGTGACCGCTCGCAGGAACTGGAAACCTTTCTCGTCGATTTTGTCGTCGAGCAGACGGGCTATCCGCGCGAGATCGTGGAACTCGATGCGGATCTCGAGGCCGATCTCGGCATCGACAGCATTCGCAAGGCACAGCTCTTCGGCGAGATCGGACAGAAGTATTCGCTCAAGGCTGACGACAGCGTCTCGCTCGATGAGTTCCCCACGCTGCGGCACCTCCTCGATTACATGCTCCCGCGCGTCGGCGGAGGTTCGGCTGCGGCGGCAGTGAGCACAGAGCCTGTGCGCGAAGAGCCGGCGGCCGTCGATCTGGCCGCCGCGCTCGGCGGCTTCGATGCCCTGCTCGTCGCGCCGGCGGATCCCGCGGCCCCGCGCGGTCTGATCGCGTGCTTTGGCCGGCATGCTTCGCCGGTGGTGCGGCGAACCGAATCGGACGGTCTCCATGCAACGCTCGTCGGTGCCGCTGGATTGCCCGGTGCGCTCGTGGGCTGGAATGCCGCCGGCCTCGTTGTGTGTGCGGCTGGTGTAACTGGCCGTGACGCCATGGCGGCGACGACGCTCGTGGAAGAGATCGTCACCTCCTGCCGTTCGACCGCTGATGCAGATCGGCTGATCGGCGGGCTCTCACGGGCGCCGCAGGGGCTCTTCGTGTCGCATGTCACCGGCAGCGAGCCGCAGGCTTTCTCCGTTTGCGATCCGAAGTCGCCGCTCCTGCGAGTCGCCCTCGCCGATGGCGCCGTCGATGCCCCTCAGGCGCTCGCGTCCCTGCTGAACCGGAGTAACACCGCCGCTCGCGACGCCCTCTCGGCCACGTGTGCCTGGCTCGCCTGCGGCGTGTCAGACCCTGCTGCGACCGCGGTTTCGGGTGGTCCCTTCGCAGGCGAATGGCTTGGCGACGATCCGGCCATCGCCGGCGCGGCCTGGCGGCCCGCCGCGGGCGAGATCACGCGGCGTTATGGACTTGCCATTCGTGAACTCGGCGCCACGCGGGCCGTGCGCAGTCTTGCCGGCGAGCGGGTGATGATCCTCGGAAGCGGTGGGCTGGCCGAATCGCTGGTGCAGGCCGTTCAGGCGCGCGCCGCCGTGCCGGTCCGCGTCGGTTGCGGCTCCGTTGAAGAGGTGATCGCTGCGGTCGAACGCGCCGAGGAAGACAAGCCGGTCCGCCACGTCCTCGTGGCCGCCCGGCCGGAGCAACCCGGAGACCATTGGGCCGGACGTCGCAACGAGGCCATCGTCGCACCGTTCTTCGCCTGCCAGCGTTGGATCATGATGCGAGGCAAGGCGGGCGACATCGCCTCGGCCACGCTCACGGCCGTGGTCGATCTCGGCGGTGACTTCGGAATCTCGGGGGCCGTTGGCGCCGTCGAGGGGGGCGCGGTCGCCGGTCTGTTCAAAGGCATAGCCCGCGAGTTTCCCGCGCTCCATGTGCGCGTGGTCGATGCGCCGAAAAGCGTCGCCCCGTCGCAGTTGGCCGCCGTCGTCGTCGAAGAAATGCAGGATGCCGCCGGACCGGTCGAGGTCGGCCTCGTGAATGGCCGCCGGGTGACCGTCGTGCCATGCGAGCAGCGTCCGCGGTCTGGCAAGCCGCTCGCTTCGCTTGCGCGTGGCAGCGTGTGGATCGTGACCGGAGGCGCGCGGGGCGTGACGGCGGAGTGTGCCCGCGAACTCGGCCGCAGGCACGGTCTCGTGCTCGCGCTCGTCGGATCGACGAATCCCGTCGCCGTCGAACGTTCGTGGCTCGCGCTCGACGAGGCTGGGCTTAAGGAGCTCAAAGGTCGTGTGATGCTCGACGCCCGCGGCCAAGGCACCGATCCCCGGTCGGCCTGGCGCAAGGTCGAGAAGTCGATCGAGATTGAGAAGTCGCTGGCCCGGTTCCGCGAGGCTGGAGTCGAGGCCCGTTATTTCGCCTGCGATCTTGCCGATGAGGCCACGGTGCGGTCGCTCGTGCAGCGGGTCGCGCAGGAGATGGGGCCGGTGCGAGGTGTGCTGCACGGCGCCGGATTCGAGTCGGCCTGCCGATTCGAGAAGAAGACGCTCGAGGGACTCGCCGCCACGCTCGGCCCGAAGTGCGTGGGGATCGAGCATCTGCTGTCAACGCTCGACCCCGCGGCACTCGAGGCGGTCGTCGGCTTCGGTTCGACGAGCGGCCGTCTCGGCGGCCACGGCCAGGCCGATTATTCGCTCGCCAACGACATGCTCGCGAAAATCCTCGATGCGCGGCGGCAACGCGGCCTGCGGGCCACGGTGTTTCATTGGCATGCCTGGGACGAAGTGGGCATGGCGAGCCGGCCGGAGAGCCGGTTCGTGCTGGAGCAGTTCGGCCTGAAGTTCATGCCGCTCGCCGAAGGCGTCCGCCGTTTCATGAACGAGATCGAGGCGGGATTGCCCGAGGCCGAGGTCCTGGTCACCGAACCGGCCTGCGTGCCGGATGCAGCGACCGCTGGCGCGCCCGCCGCTCCTGGCAACCGAGGCAGCCTCGTCGCAGGGGTGACCGCCGGCGCCACGTCGTCGGAAGTCACATTCCAATTGGATCCGAACACGGATCGGTTCCTGCTCGACCATCTGCAGTTCGGTCGGCCACTGCTGCCTGCGGTGATGGGAGCGGAGCTTCTCGCGCAGGCGGCAATCGCCTCTGGAGCCTGCGGCGAGGTGCAGGAGATTCGCGACTTCACCGTCGAGCGGCCGATTGCTTTCCCGACCGACCAGCCGCGGCAGGTGAAGGTCGAGATTGCCGCCGCGGATAAAGGCGCCGTGGAAGCGGTGGGCTATGCGGCCACCGAGCAACGCCCGGCCATTCGCTGCGTCGTCTCCACGGAGGCAGCCGCTCCGATCGTGGAAAAGAAATCGGAGCCGCCGCTGCCCTTCAACCCCATGGTCTATGCCGACGATGCGCCCCTGCGGCACGGCGCTTCTTTCCGCACGCTGACAGGACTGTTCCTCGACCGCTCTGGCGGCTGGGGCCGCCTCGTCGCTCCGGCGGCCGATGTCGTCGCGGCTCCTCGCGGCGCCGGGGGCTGGACCGTGCCGGCCGCGTTGCTCGACGGCTGCATCGTGGCCTGCGCCGTCTATTCCTACATCCTCTGCGGGCTGCGGGTGGAAGTGCCGGTGAAGTTCGAGCGGCTGCGAATCACAGGCCGGCCGCGGAGCGGAGAGACCTGCATCGCGCGGATCGTGTTTCGCTCGAACGACGTGCGGGAGAGCGTCTACGACCTCGTGCTTTTTGGTGACGATGGCCGTGCGATCCTCGCGCTCGACGGCTTGCATCTGGCGATCATGGGCGCTGAGAAAGGTCGCGGATGATCGACTGCCCTGCGCCGACGAGCCCTTCCCGTCGCTGCATCGATCGCCGCATCGCGATCGCGGGCTGCCACGTCGATTTTTCGATCGACTTTTCGGCAGAGGGGAGTGGTGTTTCGGGCGAGGCCGCCCGGCTCGCCGAGGATCTCGTCGCCGCGCGGGTCGGATGCGAAAGGCGCCTGATCCGCGTTGCCGCGCTGATGCCGTCGGGCCGCCCGGTGGCAATGGTGCGAGGCAGGTCGGTTGCCTTATCCGTGTCGGTGTCGCACATCGGCAGCATGATCGCCGCGGCGGTCTGCGGCACGGCCAACGTCGGCATTGATATCGTCGATCCGGCGGAGGCCGGCCGTTCGCTCGATGTGTGGTTCACGCCCGACGAGCTCGCGCTGCTCCCAGACGAAGACGGCCTCTTGCGGGCCCGGCTCTGGGGGGCCAAGGAAGCTGCCTTCAAGGCCGCCTGCATCGACGATGGATTCCGTCCGTGCTCCGTCGAGATCAATCATCTCGGCTGCACGGGCTTTCGCTGGAGCGTTCGCGGCGAGCATGGCCCGGTCTGCGGCCAGGGCATCTTCACGGTGGCCGGGATGCATCTGGTGGCCATTGCCGTGGCGGCCGACCACGAGGCGGCCGATGGTTGGGCGCCGTCAGCCGTGGAGGCGGTCGCATGTTCGTGAGCGAGACCCACCTGCCGCAGCTGCTACCGCCGGAAGCGTATTACGACCGCGCCTGGCATGAGCGCGAGCTTGATCGCGTCTTGCGGCCGGCTTGGTGGGCGGTGGCGCTCGCCGAGGAACTTCCTCGTGACGGCGACTTCGTCACGTTCGATCACGTGGACGGGCCGGTGCTCCTGCGGCGTTCCGGCGGTGGCATTCACGGCTATCGCAATGTCTGCGCCCACCGGCTCGCGAAGCTGACTGGCAAGGCCCGCGGCCACTGCGACGTGCTCCGCTGCGAATACCACGGCTGGGAATACGGCGAATCGGGCGCCACGCAAAAAATCCCCGACGCACCGAGCTTTCGACCGCTGGAGAAGGGTCAGCTCGGCCTCGGAACGCTGCGCGTGGAGACCGTCGGAGCGATCGTGTTTCTCACGTTCGATCCCGCGGCGCCGCCGGTGCGCGAGTGGCTCGGCGATGACGCCGCACGGATCGAGGATCGCTTCGATGCGGCCACCCGCATGGTCTGGCGGGCCGATTACGATCTGCCGTTCAACTGGAAGTTGCTCGTCGAAAACAATCTCGAGAGCTATCACGTCGGCACGGTGCATGCCGCGACGCTCGGCGCGTATCCCGCGGAGCAGGCCTGCGTACATGAAATTTCGATCGGTCGCTCGCGATTCGAAGCGCCAGGCGACCCGACCTGGTGGGGCAACGCGAAGCGATTGCTCGCGCGGAGCATCGGCCGCCCTGCGGATGGCGGCTATGTGCACAGCCATATCCATCCGTCGTTCATGTGGGTCGAGACAGATCTCGGCGTGGGCTGTCAGTCGGTCGTGCCGACGGGTCCCGCGAGCTGCCGCGTATCGTTCCGCAGCCTGGCCTGGCAATCCCGGCGGCCGCGGCCGCTCGCCGATGCCTGCGCCCGGTCGATGGTTCGCAGTTCGCTGCGGGTCTGGCAACGGATCATCGCCGAAGACGTGGCGATCCTGCCGCAGGTGCAGGCCGGCGTCGAGTCGCCGCGGCACCCGGGCCCCGGCCTGATCTCCCGCCGAGAGGAGCGGATCACGCATTTCCAGAGCTGGCTGCTCGAGCGGATGGGGCTTGGTGATGAGGACGCAGCATGATCATGCAACCCGCTGACGGCACGACGGCCGCCGTCCTCGAGATGCAGCTGCCCGACGGGCGCTGCGTCGCCACGCACTGCCGCGAAAACACGGAGATAGCCTACGGCGAGATCTTCACCGACCGGATCTACGAGATGTTTGGGATCGTGATCGCCGATGGCGACACGATCTTCGACGTGGGCGCCAACATCGGCCTCTGCCTGATGTGGTGCAACGATCGGCTCGCGGGGGGCGTCGTGCATGCCTTCGAGCCGATCCCCGCGACGTTCGCCGCGCTCGAACTCAACGCCGCCCGCCACAATCACCTCGATGTCCACCTGCATGCCGCCGGCGCGTCGGACAAGGAAGGTGAGGCCGAGTTCACATTCTACCCGCTCACGTCGACCAGTTCGTCGATGTATCCCGACGATTCACGCGAGGCGCGCGCTGATTCCAACCGGTTCATCCGCGCCGACCTGCGCCGCAGAATCGGACCGCTTTTCAGCCTCGTGCCCTGCCGCTTGGCGGAGGCGTGGGCAGAATCGATCCGCCGCCGCTATCAGCAGGCCGAGCGGGTGACGTGCCGACTCGTCCGGCTTTCCGACGTCATCGACCAGGAGCAGGTGACGCGGATCGACCTCTTGAAAATCGACGTCGAGGGGGCTGAATTCGACTGCATGGCAGGCATCGAGCCGCGTCACTGGCCGCTCGTTCGGCAAGCCATCATCGAGGTTCACGAGGGGGACGAAGCCTGCGAGCGGATGGATCGGCTGCTCATCGAGCAAGGCTTTCAGACGCATCGTTTCCAGCAGGCCCCCGACGTGTTCTCGCGGCACTGGCTGATTTACGCGCGTCGGCCTTGATGCCGCATCCACGACCACAGCACACCCAGCAAGGAGCGTTTGACATGATCGATCTCACCGGAAAAGTGGCCCTCGTCACCGGCTCGAGCCGCGGCATCGGGAAGGCCTGTGCCCTGCGGCTCGCGGAGGCGGGCGCCGACATCGTCGTCAATTACGTGACGAGTGCTCGCGAAGCCGAGGAGGTGGCGGAGGCCGTCGCCGCCATGGGCCGCAATGTCGCCTGCATCCGCGCCGACGTCGGCGAGGAGGAAGACGTCGACGAGATGATCGGCTTCGTGAAGAGCGAATTCGGCGGCCTCGACATCCTCGTGCACAACGCCGCCACGGGCGGGTTTCGTCCACTGGCCGCCACGACGCAGCGTCATTTCGACGCCGCGATGCACACGAATGTCCTTTCGCTCGTATACCTGCTCAAGGCGGCGTCGCCGCTTCTCGAATCGGCGGAGGGCCGCGGCAAGGCGATCGTGCTCTCGAGCCACGGCACCCACATGGCGCTGCCGATGTATGGCCTGATCGGCGGCTCGAAGGCGGCGCTTACGGCGCTCGCCCGCCACTGGGCGCTCGAGCTCGGCGACCGCGGCGTGAATGTCAACGTCGTCGAGGCCGGCCTCGTGGAGACCGATTCCACGCGACGTCTGCCGGGCGCCGCGGAGATGTTCGCGGGTCGCAAATACAAGACAATGATGGGTGAGCGGATGCTGGAGGCGGCCGACGTGGCCGACGCCGTCCTCTTCCTCGCCTCGCCGCTTTCCGACCTCGTGCAGGGGCAGACGCTCGTCGTCGATGGTGGAGCCGCAATCCATGTTTAGGTTGAGCGATTCCTCCTGCATCCTGCTCACGGGCGCCACCGGTCTCCTGGGCCGCTTCCTGCTCCGCGATCTTTCGGCGCAGGGCCGGCAGGTAGCGGTGGTGGTGCGCGGCAGCAAGACGGCCGGCGCTGAGGCGCGGGTGGACGATCTGCTGCGCGACTGGCGCGAGGTGGCCGGCGCCGAGGTGCCACGGCCGGTGGTCCTTCAGGGCGACATCACATCTCCCGGGCTTGGTCTTTCCCCGTCAGCCCTGGAGTGGGTCGCCGCGAATGTCGACGAGGTGGTGCATTCCGCGGCCAGCCTTTCATTCGACCGACGCGAGGCTGACGGCGAGCCCTATGCGAGCAACGTGGGTGGCACGGTCAACATGCTCGAGCTCTGTCGCACCGCCGGCATCCGTCGGCTGCATCATGTCTCCACTGCCTACGTCTGTGGCCTGCGGCGCGGCCGAGTGCTCGAGACGGAGCTCGACGTCGGCCAGACGCCGGGCAACGACTACGAGCGGAGCAAGATCGAGTCGGAGCAGGCGGTGCGGGCCGCCGACTTTCTCGACGTGCTCACGGTCTATCGGCCAAGCATCATCGTCGGCGATCTCCTCAACGGCTTCACGAACACGTTTCACGGGTTCTACAAGCCGCTGCGGATCGTGCAGCCGTTCGTCGAGGCGTTTCTGCAGGCGTCGCTCGAATCGGGCTCCTTGCTCGACGTGCTCGGGATGTCGGGCGGCGAGTGCAAGAATCTGGTACCGGTCGACTGGGTGTCGGCTGTGATGGCGCGGATCATTCTCGATCCGTCGTTGCACGGCACCACCTATCACCTCACGTCCACCCGGCCCACGAGCGTGGGCCTGCTCTGCCGCGTCTTCGAGCAGATGGTGGTCGAGATGGCGGAGCGGCCAAAGGTGGGCGGCGGCGGCAAGCCTGCCTCCTCTTTCGATCCCGCGCTCCTCGCGCGGCTCTTCGGCGACCAGATGCAGGTCTACCGGGCCTACTGGCGCGACGATCCGGAGTTTGATTCGTCGGCCACGCGCCGCGCCGTGCCCGACCTGGCCTCGCCGGCGCTCGACGAGCCGACGATCCGCCGGCTCTGCCGGTTTGCGATCGAAACCGGCTTCCGCTGGCCCCCCGCGGTCCGAGTAGGACAGGCTTCAGCCTGTCGCACTCTCTGACAGGCTGAAGCCTGTCCTACTTACCCATCTTGCCTTGCCGGAAAATCCTGCACGACCGGCACGATCCCACCCGATTTTGATGGTGGATCACCATGCGCGCCCGCATTCCATCCCTCGTGCATCTCGCCGCCCGCTGCCTGCTCGGCTGGGTCGTGGTCGCGCTCTGCGCGCCGGCCCGCGCCGAGCCGGAGGAGGTGGCGCCGGTGCAGTATCTCGAGGAGCCGTTCACCCACGAGGATCCCGCGCAGGAGGCGCAGCTGCAGGCGTTGGTCGATGCGGCGGTCGCGGCGCGGCTCGCCGGCATTCCCCGGCCGCGTTACATCCCGATGACCGATCTCGCGCCGCCGAAGGGGCTGATCCTGCTCAAAAACGATCCGCGCCGCGGCGAGTTTCCGTTTGCGATGGCGCTCGGCGGCTACATGCAGTTGCGCTGGTTCGAATTCGCCCGCGATGCGACGCAATGGACCAACGCCACCGGCCGCGAACTCCCGATCAACAACATCAACACCTTCAACATCAACCGCTTCCTGCTCTCGTTTCACGGTCACGTCGTCGATGAGCGGCTGGTCTATAACTTCGCCCTCTTCGGCACGACGAACGTCGGCATCCGCTCCGGTGTCGTGCCGATCGGCCTGTTGGGCTGGAAGTTCGATGATGCGGCCACCGTCGGGGGCGGCATGATGCCGGTGCCCGGCACCCGCGAGTGGCTCGAGTCGTCGCCGTGGACGACGGGCATCGACCGCAGCATGGCCAACACGTTTTTCCGTCCCGGCTTCAGCCCGGGCGTGGCTGCGATCGGCTCGCTCGCCGAGAAGACGCTCCACTACCAGGCGGGCGTTTTTAACGCGATCGACGGCGGCACGACGGGCGTCCTCCGCCGCGGCACGTCGATGGCCTGGGCGGGCAACACCTGGTGGGAACCGTGGGGCCCGTTCGGCATCGGCGCCTCCGACATGGAGCACCACGACGATCCCGTGATCCGCTTTGGCACGAGCGGCGTCTACGCCCCCACCTACGCAAATCCGATCGTGGGCAACAATCCCGAAGACACGATCGTGCGGCTCTCCGACGGTACGCCGCTCGCGGCGACCGGCGCCCTGGGAGGTCGCACCGTCGTCGATCGTTTTCTTTACAAGCTCGCGACGGTCGATGCGGCCTGGAAGTGGCAGGGCGTCGGCGTGTTCTGCGAATACTACTGGCGGCTGCTCGACGACTTCTCGGGCGATGGGCCCTTCGATCGATCGAGCATCTTCGACCAAGGAGGCATGGCCTATCTTTCCTGGTGCTTCGTGCCGCGCACCTACGAGGTCTACGGCCGGTCCAGCGTCGTCACGGGCCCTTACGGCACAGGCCAGGAGTATGGCGGCGGGCTCAACTGGTATCTCAAGAAAACCCGCCAGGCCCGGCTCACGTTCGAGGCGCTCCACATCAACCGCAACCCCGCGCAAAACTTCCTCTATCCCTACCGCGCCGGCTACACTGGCACCGCGATCCAGACGCAGTTTCAGGTGGTCTTCTGAAGTAGACCGCTTGCTAGTAGTAGACCGCTTGCTCCGCAAGCGGATCCCCGGAAGCCCGAAGCGCGAGCGAGGAGAGTTGGCGTCGCTTCAGGATCGGCCGGATCAGCGGGGCGGATGGACCTTGCTTGCGCTGCGGGCTTTCGTGAACCGGCGCTTTCACGCCCCGCGGCGTGGTAGACTGTTCCAACCCCGGCAGGTTCGGGTGAGCCGAGAACGAGGTGTGTCCGTGACGGTCGAACTCCGCGACTTCTCCTGGCAGAGGATGATCGAGGCCGTGCAAGCCGTCCGCGAACGAGCCCTGCGAGCGACCGCGGCCCTCGAACGGGCCGGCATCCCCTATGCCGTGGCCGGCGGCAACGCCGTGGCCGCCTGGGTGTCGCGGGTCGATCGGGCCGCGGTGCGAAACACGCAGGATGTCGACATCCTCGTCCGCCGCTCCGATTTCGATCGCATCAAGGTGGCCCTGGAGTCGGTCGGGTTCGTGCATGCCACGGTGATGGACGTCACCTGTTTCATCGACGGCCCCAACGGCAGCCCGCGGGATGCCATTCATCTGCTGTTCGCGGGCGAGAAGGTGCGCGAGTCGTATCCCCTGCCGACCGCCGACGTCGCCGAACGCGAACTCGCCGACGACTATCACGTCGTGGCGCTCGAGGCTCTCGTGCGGATGAAGCTCAATGCATTCCGACGCAAGGACCAGGTGCATCTCCAGGACCTGATCTCCCTCGGCCTGATCGACGCCTCGTGGCTGCCGCGGTGCGTGCCCGAGCATGCGGCCCGTCTGCAGCAATTGCTCGACGACCCCGACGGCTGAGCAGGCCGGCGGCCCGCGGACGGGCGAGACTTCATGCCATCTCCGCTCGACATCGCCACGATCTGCAAGGCGGACCATTGGGTTGAAGACGTGCTGCCGCGATTCGCGGCGCTGATCGATGCCAACTGCACCGGCCCGGTCCGCCGCCACCTGCTCTTGCTCGTGCCGCCTGCCGGGCGAGACGTGGCGGCGACGGCCAATAGCATCGACGATCTGCTGGCGCGGCTGAGGCAGCAGTGGCATTCGGTGGTGCCGATGCCCTTCGCGGATCCGCACGCCGGCCGCCGGCTGCTCGTGTTCGACGAACTGCGTGCCGGCCTGACATCGGCTCTGGGCCTCGACGAACTGCTCTACATCGATCCCGACACCGACGTCGTCGCCGATCTGCAGGGCATCCAGGAGATCGCGCCCGAAGCCGACCTACTCTGGGCCGCCAACCCGCTGCCGCTGCAGCCGGTGCTCGACGATCTCTCCCGCCACGGCTTCACGACGCCGGGTGGGCCGCCGAGCCCCGGGCTCCTCGAGCCCGGCTTCCTCTACCTGCGCCGCGACTTCAGCGCGGAGTTTGCAGCGGTCCGCGAACGCCATCCGAGCGTGAATGACTTCGCCCCCGGCTCGACTTACTGGAACATGCTGATGCGGGCGCTCGGCCCGAAGGCCGTCCGCCTGCCCGACGAGTTCAACCGCACGTTCTGGGACATCCCGTCGGCCGTCGCGCGGGCGAAATCGATCCATTTCACCGGGCAATGGAAGCGGCTGCAGCCGTTCGTTTCATACGAGCGCGAGGCCCCGACGATCGTCGTCCATCCGCGGCCGGCGCCGCTGCCGCCACCGCGGCCGAAGACAGCGACTGCCGACCGCATGCCGTCGGCGGTCTGCGTGATCGCGCTGGTTCGCGACAACGCCGACTACCTCCCCCATGCGTTCGCCCGGTTCGAGGCCTGGGAACGGGCCGGCCTGCCGCTACGGTATTACTTCCTCGAAAACGATTCGCTCGACGCCACCGCGCCGCTCCTGGCGGAATTCATGCGCACCCGCCGCGGCCGGCTCACGAGCCGGCAACTGGCCATCCGCTACGAGCGGGCCCGCAGCGGCCAAAACTACGACCGCATCATGCCGCTGGCGCGGATGCGGAATTTCGCGGTGGACGTGGCGATGGCCGATGCGCCGCTCGCGGCCGACGAGTGGACGCTCCTGCTCGACAGCGAGATCTATTTTCCCGACGACGTGCTCGACCGCATCTTCGCCGCCCGCGGCCGCGATCCCCGGCCCGACTCGATCGGCATGCTCACCTGTTACACGCAGCAGCTTTTCCCGTCCGATCAGATGGTCGTGGGCACGCCGGCTCCCGACATGCCCGGCTATGTGGTCGCCGATCATTATTTCGACACGTTCGCCTTCCAGGATCTCGACCACTGCCACCACCATCCCTATTGCTGCTTCGCCCGCTGCCGCCGCTGCGCGTTGGGCAGGCCGGCGAATTATCCGCTGCGGATCGTGCCGGAGTCGGTGGCGGTGCTCGATGTCGCAGCCGCGTTCGGCGGCTTCGCGCTCGTGCCGACGGCCGTCCTCGGCGACGAGCGGATCCGCTGGACGACCTACGCCACGGGGTTCGACCGCGCGCGGGCGCTCGCGGAGCACGTCGTCTTCTGCGACCGGCTGCGTACGATCGCCGGCAAGCGGATCGTGGTGCTGCAAGACGTCGATTGCGTCTACCGAAAGTAGCGGGTGTGTCGTGCCGAACCCCCGGCCTCCGTCGATCGTCGCCGCCCAAACCGCCAGGGAGCACCTCGTCCGCGGCGAGGTGGATCGTGCCGAGGAGATCGTTCGGGCCGCGCTCGTCGAGTCGCCCGACGATCCAAACCTGCTCTATGCGGCGGGCAACTGCGCGCTCGTCCGCCACGACGACGATCGGGCCGCGGAGTGTTACGATCGCTGCATCGCGATCGCTCCGGCATTCGTGCCGCCGCTCTTGAACCTTGGCTTCCTGCACCGGCGCAACCAACGGCTCGACGAGGCCCGCCGCGTCCTGCGGGCGGCCGCCGCGGTTGCCCCACAAAATCCCGTTGTCTGGCTGAATCTCACCGCGACGTATGTCAACGAAGGCGATCCGGAGGCCGGCGAAGCCGTGGCCCGCGAGGCGCTTCGCCACTGCCCTGAGAGCCCGCACATCCGCTGGAATCTCGGCCTGCTCTTGCTCGAGCAGGGGCGGTGGCGGGAGGGATGGCAGGAATATGCCCATCGCATCGCGGCCGGCATCGTCAAGGCTCCACGCTACGGCGTCGATGGTCGCCAGCCCCCGCGGCTCTGCGATATCGAAAGCATCGCCCCTGGCCAGACGGTGGTCTGTCACGGCGAGCAGGGGCTCGGCGACGAAATCCTCTTCGCAGGCTTGCTCGCGGAATTCACGGCCGATGTCAGGGGCCGCGGCGGCCGGCTCGTCCTCGATTGCAATCCGCGGCTGCGGAGCCTGTGGCAAGACAACTTCTGCACTGCCGACGGTGGCGTGTCGCTGCTGCAAACCGACGCGGCCATCGACTGGGTGGTGCCGATCGGCGATCTCGCCGGCTTCTATCGCAACGACGACCGCGACTTCCCGAATCGACAAGGGTATCTCACCGTCGCGCCGGAGCGGGTCGCGTCGATCCGCGAATCGCTCGTGAGCCACGCGCGAGGCCGGCCGCTCGTGGGCCTTGCCTGGACCGGCGGCCTCGACCATACGCATGCCGTCTACCGCCGTATTCCGCTCGACGACTGGCAGCCGGTCCTGCGACAGGAGGCCTGTTTCGTGTCGCTCGAGTATCGCGATCGCGAAGACGAGCTCGCTGCGTTTCGCGAGCGTCACGGCATCCCGATCGTGAGCCTGCCGGAGATCACGCAGCACCGCGACTACCGCGAAACCTTCCACCTCGTCGCTGCCCTCGATCTCGTGGTCACGGTGCCCACGTCCGTGCTCCACGTGGCCGGTGGCCTGGGAAAGCCCTGCTGGGTGGTCATGCATCCTCGGGCCGCCTGGCGCGAGTGTTCCCGGGATGGTTCGCTCCCCTGGTATCCCGGCACCCATGAACGGTTTCTGCGCGGAAACGGCGATCCGGGCTGGCCCCCCACAATCGACCGAGTGGCTCGGGCGTTCGGGCGATTTGCGTCGCGCCAGCCAAACGCTTGACTTCGACACCCGCTGCGGTACAAAACCCCCCAGTTGGGGGCCGCGCGTTCAGCGGCCATCGCGTCAGTTACTGCGCCTCATTCATCCGCCGTCACAGGGAACATTTCGATGCGTCGCCGCTCGCTCCGCCGCAACCGCCGCCCCTCCCGCCTCGCCGTCCAGCAGCTCGAGCCGCGGCTCGCGCTGGCCGTCACGCCGTCGCTCGTGACCGACATCAACGCGGTTCCGCGGTCGGGTGGTCCTTCCGAAACATTCGTGATGGGCAGCTTCGCCTACTTCTCGGCCGAAGATGCAACGCATGGCCGCGAACTTTGGAAGACCAACGGCACGACTGCCGGCACGACGCTTGTCAAAGATATTTACCAGGGAGTCAGCCCCTCGTATCCGTACGGCTTCACGGTGCTCGGTGACAAATTCTTCTTCGTCGCTGACGACGGGATCCACGGCACCGAACTGTGGGTCTCCGATGGCAGCGCCGCGGGCACGCAGCTGGTGAAAGATCTCAAAGCAGGAGCAAACGGTTCCTCGCCGTCGACGCTGACGATTTTTAACGGAGCCCTTTATTTCAAGACGTACGACTACGATTCGGGATCTCAGTTTCTCTGGAAGACCGATGGAACAGAGCCTGGCACTCAGCCTATCGCAGGCACTCCAGAAACC
>JBIIOK010000238.1:0-2711 GCA_044336985.1 Pirellulales bacterium | reverse complement strand
GGCGGCGAAGCTCATGGCGTCGGGCATGCGTCTCGATCTCGGCGGCATCGGGATGGGGTATGCGATCGACAGAGCACTCGAAGTCTTGCGGAACCGATCGATCGCTGCGGCGATGGTCGATGCCTCGGGCGACATCGGGGTGTCGGGGCCGCCGCCCGGCAGTGCGGGATGGCGGATCGAAGTCGCGCCGCTCGATCCGACGTCAGCCAGAGCGACGCGGGAGACGCTCGTGCTCGCCAATGCTGCGGTGACGACGTCCGGGGATGCCCGTCAGGGCGTGGAAATCGACGGGATTCGCTACAGCCACATCGTGGATCCACGCACCGGGGTCGGCGTCATCGGGCCGGCGGCCGTGACGGTGATTGCGGCCGACTGCTCAACGGCCGATGCCCTCGCCACGGCCGCGAGTGTTCTCGGGCCGGAGGAAGGCCTGAAGTTGGTGGCAGCGGAGCCGGGGGCCGCCGCACGGTTCGTCTGGCTGGAGGCCGGAGCACCTCGCGAAACCTGCTCCTCTCGCTGGCCTTCCCAGTCTTCCCAGCCTGCTGAGTGAATGGGCTGACTCTGACGATTCCCCCAAGTTTGCGGGTGGTAGGGCCGATATCCCCAGTGCTGTCGCTGCGCCTGGGTGCACGCGATGCGGGCGTGGAGTCGGGGGGCACCACGCCGGGAATGGCCGCTCTTCCGCGGGCCGTTCCCCTCGGGCGCAGCGGCGGCATTTTGAACGCATCGTGTTTTTCACCGTTTGCAGACCCCCCCGTGAACCGCACCGCCCGCACCATCTGGGTGATCCTGACGAGCATCTCGATGCTCGCGGGCGGGTGTGCGCCGCGGCAGCCGTTCTACTTCTTCGAGGACGGCGACCTCTCGCACTATGTCGGCGCGATCCAAAAGCTCGAATATCCGGACACCGATCAGCAGCCGCTCGACGAGGCGGCCGGCACCACCGAGCCGCTCACGCTGACGAACGCCAAATTCGACCAGATCTGGGAGCTCTCGCTCGAGGAGGCCGTCCGCACGGCGCTCGAGAACGGCAAGGTGCTCCGTAACCTCGGCGGCCGGTTCGCGAGCTTCGGCGGCCCGCGGCCGCAGACGGGCGAGCCCGCCGTGTCGCTGCTCACCGCGCCCACGCAGACGCCGAGCATCTACGACCCGGCGATCACCGAGACCGATCCCTTCCGTGGCGTCGAGAGCGCCCTGGCGCTCTTCGACGCGCAGCTCACGAGCTCGCTCACCTGGGACCGGCTCAACCGCGCGCAGAACTTCGACGCCCGCGGCGGGACGATCTTCCCGCAGCACCTGCTCGGCGACACCGGCAACTGGACGACCGGCGTCACCAAGCGCACGGCCACCGGTGCCACGTTCGGCTTCGCGAATCAGACGGTCTACGACAACAACAACTCGCCGATCCGCGAGGTGCCGTCCACCTGGACCACCAACTACGATTTCAGTTTCAACCAGCCGCTCCTCCAGGGCGCCGGCGTCACCTACAACCGGATCGCCGGCCCCGACGCCTTCGAGAACATCTACGGCCGGCCGGCGTTTCGCGGCGTGCTCCTGGCCCGCGTCAACGCCGACATCTCGTTGGCCGAGTTCGAGGCCGGCGTGCGAAACCTCGTCAGCGACACCGAGCAGTCGTACTGGGAACTCTATTTCGCCTACCGCAACCTCGAGGCCCGCAAGGCCGGCCGCGACAGCTCGCTCGAGGCCTGGCGGAAGGTGCACGCCCTCTACGTGGAGCAATCCCGCGGCGGCGAGGCTGACAAGGAGGCCCAGGCACGTGAGCAATACTTCTTCTTCCGCAGCGAAGTGGAACAGGCGCTCACCGACGTCTACCGCTGCGAAAACCGGCTCCGCTACATGATGGGCATCACGGCCAGCGACGGCCGGCTCATTCGCCCGGCCGACGAGCCGACCACCGCCCGGATCGCGTTCGACTGGCAGCAATCGCTCGTCGAGTCGCTTTCGCGGTCGGCGGAACTGCGCAAGCAGAAGTGGGTGATCAAGCAGCGTGAACTCGAACTCACCGCCGCCAAGAACCTGCTCCTGCCCCGGCTCGATCTCATCGGTCGCTGGCGATTCCTCGGCATGGGCCAGGATCTGCTCAACCAGAACTATAACCCCTACAACGCCGACAATCTCGATCCGCTGCGGGGCACCGACGCCTACTCGACGATGTTCAGCGGCAAATTCCAGGAATGGCAGGCCGGGGCGCAGTTCCAGATGCCGATCGGCTTCCGGCGCGAGCTCTCGACCGTACGGCACTTCCAGCTGAGCCTCGCCCGCGAGCGGGCCCGCCTCCAGGACGAGGAGCTCGAAGTCTCGCACGCGCTCGTCGAGGCGGTGCGAAACGTCGACACGAACTTCGCCCTGTCGCAGACGAACTTCAACCGCCGCGTGGCGGCCGAGAAGCAGGTGGAGGCGGTGCAAGCGGCCTACGATGCCGGCACCGTCACGTTCGACCAACTCCTCGACGCCCAGCGCCGCCGGGCGGAGGCGGAGAGCTCCTACTACCGGGCGCTCATCGACTACAACCGCTCGATCTCGCAGCTGCATTTCCGCAAGGGATCGTTGCTCGAATACAACGGCGTGTTCCTCGCTGAGGGGCCGTGGCCTGGCAAGGCCTATTTCGACGCCCACCGTCGCGCCCGCCAGCGCGACGCCAGCCTCTACCTCGACTACGGCCACTCGCGGCCGGGCGTCTTCAGCCGCGG